>JAKLKA010000136.1 GCA_023150915.1 Polyangiaceae bacterium
AAGGCCCTCTTCGACAAGCGGATCTTCGGTTTTCGCTCGGTCGCGGCCTCGCGGGGCGGCATCGAAGACTACGGCTTCGGCATGTCCGAAGAGGGCCGCAAGCTCATCGACCAGGGCATCGAGCGCGCGGGCGTCGACAAGATCGACGCCAAGAACCTGGCCGACGGCATCGACCAGCGCATGCAGCTCTTCGACGCGAAGGCCGGCAACAAGCCCATCAAGGTGTACGTGAACGTCGGCGGCGGCACCGCGTCGGTGGGCACCCACGTGGGCAAGAAGCAGTTCAAGCCGGGCCTCAACATGGAGCCGCCTCGGGGCGCCGACCTGGCAGACTCGGTGATGCTGCGGTTCGCCGAGCGCGGCGTGCCGGTGGTTCATCTGACCAGCCTCGAGGCCCTGGCCAAGCAATACGCCTTCCCGCCCGAGCCCAAGGGCATCCCCCGCGTTGGAGAGGGGAAGGTCTTCGTGCGCGAGGAGTACAACCGCTGGATCGCCGGGGGCGGCCTGGTCGCCGTCCTCGCAGCCATGCTCGCCTTCATCCGGCTGGACGTCGGGGCCCGCATCTTGCAAGGCGTTTGGCGGCGCAAAGACCGGGCCAGGCAGCCCGAACAAATGGTGTGAGCAGGTTTCGATACGCGGCGCCCTGGCGCCCCCTGACCGTGGCGTGTTAGCACCCCCCGCTCGAATGCTCGGAAGCGCGACTTGGCTCGATTGGCTGGCGTTCGTGGGCGCGGTGCTCGCGACCATGACGCTCGATCGGCTGCTGGTCGGCAAGAGCTCGAACGCGGTCTCGTTCCGAGAGGCCAGCGTACGCAGCGTGGTGGCGATCGTGGCCGCGCTGCTCTTTGCCGGCTGGGTTCATCAGCGCATGAGCCTCGACAAGTCGGTCACGTACCTCGTGGCTTACCTGGTCGAGAAGTCGCTCTCGGTCGACAACCTGTTCGTGTTCCTGGTGATCTTCTCGTACTTCGGCGTCCGCGAGCGCGAGCAGCAGCGCATCTTGTTCTGGGGCATCGTCGGCGCAGTCATCATGCGCGCCATCTTCATCCTGGCGGGCAGCGCCCTCTTGCACCGCTTCCATTGGATGATGTACGTGTTCGGCGGCTTCTTGGTGCTCACCGGCATCAAGCTGGCGTTCAAGAAAGAGGGCGACGCCGTGGATCCCGAGGCGAACCTCGCGCTCCGCTTCGCCCGCAAGTACTTGCGCACCACCGATCAGCGGGACGGCGACAAGTTCTTCGTGATCCAAGGCGGCCTGCGCTACGCCACGCCGCTGTTCCTGGTGCTCTTGGTGGTCGAGTTCACCGACGTGCTCTTCGCGGTCGACTCGGTGCCGGCGGTGCTCGCAGTCTCGGACGACGTGTACATCGTCTACACCTCGAACATCTTCGCCATCTTGGGGCTGCGCTCGCTGTACTTCATGCTCGCCGGCATGATGAGCCGCTTCCACTACCTGGATCTGGGCCTGGCGGTGATCTTGGTATTCATCGGCGCGAAGATGCTGCTCACGCAGGTGGTGAAGGTCCCGAACCTGGTCAGCCTGGGAGTCATCGCCGGGGTCCTCGCGGTGTCCATCTTGGTATCGATGCTTCGGCCCCCCAAACCCGACGAAGCTGCGGCCGATGTGCCCTCGGACGGAGCCGCGGACGGGTGACGCCGGTCGCCTTGCTCACCGAGCGCGCGAGCGGCATCTTGCTCCACCCGACCTCGCTCCCGGGCCCCCACGGCTTCGGCGATCTGGGGCCCGAAGCGCGCGCCTTCGCCGACTACCTGGCGGCCGCGGGCCAGACCTGGTGGCAGATGTTGCCCGTGGTGCCCCCTGGGTATTCGGGCTCACCGTACGACAGCCCCTCGTCGTTCGCCGGCAGCCCCTGGCTGGTCAGCTTGTTCGATCTGAAAGACGAGGGCTTGCTCGATGCGCGAGACGTCGACGAGAGCCCGGCCCCGGGCTGGAGCGGCATTCAGCGCTTTCGCGAGGACCGCCTGCGCAAGGCACACGGCGCCGCCGTGGCGCGCAGCGCCACCGCGGACCGCGACGAGCTGGCCGAGCTGCGCGCCTCGAGCCCCTGGCTGGACGACTGGACCCTGTTCTGTGCGCTGAAGACCCGCCACGCCGGCGGCTGGGTCGATTGGCCCGACGAGCTGCGAGCGCGCGAGCCTGCCGCCCTGGCGCACGCTCGGCGCCAGCTGGCCGAAGAGATCTCGCTGCACGAGCACGTCCAGCTCTGGTTTCGACGCCAGTGGCGTCGGCTGCAGGGCCATTGCCGCACGCGCAACGTGGCACTCTTGGGCGACGTGCCCATGTTCGTGGCCCATGACAGCGCCGACGTGTGGAGCGCGACCGACTCGTTCTTCCTGGACGGCGCCGGACGCCCCACGGTGGTGGCCGGCGTACCCCCCGACGCGTTCAGCGCCACGGGCCAGCTCTGGGGTAACCCGCTCTATCGCTGGGACGTGATGGCCGAGCGCGGCTTCGAGTGGTGGCTCCGCCGCCTGGCCGTGACGCTCGGTCGCTTCGACGCCGTCCGCCTGGACCACTTCATCGCGTTCCGCCGCTACTGGGAGATCCCCGCCGGCTCGACCGACGCCCGGGTCGGCCGCTTCGTGACCGTGCCGGGCGAGGCGCTGTTCGAGCGCGTCCGCGAAGCGTTCGGTGGCTTGCCGTTCCTGGCCGAAGACCTGGGCATCTTGACCCCAGAGGTCCACGCACTGCGCGACCGCTTCGAGCTGCCGGGCATGCGTGTGCTGCAGTTCGCCTTCGGCAGCGACGAGCCCAACGACTATCTGCCGCACCGGTACGCCCGCAACACGGCCGTGTACACCGGCACCCACGACAACGACACCACGGTCGGGTGGTACTCGAGCATCGTCGATACCGAGCGGCTGCGGGCACGCAACTATCTGGGCACCCCCGACGGCGAGATCCACTGGGCGCTGGTCCGGGCCGCGCTGGCCTCGGTCGCCAACCTCGCCATCTTCCCGCTCCAAGATGCGCTGGGGCTGGGCAGCGAGGCGCGCATGAACACCCCGGGCACCGTCGAGGGCAACTGGGCGTTTCGCGTCGACGCCGCGCAGCTCACGCCCGACCTGGCTGGGCGCCTGCGAGCGCTCTCGGGGATGTACGAGCGATCGCCGCGCTGGAACGACGGCGACCCGGCAGCCTTCGTCCGGGCGTGACTACTCGTCCAAGCCCAGAAACTCTGCGGCGCGGCGGTCGGCCGTCTGCTCGTGCGACTTGAACCACGACTCCAAGAGCTCGACCAACACGCCCATCAGCTCGCTCTCGCGCCGCTCGCATTCGGCACGAAGGGCGACGAGCCGGCGCAAGAACGAGGCGTGCATCGAGCGGTGCTGTTCCAGCTCGGGGTAGCCGCCGCGCTCCATCACCAGCTCTTCGTACTCGAAGTGACCGCGCACCTCGGCGATCAGCTGGTCGATGAGCAGGGCCAGGTCTTCCCAAGGCCCACCCGTGGCGTGGGCGTGGCGAAGCTTGCGAATACTGGCCGCGAGAACCCCGTGCTGTGCCGCCACCCCATCCGGAAGCGTGGGGATCCGTTCGCGAGGCGGCTGCACGCTCCCTACTTCACGCAAAAATGACTATACGTCAACCAGGTCGGGCCCCTTGACAGGGAAATCCCCTTGCTGAAATCGTCGTCCCCCATGACCGAACTGGACCGGCTGATACGCACGCGCGTGGACGCTTTCGTCCGCGAGATCGCAGATCTGGTGCGCCGCGCCGCGCTCGAGGCGGTCTCCGACGCCCTGGGGCCACCCCCCAAGCCCGTGCGTGACAAGCCGATGTCGAAGACGCTTGCTCGTGGCAACAAGCGCTCGTCGTCGGAGCTCGACTCGCTGGCCAGTCGCATCGTGCGCCACGTGGCGGACCAGCCCGGCTCGGGGGCGCGGGAGATCGCCAAGGCGCTGGGCGTGACCACCAAAGATCTGGTGCTGCCCACGAAGAAGCTCGTGGCGTCGGGCGAGCTGACGACCAAGGGGCAGAAGCGGGCGACCAAGTATTTCCGCCCCAAGAAGTGAGCGTCAGTCGTCGTCGTTCGGCGCGGAAGGATCGCTGACCAGCTCGAGGACCGCCTTGCGCTTCTCGCCGGGCTCGGCGCCCCTTCCCTTCCGCACCAGCGGCAGCGCCGGCTCGCTGACCAGCTGGTCGCGGACCGGCGGGGTGCGCTGAACCAGGGGGAGAGGCAAGCTCTTCTTGCGCTCGCGGCTCGCGCTCGCGCGCGCGGGCGGCGGGAGGAATCGGACCAGCTCGTCGAACAATGCTTCGGCACTGGCCGGGCGCTGAGCGGGATCTTTGGAAAGACAGCGGCGAATCAGCGCCTCGAGCGCCGCAGGGAAGGTCCGATCGTATGCCCGGAGAGGCATCGGCGGCCGCTGCAGCACGTTGGACATGATCTCGGCCTCGCTGCGCCCCGAGAACGCACGCTTGCCGGTCGTGAGCTCGTAGAGGATGGCCCCGACCGCGTACAGATCGGCGCGCTGATCGGCGGGCCGCCCGAGCACCTGCTCGGGTGCCATGTAGCTGGGCGTTCCGAAGACGCGACCGTCGGAGTGCTGTCGCTCGGCGCTGAGCCGGCAGGCGATCCCGAAGTCGAGCACCTTGGCCTGCGGCCGGTCCGGTTCGGGGTGCACCACCATGATGTTCGCCGGTTTGAGATCCCGGTGGACGATGCGCTGCTCGTGGGCCGCGCGCAGCGCCAAGAGCACCTGGCAGCACAGCTCGCAAGCGTACTCGTACCCCAGGGCACCGCGTGCAGCGACCGTCGTCTCGAGCGTCTCGCCGTCGCAGAGCTCCATCACGATGAACGGCACGTCGTCGCTGGTGGCGCCGATGTCATAGATGGCCACGACGTGCTCGTGGGCAATGCTGGCCGCCGACCGGGCTTCGCTCGCGAACCGGTCCACGGCCTCGGGGTCGCGGGCCAGGTCGTGCTTGAGTAGCTTCAGCGCCACCGGCCCGAAGAGCGAGCTGTCGGCCTCCCAGACCACGCCGATGCCCCCCTCCCCCAGCGCTCGGCGCAAGGTGTAGCGACCCCCGACGACGTGGCCTCTCTCGAGCGGCACGGGTCGAAGTCTATCCGACAATCGGCGGCTGTCGCGTCAATCACCCTCGCTGACGCCGGGCGCCAGCTGGACTACGCTCCCAGAACGTGAGGCGTTGGCCGCACTCGGGCTTCGAACGACCAGGCCACGCCCGGTTGAATGGGCGCTGGCACGCGTCCGTCGAATCCCCGATGCGGCGCCGTGCCGCTACCGTGCTCACGCTCGCCACGTTGCTCTTCCCCCGCGCGCTTCGCGCGCAGGCGGCGGCTCCCCCGAGCGAAGCGGCGGCCCCCGCCGAGCCCACCGTGCCGCCGGCGCCGCCGCCCGCGCCGGACACCTGGGGCACGAACGAACCGCCCGCCCCAACGGGAGTGGCCCCCCCTGCCGCGCGCGAGCGCCCGCCACGCGAGCGCCCACCCGAGCCCGCCGCGGAACCGGATGCCGAGGCCAGCGCGCCCTCGGATGCGCGGGTCCGCTACACGCTCGACGCCATCGAGGTGCGCGGCAACCGCCGCACTCGCTCGCGGGTGGTGATGCGCTACGTCCCGTTCAAGCCCGGGGACGTGATCGACGTCGACGACACCGAGGTCGAGCTCACCCGCTATCGCTTGCTGGGGACCGGCTTCTTTCGCGACGTACAGTTCTCGCTGCGCAAGGGCTCGACCCGCGGGCACGTGGTGCTGGTGATCGACGTCGAAGAACGCAACACCATCATCGTCAACGACTTGTGGATGGGCCTGAGCGCCGACGCAGACAAGCGGGGCAATGCTCGTCCGCTCACCGCCTATGCCGGCGTCGACGTGGCCGAGACCAACCTGGCCGGCACGGGCATCACCTTCGGCGCCGCGGTCGGGCTGGCGCAAGAGCAGCTCGCCCTGCGCGTGCGCTTCTTGGACCCGGCCTTCCTGGGCGGTCGCTGGATGACCAGTGCCACGCTGCTGTTCAACGACGCCCAGGACTATTTCGGCAACGCGGATGTCGCCACCGCCGATCCGGCCCAACTCAAGCAGTTCACCGACTATGCGGTGGTCCGCTACAAGCGCTTCGGCGGCATGCTGGGCGTGGGCCGCGACCTGTCGGTCCCGACCCAGCTCTGGCTGAACTACCGCCTCGAACGCCTCGACACCTCGGTGCCCCGCGCGGCGTCCCACGTTCGCGGCATCGATCGCGAGCCGATCTTGTTCGACATCTTGCCCGGCAAGAGCGTGCTCTCCACGGCCCGCGGCGTGCTGCAACACGACACGCGCGACCATCCGTTCTTGCCCACCCGGGGCTGGTTCGGCACCGTGGCCGGCGAGGTGGGTCTGACGCCCCTCGGCAGCGACTACGCCTACCAGAAGATCGATCTCGCGGCCTCGCGCTGGTGGCAGCTGCCGTGGAAGCAGCACGTGCTCCGGCTCGAGCTGTTCGGCGGGGCCATCTCCGGCGACGCCCCGTTCTTCGAGCAGTATTACGTGGGCGACTACAGCGACTTCTTGCCGGGGCGCATGCTCGGCATGAACGTCGATCGGCGGCCACCGCCGAACTTCTTGGACAACGCCATCGTCGAGGTGCGTTACGGCCACTACGCCGCCAAGATCGGCACCGAGTATCGCGTGCCGCTGTATCGTGGGCAGCGCTCGGTCTATGGCATCGACTTCTTCGGCAGCGCCGGCGTGTACGGCGTGGCGCACCGTCGGGACCTGACTCACCCCGCCCGGGGCTACTCCCGCTTCCAGCTGATCCCGGTGGATCTGACCGCGAACCTGGGCTTCCGGATGGATACCGCGGCGGGCGGCTTCGCGTTCGCGTTCTCCAACGTCCTCGGGTTCGTGCCGGTGCGCGGCGAAGGGAATCGGTGACGATGCCGGCCCGACCTGCTCGGGCGCTGGCGGCAGCCGGGGCCGCGTGTCTGATCGCCTGGGCCGGGCCGGCCCTCGCCCAAGAGAAGAAAGATCCGCCGCGTGACGCGCGCTACACCTGGAATCACCAGAAAACTCAGCTCTACATGGACGTCTCGTTCCGCGACATCGTGGACGCGGAGATCCGGAAGAAGCTCAGCCGCGGGCTGCCCACCACCATCGTGCTGACCGCCGCGGTGCACCAGGTCGGGTCGAAGGACCCGGTCTCGACCACCGCCCAGACGTGCAAGATCACCTGGCACGTCTGGGACGAGGTCTACCTGGTGGAGACGACCCGCCCCGGCGGCTCGAAGTCCAGCGCGGCGATCAGCGTCGACGGCGTGATCCGCCGCTGCGCGGACGCGCGACGCCTGCCCATCGGCACCAGCGCGCAGGTGCCGGTGGGGGCAAGCATCTATCTGACTGCAAAGGTCCAGGTGAACCCGGTCAGCGCAGAGATCCTGAACAAGATCAAACGCTGGGTCAGCCGCCCCACCGGCACCGCCACCGCGGCGCCGGGCGACGCCTTGTTCAGCACCTTCACGGGGCTCTTCTTGCAGCGCGTGGGCGAGGCCGAGCGCGAGCTGAAGTTCACGACCAAGACTGCCGTGCCCGCGGTGGAGAAGCCTCCGCCGCCGAAGGACAAGAAGTGAGCTTCATCGTCGCACTTCAGCTTGCAGGCAAGCGCTGCCTGGTGATCGGTTCGAGCAGCGAGGCCGCGCGCCGGGCCCGGGACCTCGCGGCTGCCGATGCGGCCGTGACCGTGATCGCGCCCGCGCCTTGCCCCGAGCTCGAGCTCTTGGCCGCCAGCGGTCGGATCGCGCTCGAACGGCGGGGATTCGATCCGGGCGATCTCGGCGAGGCGTGGCTGGTGGTCCTTGCCGATCGCGACGCGGCGCTGCTCTCCGAGCTGGGCCCACGCTGCACGCAGCGGCGCATCCCCCTGTGCGCCGTGGATCAGCCGGGACACAACGGGTTTCATCACGTGGCGGTGGCGCAGGCCGGCTCGGTCCGCGTGGCCGTCAGCACCGACGGCCAAGCCCCGGCGCTGGCCAAGCGCCTGCGCGACGAGCTCGAGCGGGCACTCTCCGAGGCCGATGTCGCGGGCTTTGCGCGGAACCTGAGCGAGCTGCGCGCCGCGACCGAGCCCGCCGAGCGGAAGCGGGTGCTGGGCGAGCTGGCCGCGCGGCTGCGAGTGAAGATAGAGATCGACGACGAGCGCTAGCTCGGGTCGACGTACGGCTCGAGCTCGATGTGCACGGGCTCGGCCTGCCAGATCTCGCGGGCGTATTCCGAGATGGTGCGATCGCTGGAGAACGTGCCCGAGTGCGCGATGTTCTTCACCACCTTGTGCATCCACCCGGCACGGTCGAGGTAAGCGCGCTCCACCCGGGCCTGGCAGGCCAGGTAATCAGCGAAGTCGGCCGCGATCAGGTAGGGGTCGTGCTGCCGCACATAGGTGGCGACGTCGCGGTAGAGCTCCGGCTCGTCGGGCGAGAAGAAGCCCCGCTCGAGCAGCTCGAGGGCGCCGGCGAGCTCTTCGCAGCCCCGCACATGTCGCTCGGGGTCGTGGCCCCGAGCGTAGGTGGCGGCCGCCTCTTCGGCGGTGAGGCCAAACAAGAAGAAGTTGTCGGCGCCGACTTGCTCCCGGATCTCGACGTTCGCGCCGTCGAGGGTGCCGATGGTGAGTGCCCCGTTCATCTGGAACTTCATGTTGCCGGTGCCCGAGGCCTCTTTTCCGGCGGTGCTGATCTGCTCCGAGAGATTCGCCGCTGGGATGATCCGCTCGGCGCGCGACACGCTGTAGTTCGGCACGAAGACGCACGCCAAGCGGCCGGCCACGACGGGGTCGGCGTTCACCACCGAGGCGATGTCGTTGATCAACCGAATGTGCTTCTTCGCCCGCGCATACCCCGGTGCGGCCTTGCCGCCGATGATCACCGCGCGGGGGAGGATGTCTTGGTTCAAGAAGCGCAGCCGGCGGTAGAGCACGATCACGTGCAGCGCGCACATCAGCTGGCGCTTGTACTCGTGGATGCGCTTGACCTGCACGTCGAACAGCATCTGTGGGTCGAGGGTCACGCCGACCTCATCCGCCACCATGCGCGCCAGACTGGCCTTGTGCCCCTGCTTGATCTGCCAGAGCTCGTCCTGCAGCTCGCGATCGTCGGCCAGCGGGGCCAGCTTTCGAAGCTCGTCGAGCCGGGTCGCGAACCCGCTGCCGATGCGCCGCTCGACGGCGGCAGCCAGCGGCCGGTTGCAGCCCATGAGCCAGCGGCGCGGCGTGACGCCGTTGGTCTTGTTGTTGAAGCGCTCGGGCCAGAGCTCGACGAACTCGGGGAAGAGGTCGCGCTTGACCAGCTCGCTGTGCAGGGCGGCAACCCCGTTGATGCTGTGACAGCCGACCACCGCCAGGTTCGCCATCCGCACCTGACGCGGCGGGCCCTCGTCGATCAGCGACAGCTTGCGCTTCTTGTCGTCGTCGCCGGGCCAGCGCACGTGCACTTGGCGCAAGAAGCGATGGTTGATCTCGTAGATGATGGAGAGGTGGCGCGGAAGCAGGCGCTCGAACAGCTCGACCGGCCACTTCTCGAGCGCTTCGGGCAAGAGCGTGTGGTTGGTGTAGGCGAGCGTGTTCTGCGTGATCTCCCAGGCGCGCTCCCACGGCACGCGCTCGCGGTCGACCAGGACCCGCATCAGCTCTGCCACCGTGATGGCGGGGTGAGTGTCGTTCAGCTGGATCGCGGCCTTCGCGGGCAGCTGGTCGAACGACGTGTGGGTCTTCTTGTAGCGCCGCAAGATGTCGCGGATCGAGCAAGCCACGAAGAAATATTGCTGCTTGAGCCGCAGCTCTTTGCCGGCCGGGGTCTCGTCTTTCGGGTACAGCACCTTCGAGATGCTCTCGGAGAGCGCCTTTTCCTCGACCGCGCGCCGATAGTCGCCGTCGTTGAACACCTCGAGATCGAACTCGCGGGTGGCGCGTGCCGCCCACAGCCGCAGCGTGTTCACCGTGTCGTTGCCGTGGCCGGCAATCGGGTAGTCGAAGGGGATGCCGAACACCCGCGTACCGTCGACCCAGCGTGCCGAGTGCCCGTGCTCGTCTTCGGTGGTGACCACCCGGCCCCCGAACTGCACTTCGACCGCGTACTCGGGACGCGGGAACTCCCACGGGCTGCCGAACTCGAGCCAGTCGTCCGGGTGTTCGACCTGCTGCCCGTCGGCGATGCCTTGGCGAAAGATGCCGAACTCGTAGCGGATGCCATAGCCGTACCCGGGCAACTCGAGCGTCGCCATCGAGTCGAGGAAGCAGGCCGCCAGCCGCCCCAGACCGCCGTTGCCCAACCCGGGATCGCGCTCTTCGTCCAGCACGTCGGCGAGCTCGATGCCGTACTCTCGCAGACCGCGCTCGGCGAAGTCGTAGAGCCCCAGGTTGATCAGGTTGTTGCCCAGGAATCGCCCGAGCAAGAACTCGGCCGAGAGATAGTAGATCCGCTTGGGATCGCGCTCTTGATAGGTGCGCTGCGTCTTCATCCAGCGGCGGACCAGTCGATCGCGCACGGTGTGCGCCAGCGCGAAGTTGACGTCGAGCAGCGTCGCCGAGCGCAGGTCCTTGGACTGCGTGAAGGTGAGGTGATCGAGCAGCGCGCGCTTCAAGGTGCGCGGGCTCATGCCGGTGCGATCGTCTTCGACCTGAATGACCCGCTCGACTCGACTGTCCGTCATGGCCCTCTCCTCACGGCCGGGACGATACGCCGCCTTCCGCGCGGGCCCAAGCCGCCCGAAACTGCCGACCGGAGGGGCCGTGATCCCCGCCCCCTGGCGGGCCGCGCCTGCTCGGTGCAGCACCCGACGCTCGAAGGCCCAGGCGCGAAAGCCCCGCCTCTGCTCAGAGCAGCAGTCGGAAGAGGTCGCTCCGCGACTCGACCTCGAGCTTGTCGAGCACGTTGGCGACGTGGAACCGCGCCGTTCGCTCCGTGATATCGAGCGCCTTGCTGATGTCCGCCGAGGTGCGCCCGAGGAGCAGCAGCTCGAGCACCGCGCGCTCGCGGGTCGACAGCTCGGCGCGCTGCACGCGGCGGTCGATCCGCGTGCGGGAAAGGGTGCTGACCGCGGCATCGGTGAGCTGCATCACGTGCACCCGAAAGCGCCCGTCCCCGAGGGGGTCGGCCAGCGCGATGCGAAAGCTGGCGCCGGGGGTGCCGAGCACGGCCAGCTCGGCGCGAGTGCTCGTGCGCCGGGCGGCGAGCGCGGGGCAGCCCTTGCAGGGCTGGGCACTGTTGAACAGGGTCTCGTGGCAGCGCACCGACCAGCGGGGCGGGGCGCTCATCACCAGCGGTTCGAAGTGGGTGATTTCGCCGGCTTCTACCGTGACTTCGTACACCGCCGCCACGAAGCGGGCGTGGTCCCGCAGCCGGAGCTCGGTGGGGGTCACGTCGCGGCTTCCGCCCGGCGGGCTGCGCCGCTCGGCTCGGCGGCGCGGAGGCTTGGACGAAGATTGGGCCAATCGAGGCCATTTCGATCAGAGCTTCAAGGGAAATACAACTGGCAGATCGGCCAGGTGACGGGATCGCCGACTCGGGGCATGCTCGGGTCAGGGCCTGGCCGCGTTCGGTCGGGCAGCGTGGCCGGTTTTTGGCTGATTCCCGCTTTCGAGTGCTGGTGATCGACGACGACGACGGGGTGCGGAAGAGCCTCGGTCGCCTGCTCGCCGAGCGTCATGAGATTGACACCGCGAGCGGCGCGGCCCCGGCCCGGGCGCTGCTGGCCGCCAACGCCTACGACGTCGTGCTGTGTGACGTGATGATGCCGGACGAGACGGGCGTCGACCTTCTGGGCTCGCTCGACGCCGAAGCGGCGAAGCGGGTGGTGTTCATGACCGGTGGCGTGCTCGGAGCCGAGCTGCAAGACCGCCTCCAGCAAACCGGGCGGCCGGTGTTGCTCAAGCCGTTGTCGGTGTCGACCATCGACGCCGCCATCCGCGACACCGTGACGGCGCTCGGTCGACGTTGAGTCAACGCTTGGTCGCCTGCACCCGGAGCATGTACTCGGCCACGTCGCGGTATTGCGTGTCCGAGAGGTTACCCGGCTTGCCCGGCGGCATGGTCCGCTTCAGGTATTGCTGAAGCCCGGCAACCGTTCCGAGCTCGGGCCGGCGAAGCGCGCTCGGGCCCAGCACCGCGGGCGCCATCGGGGCGGTGCCATGCTCGCCGTGGCACGACCCGCAGTAGAGCGCGAAGACCCTGGCGCCGGCTGGCACGGCTCTGCGGGCAGCCGAGATCTGCGCGTCGCTCGGGCCGGCGGCCGAGCCACCACCACACGCCGTGAGTGAGGCGGCGATCGCGAGCAGCACATGGAAGGTTCGTGCGGTCATGATCAATAGGTGAAGTTCCGTTGCACCGTGAGGCCCGCCGTGACGCTCGCAAAGGGCACGTTCTTGGCGAAGTCGTCCACCGGCGGATCGAACGAGGCAGAGAAGGTCAGCTGCCAGTACGGATAACTGAGGTAGTGCGAGACGCCGCCCCCGAAGCGCACCCGACGGGTATCGCTGTCGGGCACGGCGACCCCGTCGTTCGCGGCGCGGGCGGTGAACCGCGCTGTCGAGAACAGGGTCGCCGACCAGAACAGGTCGAACACGTTCACGTAGGCCAGCTTCGCGTCCACCTCGTCGCCGGGCGCGTAGCGGCGGGTCTGCCCATTCGCACCGGTCACGTCGTGGGGAAAGCGGCGCGCGTAGCTGCCGGTCGCAACCACGGCCTGGTGCAGGGTTACGAACTTGGTGATCTGCGCGCCCCCGAGCAGGCTCCACGCGCCTTCGCCCGTCACGTCGGCCTGGGTGGGCGTGTCCGAGTCGCTGGCGTCGCGCCCAGTCGGAAAGCGGCCCGCCACGAACAGCTCGATGAAGGGCAACAGCGTGCGCGGCTCGGAGAGATCGAGCCCGGCCACCAGATCTTCGACCACCATCGCGCGAAGGCCCAGTGACGCGTCACCGGGGCCGAGCCGCGTGGCCGCCGGCAGCCCGCGGAGCTCGCGATGCTGCAGCCGCAGCGGCACCGCCGCATGCGCCTGCAGCGCGGGGGTGCCGAGACGCACGCCCCCCGCCAGGGTCAGGACGGCGTCGTCCACCCGCGACCCGTCGAGGCTCTGGTACTTTCCGCGCGCATCCACGCTGCCGAACCCGCGGTCGTAGCTGAGCTGCGACGCGAGCACGGCGAAGTGGCAGCGGCCGACGACCCCGAGCTCGCTCGAGCCGGTGGCCGTGCAACAGGCCTGGGCGCGCACCGCGCCGGCCAGCGCGAAGAGGGCCGCCCCCAGCGCGGTGGACGCGAGCTGCCGCTGCACCGGTCGCCTCACTTCACGTCGCAAGGGACCACGAACTCGTCGCGAACGTCGTGAGCGGTGACGGCCACGGTGAGCTCCCAGTAGCCGGGCATGATGAAGTCGATCTGGGTTGCGTGGTAGCTGCCGCCGCCCAGCTCGCCGATCTCGGGGACCACCGGCGAGCCGTGCCCGTGGCCGGGCATCCACGGCTCGATCTGGAGGGTGGCGCCCTCGACCGGGGAGCCGTGCGCGTCCCGCAGCGTGATGTCGAGCGCGTTGTCGCCGGTGGTGGGGGGATCGGGGTGCGGGGTGAATGCCGCGGAGAACTGGCCCTTGCCCGAGGTCACATGGGCCAGATCCCGAGCCACCGGCTCGGGGTCGCTGCCGCATGCAGGAAGCACGGCCAGGGCGAGCGCAGCAACGAGCTTGGTCATGCCACCTTCGTAGCCCCGCTTTCGGCGATCGGGTCTGCGACACGTTGTCGCAGGCTGACGGATCACGGCTACTTGCCAGGCGGCAATTTTTGCAGCTTCCGCTGGAGCGAGCGCCGATGGATGCCCAGCCGGCGAGCGGCCTCGGAGATGTTGCCGCCCGCATCGGTGAGCACCCGCTGGATGTGCTCCCACTCGGTGCGCGCCAGCGACGGTGCGGTCGGGTCCCCCGCATCGGTCGACGGCGGCGCCCGGCCGCGATCGAACGCGGCCAAGATGTCATCGGCGTCGGCGGGCTTGGGCAGGAAGTAGACCGCACCCAGCCGCACGGCATCGATGGCCGTGGCGATGCTGCCATAGCCAGTCAGGATCACCACCTCGGTGTGCGGCTCGATGCGCTTCAACTCCGAGAGCAGCTCGAGGCCGCCGCGACCGGGCATGCGCAGATCGACCACGCACAGCTCCGGCGGATCGGCCTCGGCCAGCTGCACGGCCTCGTCGAACCCGGCGGCGCCGAGCGCCTCGAAGCCGCGGTCGGCAAATGCGCGCACCAGGCGCTTGCGAAGCACTTCGTCGTCGTCGACGATCAAGATGGTCTGCCGGTCAGCGGTCTCGGTCATGCGGGGATCTCCAGGGTCACGGCCGTGCCCGAGCCGAGCTCGGAACGCAGCTGGAGCTCACCCCCCAGTTGCTCGGCCACGCTGGCGGCCAAGAACAGGCCCAGCCCCATGCCCTGCCCGGTGGGTTTGGTCGTGAAGAACGGGTCGAGAGCGCGTGCGAGTACCTCGGGCGACATGCCCGGGCCGTCGTCGATCACCGACAGGCTCAGGCGGTCGCCGAGCAGCTGGGCCTCGAGCCGAACCTGGCCGCCCTCGCCGACCGCATCGAGCCCGTTGTCGACGATGCTCTTCAGCGCCCGCGTCAAGAGGCGAACGTGGGTGCGGATCTCGCGGGCCGCGAGCGCGGCGTCGAGCTGGGTCACGATCCGCGCATCATCGCCCAGACCAAGCTTCACGCTGGCAATCAGCTCGCCCAGCCGGACGCTGGTGGGCGGATCGCCTCGCGCTTGGCCCGCGTCCACCGCCAGCTCGGCCAAGATGTCACTGCAGCGAGTGACCTCGCTGCGGATCAAGCGGGCGTCGTCCGCGGCGGGAGCAGCCGCCAGGCTGCGCTCGAGCTCTTTGGCGACGACGGCGATGGTCGCGAGAGGCGAGGCGAGCTCGTGGGCCGCACCCGCGGCCAGCGCGGCCAACCCGGCCAGGCGCTCTTGTCGCGCGGTGCGCTCGCGCGCACGCCGGAGCTCGACCTCGCGATCGGCCAGCGCCCGCTTTAGGCGATCGAGGAAGTAGACGATGAACACCGCAGCCACGCCCAACGCGACCCACATGCCCTTGAGGTGCATGCCATAGTGGCCCATGGCCGCGTGGTCGTGCCCGCCCATCTCGAGCGGGACGTGCCCCTGGAACAAGGCCGCCGAACAGGCCAGGGTGAGCGCGACCAGCGCCCAGGTGAAACGCGGGCCCACCGCCAGGGCCGCCAGCGACAAGTGCACCAGGTACAGCGAGCTGAAGGGGTTGGTCGGCCCGCCGGTGAGGTAGAGCAACCCGGTGAACAGCATCAGGTCGAGGGCGATCAGCAGGGCCAGATGACGCTCGCGCACCGCCGGGCGCCGCCGGTGCCAGACGGCGCAGGCGAGGTTGGTGCCCACCTCGACGCCAACGATGGCGGTGAGTGGGGCGAGCGGCAGCGGCACGCCCATGGCGTATTCGACGCCCAAGATGGTCGCAGCCTGCCCGCCGATGCTCGCCCAGCGCAGCTTCACCAGCCAACCCAGGTTCAGGCGATTCACGTCGACGAGCTCGGCGCCCGCCGGCGGACCATCGGTGCTCGCCACCCGGCTGCGCATGCGCGGCGACGAGTACCACCGCCGGCGGCGCTTGTCAGGCCCGGACCCGCGGGGTAGCACCGCGGCATGGATCACCATCGCTTGTTCATCGGTGGGGAGCTGGTGGACGCGCGCGACGGCGGGCGCTTCGAGACCGTGGACCCTGGCACCGGACAGCCCCTGGGCACCGTGGCGGCGGCTGGCGAGGTCGAGGTCGGGCAGGCCGTCGAGGCGGCCCGACGGGCCTTCGACTCGGGGCAGTGGAGCGGCCTGGATCCGGCGGAGCGCGGCGCCCGAGTGATGGAGCTCGCCGACTTGATCCAGGCCCACATCTCGGAGCTGGCCTTGATCGAGGCCCTCGACTCGGGCGGCGTCGTGGCTCGCACCGGCAGCGACGTGTTCCAGGCCGCGCGCTTCCTTCGCGAGACGGCGCGCTACGCCGCGCACCAGTTCCCCTGGACCGAGCAGGTGCCCGGAAAGAACCCCTTCTTCCCAGCGACCAACCGCGTCCGCCGGGAACCGCTCGGAGTGTGCGCGGCGATCATCCCCTGGAACTTCCCGCTGCTGATGGCGGTGTGGAAGCTGGGGATGGCGCTCTCGACCGGGAACACGCTGGTGCTCAAGCCCTCACCGGAGACGCCGCTCTCGGCGCTGGCGCTGGCCAAGCTGGTGCAGAAGTCGCGCATTCCGGCCGGCGTGGTCAACGTGATCGTGGGGCCGGGTCGCGAGGTCGGGCAGCTGTTGTGTCGCCACCCGGGGGTGGATCGCGTCGCGTTCACCGGCAGCACCGCCGTGGGAAAAGAAGTGTGGAAGGCCTGCGCCGACGGGATGAAGCGCGTCTCGCTCGAGCTGGGCGGCAAGAGCGCAAACATCGTGCTCGAGGACGCCGACCTCGATCTGGCCATCGACGGCGCGCTGTTCGCCACCTTCTTGCACAGTGGGCAGGTCTGCGAGTCGGGCACGCGCTTGCTCTTGCCCGAGCGCCTGCACGATCGCTTCCTGGAAGAGCTGGCGCGCCGCGCCCGGGCCCTCACCGTCGGCTACCAGCTCGATCCGCGAACGCGCATCGGGCCGGTGGTGAACGCGCGGCAGCGGGAGACCTTCGAGCGCTACGTGGAGCATGGCAAGCACGACGGCGCGCGCCTGGTGTGCGGCGGTGGGCGAGCGGCCGTCTCCGGCTTCGACGGGTTCTTCGTCGAGCCGACCATCTTCGCCGACGTCACGCCGGGCATGAAGATCGCGCGCGAAGAGATCTTCGGCCCGGTGCTCTCGGTGCTGCGCTATCGCGACGAGGCCGAGGCCATCGCCATCGCGAACGACTCGGACTATGGCCTGGGCGGCGGCATCTGGAGCCGCGATCTGGCGCGGGCCGAGCGCGTGGCCGAGCAGCTCAGGACCGGCACGGTCTGGATCAATGACTGGCACGTGTTCCACGAGCACGCGCCGTTCGGCGGCATGAAACACAGCGGCATCGGCCGCGAGATGGGGCATCACGGCCTCGCCGAGTACACCGAGCTGAAGCACATCCACGTGGGCGCTCAGGCTGACCCCGACGCGAAGCTCGGCCACAAGCTGTTGGTGCGGCGCCCGCGCTCGCTCTCGTACGACTACGAGCCCACGACCCGCATCGTCTCGGGCCCGGGCAGCCTGGCGCGCCTGCACTCCGAGCTCAGCCAAGAGGGAAAGTCGCGGGTGCTGGTGCTCACCGATCCGGGGGTGGTTGCGGCTGGCCTTCTCGCGCGCGTCGAGGCCGTCCTCGGGGAGCGCGTGGCGGCCACCTTCGCCGAGATCCCCCAAGATTCGGGGCTCGAGGTGATCGACCGCGCAGCTTCCCTCGGTCGCGCGCACGCGGTGGACGCGGTGCTCTCGCTGGGCGGAGGGAGCGTGATCGACACGGCCAAGGGGGTGTGCGTCGCCCTGACGGGGGATCTGCGCGCCATCGAGACGCTGGGCATTCACCACCTCACGGGTCCGCAGCTGTTCCACGTGTCGGTGCCCACCACGGCCGGCACCGGCAGCGAGGTGACCAGCGCAGCGGTGATCAAGAACCACGCGCTCCGGATCAAGGCCTACATCGTCGACCGATTCGTCACGCCGAACCTGGCGATCCTCGATCCGACGCTGACCCTGGGTCTGCCTCCGGGGCTGACCGCTGCCACGGGCATGGACGCGCTGACGCACGCCATCGAGGCGTACACCAGCCGTCAGTCGAACCCGATGGCCGATGCCCAAGCCCTGCACGCCATCCGTTTGATCGCGAAGAACCTGGCGCGCGTGGTCACGCAAGGCGACGATCTCGCGGCGCGCTCCGAGATGCAGAGCGCCGCGACGCTGGCCGGCTGGGCCATCGCCAGCGCGCAGGTGGGGCTGGTGCACGGCATGAGCCACACCCTGGGCGCGCGACATGGCGTGGCCCACGGCACGGGCAACGGCATCTTGCTACCGCACGTGCTGCAATTCCATGCCGGCAACCGCGCGACCCACGAACGGTTGGCCGAGGTCGCTCGCGCGCTGGGCGCCGATACGAGCGGGCTCGCGCCGGACCAAGCCGCGCTGAAGGCGGCGGCCGCGGTGTCGGAGCTGCTCACCGCCTGCCACCATCCGACCCGGCTGTCGGAGGTGGGTGTGGGCGCCGGGGATCTGGCCGAGTGCGCGGCGGTTGCCTTCGTGGACATGGCAAACCTGTCAGCGGCTCGGCGGCCCGCGCACCCGGGGGAGATCCTGGAAATCTACGAGAGCGCGCTCTGACCGGGGCTTCGCGAGGGTCGCGGGCGCGGGCGCGGGCGTGGGCGCGGGCGCGGGCGGGGCAGCGTCCGGAGCTGCGCCTTGGGGTCGGTCTCGCCCGCTCGCGCACGAATCGCGCCGCCGCGAAGACGCGGCGTCACGCTTCCTGCGCGGTGAAGG
>JAKLKA010000004.1 GCA_023150915.1 Polyangiaceae bacterium
CGCCGGGCTTCCAGCCCCCACCCGGCTGGCAACCGCCCCCCGGGTGGACCCCCCCGGCGGGTGGGTGGACGCCGCCCGCCGCCGAGGGCGGGGCGCCACCGCCTCCCACCAAAGAGAAGTAGGCGCCGGTCGCTGGTGATCGAAGCCCGGAGGCTCTCCTCCGGGCTTTTCTCATTGGCGTGCTTGACCGCGCCGGAGCCGGCTCCTAGCATCTATCCGGTCATCAGGATGAACGGATAGATGCCCACCGTCGATTCGACCGTCGAGCTGCTGCACCTGTTCGGGGACGCCACCCGGGTGCGGCTCTTGGCGCTCTTGGCCGACGAAGAGCTGAGCGTGGCGGAGCTCACCTCGATCACCGAGCTGCCGCAATCGCGGGTGTCGACCCACCTGGGTCGCCTGCGCGAGGCGGGCCTGCTCCGCGATCGCAAGATTGGTGCTTCCACCAAGTATGCGGTCAACGACGTGTCCATGCCCGGAGACGCGCGCCGGGTCTGGGAGCTGGTGCGCGCGGATCTCGACGACACGCTGCTCCAGGCCGACCGCGCACGTCGGCAGCGGCTACGAGCCGCCGGCCCGGAGCCCTGGCCCGACTTCATCGCTGGGCAGATGGACCGCCACTATTCGCCCGGGCGCACGTGGGAAGCCACCGCGCGCGGCCTGTTCGGCTTCGTGCGCCTCGGCGACGTGCTCGACGTGGGTTCGGGGGACGGCGCCATCGCCGACCTGCTCGCGCAGCGCGCGCGAAGCATCACTTGCATCGACCGCAGCGAGCGCGTGGTTCAAGCGGCGCGCGAGCGTCTCGCCCGTCACCCCAACGTGCGGGTCGAGGTCGGCGACATGCACGCTCTCGAGATCGCCGACGCGAGCTTCGATCAGGTGCTGATGCTGAGCGCGCTGACCTATGCCGAGCGCCCCGAGCGGGCTCTGGGGGAAGCCGCTCGCGTGCTGCGTCCCGGGGGAACGCT
Organism: Polyangiaceae bacterium; assembly: GCA_023150915.1. Classification (GTDB taxonomy): domain Bacteria; phylum Myxococcota_A; class Polyangia; order Polyangiales; family Polyangiaceae; genus JADJKB01. The sequence continues at coordinate 969 of JAKLKA010000004.1, forward strand.
GGCGCTGGTGACGCTTGCTGCGCACTCTCACCGCGACGTGACCGCCGCGTATGGCCACGTTCAGCCCGGCTTCGACCCCGAGGCGCTGCGCGCCCTCTTGGCCAGCGTCGGCCTCGAGGTGCTCGAATGCCGGGTCACGTCCCGCGAGCGCACCAAGCCCTACTTCGAAGTCGTCACCGCCTTTGCCGAGAAGAAGCCCAGGAAGCTCGCGAAATGACCGAAACGACCCGCCTCATCCAGAAGCTCGCGCGTGAGCGCATCTTGATCCTCGACGGCGCCATGGGCACCGCCATTCAGGGCTACCGTCTCGGCGAGGCCGACTTCCGTGGAACGCGCTTCGAGCGGCACCCGAAAGAGCTCAAGGGCAACAACGACCTGGTGGTGCTCACCCGCCCGGACGTGGCGAGCGCCATCCACGAGGCATACCTCGAGGCCGGCGCGGACATCATCGAGACCAACACCTTCAGTGCCCAGGCCATCTCGCAGGCCGACTACGATCTGGAGAGCGTGGTCTACGACCTGAACGTCGAAGCCGCGATGCTCGCCAAGCGGGCGGCCCGTAAGTATTCCGAGAAGACACCCGATCGACCGCGCTTCGTGGCCGGCGCCATCGGGCCGACCACGCGTTCACTGAGCCTGTCGCCGCGGGTGAACGAGCCGGCGTTTCGCGCCGTCACCTTCGATCAAGTGAAGGCCGCCTACGCCGAGCAGATCCGGGCGCTGATGGACGGCGGCGTGGACCTGCTCTTGATCGAGACCATCTTCGACACGCTGAATGCCAAGGCCGCGATCTTTGCCGCTGAAGAGGTGTTCGAGGATCGGAAATTGCGCTTGCCGGTCATGCTCAGCGTGACCATCACCGACAAGAGCGGGCGCACGCTGAGCGGGCAGACCGTCGAGGCATTCTGGACGAGCGTGGCCCACGCGAACCCGATTTCGGTCGGGATCAACTGCGCGCTCGGGGCTCGCGACATGCGACCGTACATGGCCGAGCTGAGCCGCGCAGCCCCGGTGCTGGTCAGCTGCTACCCGAACGCGGGGTTGCCCAATGCGTTCGGCGAGTACGACGAGACCCCCGAGATCACCGGCTCGCTCTTGGCGGAATTTGCCCGAGAGGGGCTGTTCAACATCGTCGGGGGGTGCTGCGGCACCACCCCCGAGCACATCCGCGCCATCGCCGACAAGGCGCGCGGCCTGGCGCCGCGCCCGGTGCCCAGCGCCGTCCCGGCCACGCGCTACTCGGGGCTCGAGGTCCTGACCGTGGATGCGAGCAGCAACTTCATCATGGTGGGCGAGCGCACCAACGTCACCGGTAGCAAGAAGTTCGCGAATCTGATCAAGGCCGGTGACCATCAGAAGGCCCTCGAAGTCGCCGCCGAGCAGGTCCGGAGCGGGGCCAACATCATCGACGTGAACATGGACGAGGGCATGCTCGACTCCGAAGCCGCGATGGTCACCTTCTTGAACCTGGTGGCCAGCGAGCCCGAGATCTGCCGAGTGCCGGTGATGGTCGACAGCTCGAAATGGAGCGTGATCGAGGCGGGGCTCAAATGCATCCAGGGCAAGTCCATCGTCAACTCGATCAGCTTGAAAGAGGGTGAAGCCGACTTCCTGGACAAGGCCAAAAAATGCCGGCGCTACGGCGCGGGTGTGGTGGTCATGGCGTTCGATGAAGAAGGGCAGGCCGAGACCGCCGAACGCAAGCTGGCGATCTGCACCCGCGCCTATCGGCTGCTCGTCGAGCAGGCCGGCTTCGACCCCCACGACATCGTGTTCGACCCCAACGTGTTCGCGGTCGCCACCGGCATCGAGGGACACAACCAGTTCGCCATGGCGTTCATCGAGGCAGCCCGCGCCATCAAGCGCGACCTGCCCGGCGCGAAGATCAGCGGAGGGGTGAGCAACCTCTCGTTCTCGTTCCGCGGCAACGATCCGGTCCGCGAAGCGTTCCACTCTGCTTTCTTGTTTCACGCCATCCGCGCCGGCATGGACATGGGCATCGTCAACGCCGGGCAGCTGGTGGTCTACGAGCAGATCGAGAAGAACCTGCTCGAGCGGGTGGAAGACGTGCTGTTCGACCGCCGTCCGGACGCCACCGAGCGCATGGTCGAGATCGCCGAGACGGTGAAGGGCACGGTCAAGAAGAAGGAGCAGGATCAAGCCTGGCGTTCGCTGTCGGTCGAAGAGCGCATCGCGCACGCGCTGGTGCAGGGCGTGGTCGACCACATCGAAGCCGACGTGGAAGAGGCCCGGCAGAAGCTGGGGCGCCCGCTGGCGGTGATCGAAGGGCCGATGATGGCGGGGATGGCCACCGTGGGGGATCTGTTCGGCGCCGGCAAGATGTTCCTGCCTCAGGTGGTGAAGAGCGCGCGCGTGATGAAGCGCGGCGTGGCCCACCTCGAGCCGTTCATGGCGGCCGAAAAGGCCGCGAGCGGGTCGACCGCGCCGAACGCCAAGGTGGTGATGGCCACCGTCAAGGGCGACGTGCACGACATCGGCAAGAACATCGTCGGCGTGGTCCTGGGCTGTAACAACTACCAGGTCGTGGACCTGGGCGTGATGGTCCCGGCCGACAAGATCCTGGACGCTGCGGTGGCCGAGAAGGCCGACCTGATCGGGCTTTCCGGCCTGATCACCCCCAGCCTGGACGAAATGGTGAACGTGGCCCGCGAGATGGAGCGTCGGGGCATGAAGCTGCCGCTGTTGATCGGCGGCGCGACCACCAGCCGACAACACACCGCGGTGAAGATCGCCCCGGCTTACTCCGGCGCGGCGCTGCACGTGCTCGATGCGTCGCGCGCGGTCAACGTGGTCTCGGCCTTGATGGACCACGAGAAATCCGCGGCCTACGTCGGCGCGGTGCGTGACGAACAAGAGCGCCTGCGGCGCATTCATCAGAGCAAGCTCGAGCGGCCGCTGATCGCTCTTTCCGACGCCCGGGCGCGTCGCCCCCAGATCGATCACGGCAAGGCGGGGGTGCCGCGACCGGCTTTCACCGGCACCCGGCTGCTGCTCGATCAACCGCTGCTCGAGATCGCCAAGTACATCGACTGGACCTTCTTCTTCACCGCATGGGAGCTGCCGGGGAAGTACCCGGCGCTCTTGGACGACCCGCTGTATGGGCCCGCGGCCCGCGACTTGTTCGAGAACGCGCAGAGCCAGCTCAAACAAGTCATCGCCGGCAAGCTGCTGCGCGCCAACGCCGTCTACGGGTTCTGGCCCGCCGCGAGCGACGGCGACGACATCGTGCTCTACCGTGACGATGCCCGACGCGACGAGCTGTGCCGGCTGTCGATGCTACGCCAGCAGCTCAAGCACGACGCGGGTCCCTGTCGCTCGCTCGCAGACTTCGTCGCGCCCATCGGCAGCGGGGTGGACGACTGGGTGGGCGCGTTCGCGGTCACGGCGGGCATCGGCGAGCGCGAGCTGGCCGCCCACTACGCTCGTTTGCTGGACGACTACGACTCGATCATCGTCAAAGCCCTGGCCGATCGGCTCGCGGAAGCGTTCGCAGAGTACCTTCACGAGCGCGTCCGCCGCGAGTGGGGCTATGGCCAGGGCGAGCGATTCACGGCCAAGGACCTGATCGACGAGCGCTACCGCGGTATCCGTCCGGCGTTCGGCTATCCGGCGTGCCCGGATCACAGCGAGAAGCTGAAGCTGTTCTCGCTGCTCGACCCGGCGCGGGTCGGCATCTCGCTCACCGAGAGCTTCGCCATGCAGCCGGCCGCCAGCGTCAGCGGCATCTACCTGGCGCACCCCGAAGCGCGCTACTTCAACGTCGGGCGGATCGGTCGCGATCAGGTCGAAGACTATGCGGGGCGCAAGGGGATCAGCGTCGCCCAGGTCGAAGCGTGGCTTCACCCGAGCTTGTCTTACGAGCCTGCCGAGGCGGCGGTGGCACCCGGGGTGGAGCTTCGGATCTAGGTCTCGAGGAACTGCTTCGGGTCCTTCCGGAACCGGTTCACGCAACCTTCGCAACAGAAGTGGTACGTCTTGCCCAGGTGGTCGGCCTTGGGCGAGTCGGTCTTCACCACGAACACCGAGTTGGTGACCGGGCAGCGCGTGCGATCGCCGAGCTTCGCCTGGGACGCGGGGACCACGGGCTTGTCGGCACTGCCGGTGTCGTGCCCCGCGCAGCCGCAGCCGCCGGGCGCTTCGGCCTTGGCTTGACCGCACCCGCCCGCTTGCTCGGGGTGACCCTCGCCCATGCCGCAGCCACCGGCCTTGGCGTTGGCCACCGGCGCGGGAGCCGCGGGCGCTGCGGCGGCCGGGCCCTGGGGAGCGGCGGCGGCCGGCTTGGCCGGTTCGGGCTTGGGTGCCTCGTCGTTCTCGCAACCGAGCACGACACAGGCGAAGACGGCGATCGCGGGGAGGGCCAAGAGCGATGACGGTCGAGCCATGGGAGGCGGTTTCCTAGCACTGCCCGACGCGCCGTTCGAGCCCAGAAAACGGCGCGGCTCAGCGAACTGCGCGAGATTCCGGGTATTTTGCCGGGGGGTGGTTGAAGCCCCAGCCCAGCTGGAAGGCCGCGAAGAACGCTGGCGCCGCAGGTCGATCGAGCTCCTGTTCGTCGCCCGGCGTGCATGGGTCGAAGTCGCAGCGCGCGGTGATCTTCCCGCCGAACGCGCGCCCGATGTCGATCTCGAAACCGAAGCGCGTCCCGTCGTCGGTGACCCACTCGAAAGGCATCGAGAGCGTCAGCATCGAGCCATAGTCGCTCACGTTGGTCGTGTGGAAGGCCACGCCTGGAGCGAACACGAAGTTGCGACGCACGACCGGCGCGACCCCGACGGCGCCGCCGAAGAGAACCACCGGCCGGTCCGATTCGACGCCCACGTAGCCGTTGGGCAGCGTGTCGTCGGCGCCGTACGAACCTTCGTAGGCCATGTCGTCCTGCGGTTCGGTGGTGAAGAGCAGCGCGCGGGCCACCACTCGGAAGCGAGCGCCGAGATACGCGCCGCCTTGAACACCGACCGTGAAGAAGTGGTCGTAGCGCTTGTCGGCCGCCACGCCCGCCACCAAGACGTCGATGAACGGCGTGGTCAGGGCGGCGGCGTCTTCCGGGTACTCGGGTTTGGGCTTCGGCGGCGGCGGCCCCCAACCGTACCCTGGCGGTGGGTAGTAGTAGCCCGGCGGCGGATACCCGTAGCCGAACCCCGGGGGTGGATACTGGCCGTATCCGCTGGGCGGCGCGTAGCCGGGCGGCGGGTAACCCGGCGCGGGCTGCCCCGTCGCGGGTGCGGGTGGGCTGGGAGCGGGCGCGGGTGCGGCGGAGCCCGGCGGCGCCGCGGGTTGGGGTGGAAGTGCGCCCGTGGCGCTGCCGGTGGGGCTTGGAGGTGTCCCCCCCTGAGCCGCGACCAGCGCCGGACACAGCGCGCACACACCCAGCGATGCCCAAGCTGCCGCCGAAAAGCGCATGCGCACAGAATAGGCCGTTTGGGCGTGTCAGGACGAAATGACAGAGATGTGGCTGTAACCTGACGGCCCATTTCCTACCAATTGCGGATGGGAATTGCTGGCAGCGGGTACACGCGCGGGGCGGATGAGCGGGTCAGTTGGGTGAAGTCGGTCCCGTTCTTCTTGATGCACGTGATGCCGCTGGGCATCGTCTGGACCGGCTTCGGCTGGAAGGAAGCGGTGCTCGCGCTCGCGCTCTACGTGAGCCGCATGTTCTTCATCACCGCCGGCTATCACCGCTACTTCGCGCACCGTGCTTTCAAGACCGGGCGGGTGATGCAGTTCGTGCTGGCGTTCGGCGGCGGCACCGCAGCGCAGAAGGGGGTCTTGTGGTGGGCGGGTCACCATCGCCACCACCACAAGCACTCGGACCTGCCTTCCGACATCCACTCGCCGAAGCGCGGATTCTGGTGGAGCCACATGGGCTGGATCTTGTGCGAGAAGTACGACGCGACTCCGACTCAGCAGATCAAGGACTTCGCGAGGTACCCCGAGCTGGTGTGGCTCGATCGCTGGCACCTGGTGCCGTCGGTCGCGCTCGGCGCCGCGTGTCTGCTCTTGGGAGGGCCGAGCGCTTTGTTCGGTGGCTTCTTCCTCTCGACGGCGCTGCTCTACCACGGCACCTTCGTGATCAACTCGGTCACGCACGTCTTCGGGCGCAGGCGCTATGCCACCCGGGACACCAGCAAGAACTCACTCTTGCTCGCCCTCGTCACCCTGGGTGAGGGCTGGCACAACAACCATCACTATTACCAGTCGACGGCCAACCAGGGCTTCTTCTGGTGGGAAATCGACCTCAGCTACTACGCGCTTCGGGTGATGAGCTGGCTCGGGCTCGTGTGGGACTTGCGCACGCCCTCGCAGAAGGTCCGCATGTCGAACTGGGAGGCGCCCCCGGCCGAGCTGCCTGCTCCGCGCGCGTCCGAGCGACCGGCGCCGGCGTGAGCGCCGGGGTCAGTCCAGCTTCACGCCGGCCTTGCTCAACAGCTCCTTGAACGTCTGCTTGTCGTTCGACTTCATGTAGGCCTCTTTCGGCTCGACCAACCCGTTTTTCACGTGCGAAAGCAGGTGGTCGTTCATGGTCTGCATGCCCAGCGCCCGACCGGTCTGGAGCAAGCTGGCGATCTGATAGGTCTTGCCTTCGCGGATCAGGTTCGAGACTGCGGGGGTGGTCACCAGGATCTCGTAGGCCGCCACCCGGCCCCCGCCCTTCTTCTTGCACAGCACCTGGGCGATGACGCCGCGGAGTGACTCGCTGAGCATGGTGCGGATCTGTGCCTGCTGCTCCGGCGGAAACTGATCGATGATTCGGTCGATGGTGCTGGTGGCGCTGGTGGTGTGCAGCGTGCCGAACACCAGGTGTCCGGTCTCGGCCGTCTCGACCGCGATGGCGATGGTCTCGAGGTCGCGCATCTCGCCCACCAGCACGATGTCCGGGTCTTCGCGGAGCGCCGCGCGCAGGGCGGCCTTGAAAGTCTTGGTGTGAACCCCGACCTCGCGCTGATTCACCAGGCAGCGCTTGTTGGGGTGCACGAACTCGATGGGGTCCTCGATGGTGATGATGTGGTCGGCGCGGTTCTGGTTGACGTAGTCGATCAGCGTGGCCAAGGTGGTGCTCTTGCCGCTGCCGGTGGGGCCGGTGACCAGCACCAGGCCCTTGGTGAGCCAGCACAGGTCGAGCACCTTCGACGGCAGCCCCAGGCGCTCGACTGGAACCAGCTCGAAGGGGATCTGACGAAAGACTGCGCCCGGCCCGTTCGAGTCCATGAAGTAATTGGCGCGGAACCGCGCCACCCCCGGGATGGGATGCGCGAAGTCGGTGTCCCACGTCTCTTCGAACTGCGTTCGGTTTCGCGCCGGCAATATCTCGAAGAGCAGCGTGCGCAGTTGGTCGGCCGTGAGCTTGCCGTGCTTCTCGAGCGTGGTCATGGCACCGCTCAGGCGCAGCATGGGCTCGACGCCGGTGGCCAGGTGCAGGTCGCTGGCGCCCAGACGGACCATTTCTCGCAGAAACACGTTGATGCGGGGCTCGCCCGGCGTGGTGTTGACCGGCGGCGGGACGATCGACCCGCGCACCTGCGGCACGCGCGGCATCGGTGGCTCGAGCATTGGGGGGCGCGGCGCCGCGGCCAGCGCGGCTTCGTCATCGCGCTTCGGCGACAGGCGGATGCGCCACTTGTCTTGGCGTTCCGTCTCGACCACCACGTCGACTTGCACGCCCTCGGCGTCGTGGGAAAACGAAACCTTGCCGTACTGCTTCAGGGACTGGATCTGCTCGGTGCTCATGCACTCTTGCAGCATGGTCACGAGCTGCTTGTGATCGACGCGGTTGGTGGTCAGGCGCTCGCCGGTCTCGAAACAGAAGCGGGCGACCTGGTCGCTCTGGAGCTCGAGGGCCTGGGCCCCGTGGCGGAGCAGGTGGCGGACGTAGACGTCGATCTGCATGCGGCCTCAGTATTTCACTATCACGGTCCGGGGCCCACTCGGCACCTTGATCAGCAGCACGCCCTGTTCGAACGCCCAGCCCGACGCCGTGGCCTCGAGCGCCGCGAGGCTGCCGGCGTTCGTGAGGGGCTGCCCGCCCTCGGTCACGGCGCTGGGCGCCTTCGCCACGCCGACCTGTTCGAACACCACACCGTGCTTCAGCTCGCTGCCGTCGGTCTTGGCCAGGGAAAGGGTCGCGCCCTGGTCTTCTTGCTCGATCTCGGCGCCGTCGAACAGCGTGAACTTGCTGGCCGGGCCCGGGGCGATGCGGACCCAGAGCACGCCGGGGGTGGTGGCGTAGGAATCGACCGAGGCGTCGGTGGTCGGGCTCAGGGTGTCGATGGTCGGGCGTAGCAACGGCACGATGCCACCCTGCCTCAGGAACAACGGCAGCGCATCGAGCGGTGCCGCCACGCTCACCGTCTTCCCACCGGTGAACGCCTTGCCCGTCCACCAGTCGACCCACTCCCCTTCCGGGAGCATCACGTCGCGAGTGGTCTTTCCGCGCAGAACCACCGGAGCCACCAGCAGGGAATCCCCCAGCAAGAAGGTGTCATCGGGGTGCTCGCCCAGCTCGGGGTGCGCGAGCCCCAGAGCGCGTTGAATCGGACGCCCGTCGATCTTCAGGCGCTGCGCGTAGGTCCAGATGTACGGAAAGAGCCTGAGGTGCAGCCGGGTGTACGTGCGGTACCAGCCGAGCATCTCTTGGTCGAAGCCGTTCTCGGCGGTGGGTTCCCAGGCGACGTCGTTGGTGCTGGTGCCGATCTGCATCACCGGCGAAAGCGCCGTGATCTGGAACCATCGCGTGAACAGCTCTTTGTCGGGGGGCGAGTGCCGGTACCCGCCGGTGTCCGAGCCGAAGAACGGGAAGCCCGAAGGGCCGAGCGACAACCCGGCGATCAACGCGGCGGGGAGGCCGCCCACCGCGCCGGCCTTCTTGCCGTCGACGGTGATCTGCTCGCCGTGCTTGGCGAAGCTCGCGTCCAGATCCCCGGGCCAGATCACCGAGACGTTCTTCTGGTCGCCGTACGTGCCGGCGCGGCACAGCAAGAACTGGCCTTCGTCTTCCAAAAGCTCGGCATACGCCGAGTGGTAGAACAGCGGGAAGCGCGCGTGCATCGTGCGCTCGTCGCTTCCGTCGGCAAACCGCCAGACGTTGCGCGCCCCGAAGATCCCCGGCACCACGTCTTCACCGTAGTCCAGCTTGAAGCCCTCGATCCCCATGTCGACGTACTTCTGGATCCAGCTCTGCCACCAGGCGAACGCCGCCGGGTTGGTCAGGTCGATGGGCTTGCCCCACTTGTTGAGCAAGATGCCGCTCTGCTCGGGGTAGTAGCCCTTGGCCTTGGCTTCGTCCCGCAGGCTCTGGGTGCTCGGATCTTTCTCGTCGAGATAGGGCGTGTGCCAGAGCGACACCCGGAAGCCCAGGGCCCGAGCCTTGGCCACCATCCCCTTCGCGTCGGGGAACTTCTTGGCATCGAAGTCGAAGGTATTCACTCCCGTGGCGTAGGGGCGATCGATCCAGATGGCGCTGGTCGCCAGATCCAGGCTGCGGATGGCCGCGAGATCCGCCTCGACCTGGGCCTGGTCGTCGTTCTCGTCACGCCACACCAGCGGCCCGAGACCCCAGCGGGCAGGCAGCCGCGGCTGGCCGGTGACGGCATAGTAGTGGCGTGTCACGTCCAGGGGGTGCGCGGCAGCGAACAGGTGGAACACCAGGCCCTCGCTGCTCGCCAGGCCCGTGCCGAAGGTCGCGACCACGCGATCGGGCTCGGCCTTGGCCACGTCGAACGCCGCCGGGTATGGGTTTTCGACGAACAACCCGAAGCCGCGCGTGCCGGTCACGAACGGGATCGGCACGTGCGCTTCGTTGTTCGTGCTCTCCAGCGCGCCGGTGGCCTCGAGCTGCATCGCACGGACCTTGCCGCGGTGGTTCACGCTGTCGAAGTACTCGCCGAGCCCGTAGAACGCCTCGTCGGCGCCGACCTGCGCAGACAACCCGAGGTACGCCAGCCGCTCGGCGGCGAGGGGGCGCAGCTCTGCACGGATCCGATCGTCGGCGGCGACCGCGAAGACCGCCTCCGACTCGAAGCCGCCGGTGTGCGCCACCCGCAACGTGACCGATGTCGCCGTGCTCTGCTGGACGAAGAGCCGACTCCCCGGGTGCCACGCGAGCCCCTCGGGCTCGTTCGCCGCCGGGTCGTGGTTCATCATCGGGGCCGGGTCGTAGTTCGCCGAATCGTCCACCTCGGCCACGCTCCCGAGCACGAAGGCGTCGGCGGGGAGCGTGAGAATGGCGACGTCGCCGCGCCGAAGCTCGACCGAACCCCGTCCGGTGTCGATGTCGAGGGTGGTCTCACCGGCGATCAGCGTGACCGTCTGCGGCCCGGGGCCGTCACCCTCTTCGCCATCCGAACAACCCGGGGCCGCGAGCGTGACGAAGGGAAGCAGAAGCCAGGAGCGCACGCGCCGAGCATAACTGAAACCCCCCTACAGGTCGTCGCACAGCGGATCGTCGACGGCGCAGCGCGCGGTCCGAGCTTTCGGCGGTGGCGGCAGCGCCGGCGCCGGTTCGGTCCGCGGGGCCGGCACACCGGCCAGCATTGCCGCCTCGAACCCCGGAGGCGGCGGCGGAGCCACGGCGTCGGCTTCGCGAAGCGCGTCCGGGCTGCTCGCGCCGTGTGGCGTGAAGAGGAACGGGTATCGGACCAGCACCTGACCGCCCCCGCGGGGGAACTGCAGCTCGAAGGCGCGTTCGAGCACGCAGCGGCGGACTTGCAGGCTGGGGAGCGTGCTCTCTGCCTCGCGGGCGAGGAAGACGGTGCCGTCCGAGGCGATCGCCAGCTCGACCACGATTCGCCCTTCCGCGTGCGGGGCGCGCCGGTAGCACTCGCGAAAGCGACCCGCGCTCTTTCGCACGGTGTACCGCACGCTGTCGGCGGGCAGGCGCGCACCCCTGGGCGCGGCCGGGCTCGGGGCCAGCTCGCGGGTGAGCGCCGGAAGCGGGGCGAGCTCGGCCGGATCGGGCGCAGCGGGGGCGCTCGGGGGCGAGCTCACCGCCGCGCGGATGGCGGCGCGCAACGCTTCGTTCACCGCTGCGCGTGGCGCGTTCGATGGCGTCGTGGGACGAGCGGCCGGCGGAATCGGCGGCAGGCGCGCGGCCGGTGCGGCGCCGCAGCCCGCCGCCAGCACCGCCCCGACGGCTGCCCAAGAGTGTCGCATCGAGCTCGGGCAGACACCGAACCACGGTCGCGAGTTCCCGTCAGGCCGGCAGGCGAGCGAGAAAACCGCGCAGCGCACGATTGAATGCCGCAGGGTTCTCGACGCACGGCAGGTGGCCTGCGTCGGGGATCGACACCAGTTCCGAGCCCGCGATGGCGCACGCCATGGCCTCGGCCTCGACCGGCGGCGTGAGCGCGTCGTCCGCGCCCACCATCACCAGCGTGGGGCAGGTGATGGTCGGCAGTGTGGGGCCGGAATCGGGTCGTGCCGCCATGGCGCGCTGGGCCGCCGCCACGCCCTCCACCGTTCCGTCTGCAATCCACGCGCGGACCCGGGCGGCCGTGGCGGCCGGCGCGCCGGGTCGCAGGAGCTTCGGGAGCATTTCGTCCGCGACCCAGCCCAGGCCCCGGTCGAGCGCGGTCTGCGCGAAGCGTTCGCGGCCCGCTCGGCCCTCGGCGCTGTCGGCGCCCGGGCGTGTGTCGCTCAGCACCAGGCCCTGGAACAGACCGGGCGCGCGCCGGTACAGCTCGAAGGCCACGTAGCCGCCCATCGACAGCCCCACCACCGCTGCGCGGTCGACGCCCAGCGCCGCGAGCAGCGCCCGTGCGTCTTCCGCCAGGCGCGCCATGCTGCAGGGCGCGGCGGCGGGCGAGCTCTGGCCCAGGCCGCGAGCGTCCGGCGCAATCACCCGGTGGTCTGCCAGCGCCGCGAGCTGGTCGGCCCACATCCCCGAATGGAGCGGAAAGGCGTGGAGCAGGAGCACGGCACGCTCACCGCGCAGCGTGTCTTCGTAGTGAAGGGTCGTCCCGTCGATCTCGATGCGGGGCATCGGCGGTCACTCGACCTTCACGCCCTTGCGCCATTCCCCGTACCACTCGTCGGCCTTGGCCTGGTCGAAGGGGCCCATCTCCTGCTTCACCTTCTTCCAGTAGTCGGTGGTGCACCTTTGGTACTCGATCGCCGTCGCCGGGGCGGGCGGGGCGGCGGGCACGGGCGTGCCGGCGCTTGCGTCGGCGCGGCCCGCATCGGCCTTGCCTGCGTCGGACGAGCCCCCGTCGCCCGTTTCTACCGGGCGAGCGCTGGTGGCCGAGGACTCGATGCGCAGCTTCTCACAGCGCACGTACTCGTCGCGATGCTTGTCGAGGACCTTCAGGAACTCGTCCTTGCTCTTGGGTTTGGGCGCCTCGGGCTCCGCGGGCTTCGACTTGCACGAAATGGCGAGCAGACCGGCGACACAGAGCGCGAGCAGAACGGGAGATTTCATCTTCGCCAGCCAGCCTGCAGCCGCCCGCGGCGCGGGTCAACGTTCGCCGGAGGCATCCAGCGCGGCCCGCATCTGGCGTGCGACCAGCTGCTTGATCTCGTCGGGCACCTCGGGCGCCGGGCACGACTGGCAGAGCGACAGCGCCCGCCGGAGCGAGTCACAGCGTGCCGAGCAGCGCGGGCACGCTGCCACGTGTGTCTCCATCTCGTGGCAGAGCTCGGGGCTCACGTCGTCTTCCAGGTGGCGCGACAAGAGCTCGACCACGTCGGGGCAGCCCGCAAGCGGCGGTGCCTCGGCCTCGGGGGCGAACAGGGGCGCCAGCCGGTCGCGAACCTGCGCACGCGCCCGATGCAGCCGACTCTTGACCGCTTCGATGCTCAAGCCCAGCACCTTGCCCACCTCGGGCGCCGTCAGCCCCTCGACGTCGCGCAGGATCAACACCTCGCGGTACATGGGCTCGAGCGCATCGATGGCACGTTCGAGCTCGTTCTCGATCTCGCGCGCGGCCGCCTGCTCGTCGGGCGCCCGCGCGTCGATCAGCTGAGGCACGCCCTCGGCGCGAAGCTCGTGGAGGGGCTCCAGCGCGCTGGGTTCGCCCACGTTCTTGCGCCGGCGCTTGATGCAGAACGAGCGGGCAATGGTGTAGAGCCAGGTCGAGAGCGAGCTCTGCCCGCGGAAGTCGCTCAGGTTCTTGGCGGCGGCCAGCAAGGTGTCCTGCACGACCTCTTCGGCGTCGTGCTCGTGGCGGCACATCTTCATGCCGAAGCGATAGATGTTGGGCGAGTAGCGGTTGATGAGCTCGGTGAGCGCGGCCTGGTCCCCGCGCTGGGCGGCCTCGAGCAACGCGCGCTCGTTCGTGGGGTGACCCATGGGCGGCGAAGCCTGCCAGCTTGACAGCCTCGGCGGAAGGGCGACGATGGGGCCCTGCCATGCGCCTGGTCAAAGTCGCTGCCGCCACCCTGAATCAGACGCCGCTCGACTGGGAAGGCAACACGCGGAACATCCTGACCGCGCTCGAGGCCGCGCGCGCGTCGGGCGTCGGGATCCTGTGCTTGCCCGAACTCTGCATCTCCGGGTACGGCTGCGAAGACATGTTCCTGTCGCCGTCGGTGCTCGCTACCAGTCTCGAGGTGCTGAGCGAGCTCGTGCCCCACACCCACGGTCTGGTGGCGAGCTTCGGCCTGCCGATCTTGCACAACAAGGCCGTGTTCAACGCCTGCGCCCTGGCGGCCGACGGTCAGCTCTTGGGCTTCGCTGCCAAGCGCGCGCTGGCCGGCGACGGCATCCACTACGAGCCGCGGTGGTTCAAGCCCTGGCCGCGTGGCAAGCGTGGCGTCACACGGGTGGGCGGGGCAGACCTGCCGATCGGCGACGTGCACTTCGACTGTGGTGGAATCAAGATCGGCTTCGAGATCTGCGAAGACGCCTGGATTGCCCAGCGGCCGGGGGCCGAGCTGTCGCTGGATGCCGTGGACGTGATCCTGAACCCTTCGGCCAGCCACTTTGCCTTCGGCAAGAAAGAGGTGCGCCGCCGGCTGGTGCTCGAGGGCTCGCGCGCGTTCGGCGTGACCTACGTGTACGCAAACCTGGTGGGCAACGAGGCGGGGCGCGCCATCTACGACGGAGACGCACTGATCGCCTCGGGCGGCCGGCTCTTGGCATCGTCCGCGCGCTTTTCCTTCGCGAATGCCTCGATGGTCTCGGCCACCGTCGACGTCGACTTGACTCGCAGCCGCCACGGCTGGCTGTCCAGCTTCCATCCGCAGGTCGACGCCGAGCCGGGCGAGTGCGTCGGCGTGGCGCACGACTTTCCGGCGGCCCGCGTCGAGGTCACGCGACTCACCGAGCCCGCCTGGGAGTCGGGGCCCGCGCTCAAAGAAGAAGAGTTCGCGCGGGCGGTGTCTCTGGCGCTGTTCGACTATCTGCGCAAGAGCCGCTCGCAGGGCTTCGTGGTCTCGCTTTCGGGCGGTGCCGATTCCAGCGCCGTGGCCTGCCTGGTGGCGATGGCCCTGGGTTTCGCGGCCGAGCAGCTGGGCCTGGACGGCGTTCACCAGAAGCTGGGCCACGTGACCGGGGTCACGGAATGCCACGACGTGCCCGGCTTGGTGCGGCGCCTGCTCACCACGGCGTATCAGGCCACGCGCAACAGCGGCCCCGTCACCCGCGCGGCAGCACGGACCGTGGCCGAGGCGCTGGGCGCGAAACACGTCGAGCTCGATGTCGACGCTCTGGTCGAAGGCTATCAGCGCCTGGCCGAAGGGGCGCTCGGCCGCGCGCTGACCTGGGAGCGCGATGACATCGCGCTGCAGAACATCCAGGCGAGGGTGCGCTCGCCCAGCGTGTGGCTCTTGGCGAACGTCACCGGCGCGCTCTTGCTGGCGACCAGCAATCGCTCGGAGGCTGCGGTGGGCTACGCCACCATGGACGGCGACACCTCGGGCGGGCTCAGCCCCATCGCGGGCATCGACAAGGCCTACCTGCGGCAGTGGCTGCGCTGGCTCGAGGCCGCGGGGCCCGACGGCCTTGGCCCGATCCCCGCGCTGTCGGTGGTGAACCAGCAGCAACCGACCGCCGAGCTTCGACCGGCGGCCCAGCACCAGACCGACGAGGGCGATCTGATGCCTTATGTGCTGCTCGACGCCATCGAGCGCGCGGCCATTCGTGACAAGCGTTCGCCGCTCGAGGTCTGGGAGCTGATGCGCGCCGAATTCCCGGCCTACGAGGGGCCGCTGCTGGTGACCTGGATCCTGCGGTTCTTCCGGCTGTTCAGCCGGAACCAGTGGAAGCGCGAGCGCTACGCGCCGAGCTTTCACCTGGACGACGAGAGCCTGGACCCGAAGACCTGGTGTCGCTTCCCGATCTTGAGCGGCGGCTTCGAGCGCGAGCTGACCCAGCTGGCGGCCAAGGCGGGGAAGGGGCCGTGAGCGACTACCCGCGGCCGGCTCTCGCCGCGGACGTCGTGGCGCTGGCTTTCGACGGCCGAGAGCTCTTCGTGCTGTTGATCGAGCGCGGCAACGAGCCGTTCGCCGGTCAGTGGGCGCTGCCCGGCGGCTTCGTGGAGCCGCACGAGAGCGTCGAGCAGGCAGCGGTGCGCGAGCTGACGGAAGAGACCGGCGTCACCGACATCTCGGTCGAGCAGCTCTACACCCTCAGCCAGCCCGGGCGCGACCCACGGGGCTGGGTGGTGAGCGTCGTGCACCTGGCGCTCTTGCGCATGGCCGCGCACGTTCCGGCGGCGGGAGACGACGCGCGCCGCGCGGAGTGGGTGCCAGTGAAGCGAGCCAAGGGGCTGGCGTTCGATCACGGCGTTGCGCTCGAGCGTGCGCTGGCTCGCATTCGGGCCCGGGCCGAGCGCTTTCCCTTCGGTGCCGAGCTCTTGCCCGAGAAGTTCACCTTGCGTGAGCTCGAAGCGCTTCACCGGGCGGTGCTTGGCGAGTCGCTCGACCGACGCAACTTCCGAAAGCGCGTGCGCTCGTGGGTCCCTTTGATGCCGCTCGACGAGCGCGAGACCGGTGTGCGCCACCGTCGTGCCCGATACTTCCGCTTCGACGGTCGGCGCATGCGGCCGCTGTCGCGGGCGGAGACCGGCGAGCCTTGAGCATCGAGGGGCTCTGCGAGCGTGAGTTGCCCGGGCTGTTGGCCCAGGCGGCTGAGCGGTTCGACGACGATCCCGGTCACGACCTGCAGCACGCCCTTCGGGTGGCGCGCTGGACGTTGCGCTTGAGCGACGGCCAGGTGCCGCCGCGCCTGGCGCTGGCGGCGGCGGTGCTGCACGACATCGTGAACCTGCCCAAAGACTCGCCCGATCGCGCCCAGGCCAGCGAACGCTCGGCCGCCGTGGCCCGCGAGTGGCTGCCCCGGTGGGGGCTCTCCGGAGCGGAGATCGAGCTGGTTGCCGAAGCCATCCGCGATCACAGCTTCAGCCGCGGCGCGACGCCGCGCACGCCCTTGGGCCGCGCGCTGCAAGACGCCGACCGCCTCGAGGCCCTGGGCGCGCTCGGTCTGATGCGCTGTCTCTCGGCGGGGGCGCGCATGGGGGCCCGCTTCTTCCATCCCAGCGACCCGTGGGCCAGTGGCCGCCCCCTCGACGACCGGCAGTATTCGGTGGACCACCTGTTCACCAAGCTGCTGGGGCTGGCCCAGACCCTGTGCACCGAAGGCGGGCGGCTCGAGGCGCGCCGACGGATCGCCTTCTTGCGGTCGTTCCTCGCTGCTCTGGCCAGCGAGATCGAAGCCCCGCTCACGGATGAACGATGAAGGTGGTGGCCGGCTCGACGTTGGGTCGCCAGCGCACCCCGTGCCACCCCTCGGGCATCGGCGGCTCGGTGAACTCGAACAACCACTTGCCGTCGATCGGCGACACGTTCACGCACCCCCCGCTCTTGCGATCGCCCCAGTCGTCGTGCCAATACGCGCCATGGAGCGCGTGGGGGCCGCTGAAGTTCTGCGCCCACGGCACGTCGGAGTGCACATAGTCGCCGGGGGCGACCATGGTGGCGGTGGCGAACTTGCCGGTGATGGGGAAGACGCCCACCGGGGTGGCCGCCGTGTCGATCGCCGGGATGCCCCGGGCCGGCGTGCCGCCGCGCCCGGGTGCGATCAGCGTGGCGAAGACCGGGCGCGTGCCCTCGAAGGCGATCATCCACCCCTCCCACACGCTGGACTCGATCCAGGTGCGCCGCCCGGCGGGCCCTTGCTGGGTGTCCTCGCCGCCCACGGGGGCGCCCCAGGGCGTCTTTTCTTGCGGCACCGGCAGCACCGCGTCGGCCTTTTTCACCCAGATCCCCGGCTGCCGGGTCTCCAGATAGGTGGTTCCGTCTTGCTCGCGCTTTTCACCCGTGAGCTCGACGAACGACAGCCGAGCGAAGCGTTCGCCCAGCTCCACCAGCTTGCCGCCCTCGGCCTTGAACTTCGGTCGGTCTTTGCTGCGAAAGAAGGCGAGGGGCAGCTTGGCATCTTTTCCCAGGTGCACCCCCTGGAAGGTCACCTGCTTGTAGGGCACGACTCGATCTTTCGGAACCCACAAGAGGTCTGCGCTGAGCAGCCACGTTCGATCTTCGCCCGCGGCTTCGGCGCTGTAGGCCACGGTCGACAGCGGCAAGAGGCGCTTGCGCGGCTCGTGCACGGTGGAAGGCAACTTGCCCAGCGAGAACGCCGGGCTGGTGGCGGGGGACAGATCGACGCCCACCAGTGACTCGTGGACCTTCTCGCCGCGCCTTGCCGCGGCGACCCGATCGGTGTGCTCTTCCAGGTCCCACTCGCGCTGCCGTTGCTCCGTGCGCTTCGGGATCTCGGCGTATCGGTTCACGCCCCGCGATTCGCCATACTTGTGAGGCCACGGCGTCGACACGTTGGGCGCGTAGGGTCGGAGCGCGACCAGCGCCGGATCGCGCTCGTCCAAGGTGGCGCGCACGCCATCGACGCACACCCAACCCCGGGGCTCGATCGCATACCACTTCGAGCACCCCGGGCCGCTCTTCGGCCCCGGCTCCTTCAGCTTCACCGAGCCGCCGAACCAGAGGAAGCCGATCCAGCCCTCGCTGCCCGGTTCGGGGTGGACCCAGACGAAGCGCGTCTTGGCCCACACCCGGGCCTCGCCGGGACCTGCAGGCGGGGCCGGCGCGCTGGGCGCGCCCGGGACTGCCGCGGCGGGCTCGGCTGGCGGTGCGGCGCTGGGCTCGACGGCAGGCTCCTTCCCGCGAGCGGGCTCTGGCTCGCGACTGGCGCACCCCAGCAGCGCGACGGCGAGCCACAGGGGTGGAAGGGGCGAGCGCATCGGTCTTGGTCCGGATATCGTCGACGGCGCCGTGGCGCAACCTCTCCGCCCCCAGAGCGAAGCCGAGCTCGTGGCGCGGGCGCGGGCGCTCTCGGGCCGGCGCGTCGGTGAGCTGGCCAGCGAGCTCGGGCAGCCGTGTCCCCCGGATCTGCGGCGGGCGAAGGGTTTCGTGGGGGGGCTGGTCGAGCGGGCGCTGGGCGCCGACGCTGGTCCGCGAGCGTTGCCCGATTTTTCTCTGCTCGGCGTCGAGCTGAAGACACTGCCGGTCGACGCGCGCGGGCGACCCGTCGAGTCGACCTTCGTGTGCACCATTCCCCTCACCGAGGTGGCAAACCTGGAGTGGGAAGCGTCGCCGGTCTGGCGCAAGCTTCGCCGCGTGCTGTGGGTCGTGGTCGAGGGTCAGCGCAGCCTGCCGCCAGCGCAGCGGCGCATCGGCGAGCCGCTGCTCTGGAGCCCGAGCCCGGCGCAAGAGCGCGCCCTCCGCTTCGACTGGGAAGAGCTGGCGGGCTTGATCGGTCGAGGCGACGTCGAGCGCATCACCGGCCACCTGGGGAATTGCCTGCAGGTGCGGCCGAAGGCTGCGACCTCCCGCTCGCGCCGCCGCGGCACCGACCGGGACGGCGCGTTCTTCGACGCGATGCCCAAGGGCTTCTACCTGCGGGCCACGTTCACCGCCACGCTGCTGGCCGAGCACTTCGTGGTATCGGCCGCGGGCTAGCCCGTCCGCATGGGTCGCGACTTCTGCGGATAGTGGCCGTCGAGGGCGCGAGCGAACAGGCGGCACACGTCGGTCAGGGTCAAGATGCCCGCCAGGCGGCCGTTGTGATCGACCACGACCACCGAGCTCAGCTGGCGCTCGGCCATCTCGAGCAGCACGACGTCCAGCGGCTCTGCGGCCTCTGCAACGTAGGCCGGCATGTGGCAGACTTCGCGGACCAGCAGCGCAGAGTCACGATCCGGAGCGAGCGCCCCCGCCACTTGGATGTCGCGGACGGTCACCACGCCCGCGATCTTCCCCTTGCTGGTCACCGGTAGGTGGTGGATGCCGTGCTCATCCATGAACACCCGGGCGGTGACCACGTCTTCGCCGATGTCGATGGAGTGAGGCAGCGGCGTCATCACGGTCCCCACTGAAGGCATGCCGCTCATGGGGAAGGGCCAGGTGCACGAGCCGTACCACTGGCTGGATTCCCGGGGGGAGCGCCGCAGATGCCCGCGGTTCGACCGCACGAGCTGCGCGCACCCCCGGTCTCGGCGAAAGACTTGCGGTCGAGCTAGGAAGCCAGCGGTCGCGGACGGTGCGCTCGGGGGCGGTGTTTCGCGGGCTTGGTCGGCTTCGGCTTGGCCTTCGGCTTGGGCTTCGCGGTCTTGGGCTCCAGCCGCGGCGGCGGGGGCTCTTCGGGTTCGACCGTGGGCTCGCCTTCGTCGGGCGCAGGGGGAGGCAGCTCCAGCTTCACCGGCGCCGCGGGCCGCTTCTTCGGAACAGCCTCCCACTTGGGCGCGTCGGTCGGAGCAATCGCCAGGTGCAGGTGGTTGGCGTGGTCCGAGTCGTAGTCTGGCGTCAGAAGCTCTTTGAACAGGCGCGTGGCCTTGAGTCGGCAGGCCAGCTGGTTCATCGGTGGGCTGGTCGGGGCGCAGCCATCGGCCAAGCCGCGCGAAAAATCGCGCTCTACCGAGTGCCAGGCCGCCCCGAAGCGGATCTCGTGCACGTCGAGCGCCAGGCCGTAGGCGTGCAGGCTGAGGCGACCGACGCGGCTCATGCGATACGAATACGCGCCCGAGAAGCGCACCGCGGTGACGCCCAGAACCGCCATCACCGGCGCCACCCGATGGAGCGCGAGCACGAAGCGGCAGTCCGCGACCAGCGGCGAGCCGAAGTGGATGCCACCGATCTTGCCCGTGACTTCCACCGGCGTGGTGATGCCCCGCTTCTCGTCCAGACGATGATGGGTCACCGAGGTACGCGCCAGCTCTGCCAGGCAGGCATCGCCGCTCGGGATCTCGGAGCTCGACAGCTGGGGCACGTCGGGCCGGGACATCGGGGGCGGGGGCAGCGCCGCGGGCGCGACCACGCCCGCCATCGGCGGCGCCGCCAGCGCGGCGTAGTGCGGCTGAGCCGAGAGCGGCACGGCGCCGGGGGGGGGTGCGGCAAAGGCGTGCAGCGAGCCCGGCGCGTGACCCGCCTGGGGGGCCGCGGCGGGGAAGGTCTCGCGCGCGCAGCCCCCCCCACACAGAACGACGGCGAGCAGGCCGAGAGCGCGCATCACGCCGGCATCTTTTCCATGAGCGCGGGGTTTCGCCCAAGGTTTCGTCCAACTTTTTCTCGCAGGCACTGCACGCATGGCCCGAGTCGCTGGGCGCACGGGCGATCCAGCACTACCCTTGTTCAGGATCTCGGGATGGCGAACCTCGGCTACATCCAGGTCGTCCGTCACTGCAATCACTTCTGTGGGTTCTGCTCCAACCCGAGCACGCCCTACGTCCACACCTTCGAGACCATGCGCGTGCTGGTCGACGACCTTGCTCGACGCGGGTACTTCGGGGTGATCTTGACCGGGGGCGAACCGACGCTTCACCCCGACCTTCCCCAGATCGCCCGTTATGCGCGCCAGCAGGGGTTGCACGTGCGGATGATCACCAACGGCTCGCGCCTGGCCGAGGTCGAGTTCGCCAGAGCCCTGGCCGCCGCCGGTGTCGAGCTGGCGCACGTCTCGGTCTACAGCGTGCGTGCCGACGTGGAGGCCGGCCTGCGCGGAGTGCCCGGCACACTCGCGCGGGCCTTCGGCGCCCTCGACGCGGCGCACGCCGCGGGAATCGAGCTTGCCGTCAACTGCGTGATCAACCGCGACAACGCCGACCACCTGGACGAAAACGTCCGCTGGTTCGTCGAGCACCACCCGTACGTGAGGCACTTCGTCTGGAATGCCCTGGACCCCTCCATGGGTCGCGCCGAGCACGACAAGGCGCGGTTCACGCCCCGGCTGGCCGACTTCGAGCTGTCGTTGCACCGCGCGCTTTCGATCCTCCAGCAGACCGGGCGCACGTTCCGCGTCGAGAAGGTTCCGCTCTGCTACATGGCCGACTTCGCCTGGGCCAGCACCGAGACCCGCAAGATCGTCAAGAGCGAGGAGCGCATCGTGCACTTCCTGGACGAGAAGCAGACCGTGCGGCAGACGGCGTGGGAGCACGTGTACTCGGACGCCTGCACGCCGTGCAGCCTTCGCGCCATCTGCGGCGGCCTGTTCGATCGCGGAAACGGCTACGACCCCGCCGAGCTTCACCCGGTGTTCGTGTCGAAGGCAGCGATCGTGAGCCGGATCGCTTCCGAGCCGGAGCACGTCCGGCCGATCGCCGACCCGGCGCCCCCGGCGGTGCCAGTGGGGCGCATCACGCTCGAAGGCGAGCGTCGCTTCGCGGCGCAGGCCCGCGCCGAGCAGCGGCGGGGGCCGAAGCCGACCTGAGCCCCGCAAACGCGCTTCAGCTCACCCGGGCGCGAGCTTCTTCACCAGATCGGCGGCCTCGTCCCGATCCACTTCCAGCGCTTCGGCGGTCTCGAGGATCAGCTCGCGTTCGCTGGTGCGGATGATGCCGTCCGCCGCCGTGACCTGGATGGCCAGCGCCAGCGCCACCTTGCGCACCCCCGGCTCGGGCAGGCGAGCCTTGACCGCGTTGAGGCGAGCTTCACGGCCCTGGGCGTCGAGCTCGGTCTTGGCACGGGCCAAGAGAGCGTCCAGCTCGTCGCTCGAAAGGCGCGAGCTGGTCAACGACTCGAGGCTCTTCTTGAAGTGGGTCTGCTCTTCTTCGCTGAACTCGCCGTCGGAAGACGCTGCGAGGAACATGGTCTCGATCAGGGCTTCGAGCTTCGGCGGCGGGAGGTCGTGGGCGGCGGTCATGTCGAAGCGGCTCATGGGGGCGGGAACGATAGCGCGCGCCCGCGGGTCTGCCAACGGAGCGGGCTGGCCGTGCTGTCGCGGCGCGAAGAACGGCGCTCGCGTGAGCTCGCGCACCAGCTCGGTGGCGTAGCTGCCGGCGGGCAAGAAGAACGACAGCACCAGCTGCCCGGGTGTGGGCTCGGACACGCTCAGGTCCCCCGGGAAGACCGTGAGGTCGCGGCGTGTGCCGTCGGCGAACCGGCCCAGGGCCTCGAGCAGCTGCGGGTCGATGCCCGCTTCGGCCAGAGCCCGCTCCTCGAGGTCCAGCGCCGGCCCGGTGGCGCGGCGCATCTTGGGACCGGGCATGGGCCCAGTCAGGTGGATGTCGCGCGCTTCCAGGCGCGGCTGCTCGCGCGCCGGGTCGTCCACCACGAACACCGAGCCCGAGCCGTCCAGGCGGACCACCTCGCCGGCCATCAGTTGCCCCAGACCGAGCGCCGAGCGCAGCGTCAGGTAGCGGTTGAAGATCTCGGATTGGATCACACTGGGGTAGAGCTTGGTATAGAACCGCCCGCGCTTTCGGTCGGCGCGCGCCCCCGAAGCGAGCCACTCGACGGCGCGCCCGAGGTTCGCGCCCTGAATGCCGAAGCGCTGCGCGCCGAAGTGGTTGGGCAGCCCGCGCTCTCGCAAGCGTGCGGCGATCGGCAGCGCGCGATCGGCCCCGCCGTCGGGGACGCCGACCAGCCGGATCGTGAAGCGGTTGCCCGCGAGCTGCCCGGTGCGCAGCTTGCGTGGGTGGCGTGCTGCCTCGACCACCCGCAGCGAGTCGGGCAGCTGCCAGGTGTCGGGGGCGGTGGCGCTGCCGGGCAGCGACAACCACTGGGTGGTGATCGCGTGCTTGTCCTTCATGCCCGCGCTGCCGACGTCGCGAGCCCGCACTCCGGCCGCGCGGGCGATGATCTCGATGGCGTCTTGGGTGTTGAGCAGGCGCTTCTCGATCCGCACCCAGAGGTGCTCGCCGGCGCCCTCGAGCGGCCAGTCCAAGATCTCGTCCACGACGAAGTCCTCGGGGTGCTCCCCGATGGCGCCACCCACGGCGGGCAGATCGGCGCTGAAGAGCGGCGGCTCGTGGACGCGATGGAGGGTCATCTTTCACTTCCGGAGCAGGCGCTCGAGGACGGAACCGAGCTCGTCGACCTCGGCGCCCACGATCTCGTCCAGGGGTACCTCTTCGATGCCCAGCAAGAGCAGCTCTGGCCCCGACGCCTGATCGTCGCCGTGCCAATCGATGCTCGAGCGATCGTACACCGGAACGGCGGCGCGGCGCGGGCCATGGCAATCGATCACGACCGCGGTCACGTTGTCGGGCGCGCCCTCGCTCTTGGCGAGATCGATGAGCGCCACCACGGTTTCGGCCGGGGGGTCGCGCCGCGTCAGGGCGGTCGCCAGGGCCTCGGGCGTGACCTCGGCCGAGAGGCCGTCGCTGCACAAGAGGAAGCGGTCGCCGTCGACCACCTGATGCGAGGCCAGCGGGACGCGCAGTCGGTCTTCCATCCCCAGCGCGCGAGTGACCGCGTGCTGGGGCAGGCTCGAGAGCACGTCGTCGTCGAGATCGGGCCGCTGCTCGATCACGTCGTTGATCATCGAGTGGTCGACGGTCAACTGCTCCAGGTTGCCCGCGCGCAGCCGGTAGCAACGGCTGTCGCCGGCGTGCACCACGTGGACCAGGCTCGAGCGCTTCGAGAACAGCAGCGCCACCACGGTGGTGCCCATCCCGCGCTTGCTCTTGGCGGCCCGCGCGATGTCGCTCACGGCTCGGTTCGCCCGGTGCACCGCCGTGGCCAGCCGCCGCCCGTCCACGGCAATGCCGAACGGATCGAGGTCGGGCTGCTCGCGGGCTTCGGCTTCGGTCTCGGCGATGTGCTTCTGCACGCTGCGCGCCGCCGCTGCCGCCGCGATGTCTCCCGCGTCGTGGCCGCCAGCGCCGTCGAACACGGCGTACAGGCCCAGGTCGTCGCGCACGACCATCACGTCTTCGTTGCCCTTGCGCACGAGCCCGATGTCGCTCAGCCCGAACACCTCGAGCGTCAGGCTGGCTGGGGGGGCGATCATCGTCCGATCATAGATCAGCCGGCTCTGCGGCTGGGGCACCGAGAAAGGGTGGGGCATCCCGCGGCATGCGTACCGCGAGCTCGATGGCGGCTGCCAGGCGAGATCCGTGGCTGGCGGCATAGCCGACCTGGTAGTCGACCAGGTAGCCGTTCCTCCCGATCACCGCCACGGCGGGGACGGTCTCCAGCGGATCGTAGGCGCTGGAGAACCGTGGGAAGCTGGTCCCGCGCACCAGCGGTTGCGTGAGCCGGAAACGCTGCAAGAACCCCGGCACGCCCTGCCAGGTGTCGGCGTCGTCCAGCGACACCAGCAACACCGGCAGGTCCGGGTGGGGGGCGAGAGCCTGGCTCACCAGCGGCAGCACCAGCTCGCACACTCGACACCAGGTGGCGAAGAAGACCACCACGAAAGGCTCCTTGCCGACCCAGGTGCTCGACTCGAACCAGCGCCGGTCCACCGAGGCGACACGGAAAGCAGGGACGCGCTCGCTGGGCGAGAGTGTGCGAAACGGAAACGACTCGGGTTCTGGCTCGGGTGGCGGCAGGGTGGCAACGCCTGCGGCGCGCGCTGGGCCGGGCGGTGCCGCGCAGGCCGCCAGGCACAAGCAGAGCAGGGCGGGGGCGGCGCGCACGGTCCGAGCCTAGCGCAGTTCGACGGTGCTACGATGGAAGACCGATGTCGAAACGTCTCGCGGGAGTCTGCCTTGCGGCGCTCGTCGGGCTCTTGTGCTTTGGTGGCTCGGGCTGCGGCGAATGCGCCGAAGGCGCCTGCGAGTGCTCCGACGGCACGACGATCCGGGTGGCTTCGGCTCCCTGCGAGTGTCGCGCGGCCTGTGAGTCGCACGGCGGCGTGTGTCGCGACGACTTCGCGGGGTGCCCCCTCGACGCCGGCGACGCGGGCGATGCCGGCACCGAGACCGACGGCTGGCCCTGGCCGTGGGACGGCAGCGCAGGGTGAGCACAAACTCAGCCCGGCGCCAGGGCCTGGGCTAGAGTGCGGGGCCTTGTCCAGTCGTGCAAAAACCCCGGGGATCGTGCTCTCGGGCGGGGGCATGCGCGGGGCCTACGAAGCGGGGGTCGTGGCCGGAGTGATGGAGGTGTTGCGGCGCAAGCCCGAGCAGCCGCCCCTCTTCCGGGTGATGAGCGGCACCTCGGTGGGGGCCATCAACGCCGCCTTCTTGGCCGCCGCTGCCGATCGCGGTGACCACGCCGTGGAAGACCTGCTCGGCGTGTGGCGCAGCTTGCGCCTCGAGAGTCACGCGAAGTTGCGGCTGCTCGGGTTGATGCGCTGGCCACGGCGCGTGGCCGAGCTCTTTCGTTCGGGCCCGCAGAGCATTCCCCCGGGCACCAGCTTGCTCGACACCCGTGAGCTCGAGAAGCTGGTGGAACGATCGGTGGACTTCGCCAAGTTGCGCGACAACGTGCGAGAGGGCCGCGTGCATGCGCTGCTGATCGCGGCGCTGCACGTGGTGTCGGGTCGGACCACGGTGTTTGCCGAGGTCTCGCCCCACGTGCGCTACGCGCCCACCACGTCGGGCACCCGCATTGCGCGGGTCGAGCCCATCGGCATCGACCACGTGCTGGCCTCGGCGGCGATACCCCTCTTGTTTCCCACGCGGAAGGTGGGCGAACGTTTCTATTGCGACGGCGGGTTGCGCTTCAACACCCCGATCGCCCCCGCAATTCGCGCGGGCGCAGACCCGCTGCTCGTGATCTCGGTGAGTCATCGCGTGAGCGACGCCGAGGCGAAGGCTCGGGAGCTCGAGCAGGTCGAGGTCGAAGGCATGGATCTCGGTCCCATGTTCCTGGTCGGCAAGCTGCTCAACGCGCTGTTGCTCGACCCGGTGAAGCACGACCTGCAGGTGCTCGAACGCCTGAACGGACTGGTCGAGGTGCTCGAGGGCACCCTGACCGAAGAAGAGTACCAGCGCGTGCAGGAGGTGCTGGTGAAGAGCCGGGGGGCGGGCTATCGCCGGCTGCAGACCCTGGTGTTCACGCCGTCCGAGGACATCGGCGTGCTCGCCGGGGACTACCTGCGAGGCATGCGTCGCAGCGCCGATCTCAACCCCGTGCTCGAGCGCTTCCTGGCCCGGGCTTCCGTGGAAGGCATGAGCCAGGAAGCGGACTGGGCGAGCTACCTCTTGTTCGACGGCGGCTTTGCCGAGCGCCTGATCGATCTCGGGCTCAGGGATGCGCGCGCCCGGGCCGACGAGATCGTCGCGACCTTCGCTGGCTGCTGATCACTCCACGGGCTTCGGCCTGTCGAGCCGCCGAAGGCCGTCCCAGGTGAACTCTTTGGTGTGCGGCGTGATGACCGGCTCGCCGGGCCGCAGGCTGAACCAGGCCGTGGCCCGCCCCGCTTGCAGCACGTGGACGTTCTGCGACGGGTTCAGCCCCTGGGCGAGCAGCGCCAGCAGCTTGCCGTCGTCTTTCTTGGCGAGATCGAGCACCACCAGTGCGTGGCCCGGCGAGCCCGTGTGCAAGAAGAAGTCTCCGGGCACGAGTCTCTCGGCCTCGACGGGCTCCGACTGCTGCGCCAGCGACGTGCTGTTCGCCCAGGTGAAGACGCCGTTCAGGTACTGCCGGAACTCGGCGTGGTCGACCTCGGCCGGTCGGCCCTTGGTGAGCCAGATCACGCTCGCACCCTGGGTCTCGAGCCGTTCGCCCCGGGCCCAGCGCGCAAGCGGCATGTCGAGCCCGGTGGCCGATCGATAGCTGATGTTCTTGTCGCCCTGAGCCCAGAGCCACTCGGCGTGTAGACGGATGACGACGTCGGGGCTCTGCTGCAGATCGATCTTGCCGTAGTCGATGGCGACCACTGCCCCCAGGTATTGGTCGTCTCCGGGGTGGACGACCGCGCCCTTCACGCTCTGCACCGGGGTCTTGGCTGCCGCGAGCGGCAAGTGGCGCAGCCAGTGCCCGAACGAGCCCGGCTCGACCTTCACCCGCTCGTAGCTGGGCGGCGTCGGGAAGCGCGCCAGCAGCGTGTCGACGGCGGGTGGCGACTCGACCGACTTGTCGCCGAGCCAGGTGTATTGCTTCGGGTCGGGCCCGCTCGGGGCCGGGGCCGCCGGCGGTGGCGCGCTGGCAGAGGGCGTCGGCGGCGCGGCGGATGCCGTCGGCTCGGCGCTGACCGAAGTCGCGGCGGGTGGTCCCGCCGGGGGAGATTTGCACGCTGACAGCGCGAGCGCGCACCCCGTCGCCATCCAGCTCCGCCGCATGGGCGGGATCCTATCGGCAGCGGGTCGCTCGAGGCGAACTCCTGACGATCACTGCGGCACCACCAGGGTGCAAATCTCGTTGATGCACTTGAGCTTGGGGTCGCAGCAGTCGGCGCTGGTCGCGCACTTATCGAACTCTTTGCTGCATTGGTTCTGCTTCTTGCCGCAGGTCAGGGCACCCGTCTGCGGATCTTGCTGGCAGTAGCCGCCGCAGCACTCGTCGCCGCTCGAGCAGGTCGAGCCGTCGGCCTTGCAGGGGTCCATCACCCAGTAACCCCGAGCGTTCCCCGCCAAGAGCTCCTGGCCCGGCAGATAGAACGCGGGGTGGCTGGGATCCGAGCCCGCCGGCGCGGTGAGGTCGATGGCCGCCACCCACAGCTTCTTGGTGGTCACGTTCACGAACAGGTTGTGCTCGCGCGGATCGCTGTACCAAGGGTCGATGGTCGCGACGTTGCCGTACATGCGTCGACTCAGGAACACGACCCAGGCGTAGCCGCCCGAAGCGACCGGGCCCACCGTGGGCTCGTAGTTGAGCAGCGTGTCGTCGGCATGGTTGCCCGGGCCCGCGGGCAGGTACGACACGCCGGCCTCTTTGCCGTTGGCGCGATCGAGTCGGGCGGCCGTTCCGGTGGCGGCATCGGTCCACCACAGCTCGCCCTGCGCGCCGTAGCGCGTGGCGAAGAACTCGCCCGAGCCGTTCGCCTTCACCTCGGTCTGGAAGACCAGTGATTCGCCCGACGGCAGGAATGACGGCCAACCCGGCCGCTGCGCGCCGGAATACACCAGCTTGGGGTTCGAGAACGCCTTGCTGGTGGGGTCGAAGCTCATGGTCACGAGCTTCTTGCCGTCGCCGGCGCCGATGGTGGCGTCGCCCGGACCCGCGTAGAACATGAACGCCACCCGTTTGGTGTCGTGAGAGAACGCCGGCATGCCCGCGTGGGTCACGAAGGTCGAGAGCCCGGTGGTGGCGATCGGGCCGCCGGTGGTCATGTCGTAGAGCGCCGTCGTGGCACCGCTGTTGGCACCGCCGGGCAACGGCGCCGCGTTGCCGAGCCCCATCGCGCCGTCCGGGCTCATGCCGATCCACCCGAGCTTGGTGTTGGTGCTCGCGGGGTAGGGGCTCTCCGGATAGCCGGCGGTCAGCGCGTAGCTCGAGCTGACCGAATAGGCGTCCCCGTGCTGGGCGATCATGCGCGTGCCGTCGCTGGCCACGGTGTGGCAGACGCGGCACGCCGAGTGATTGCCGTTGCCCCCCGCGACCAACGTCGGGTCGGTCGCGCCGGGCTTGATCGCCAGGGTCGCGCCGCCGAACATGCCGTCGCCGCCCACGGCACCACCGTAGTTCTTGGCGAGCTTGGTGCCGTACGATTGGTAGTAGACCGTGCCCTTGAGTCGACCCTTGGCGATCGTCCAGGTCTCGGTCATCGGGCCGTAGGCGACGCCGCCCTTCGCGACGACCACGCTCAGGTTCAGCTTGCCGCCCGCCGCCGAGAGCGTGGCCGAGTCCCAGGCGGACTGCGGAATGGGGTGACGCACGAACGGCGCGCCGGGGGCCAGCGGCTTGGGCCGCGCAAAGAAGCCCTTGTAGTCGTAGTTCGGCGCCGTCAGGTGGATGTACACGCCGTCGGCCACTGCCATCGAGCCCGCCGCCCACTGCACGAGCGGCGACAAGAGGCCGAGCGGCCAGACCGTCTTGTCGTAGGGGTAGAGCAACTTCAGGCTCGCATCTGCCGTGGGCGTGCCCGAGAAGAGCGCCTTCAACGTCGAATCGATCGGCCCGCCTTCGCCTTCGCCGCCCACGCCGCCCACTCCCCCACCGGTCGTGCCGCCGTCGCTCTCGATGCCGCCGTTCTGTTCGCACTCGAGCTTGACGGTGACCGTGGTGCTGACCTTCTGCGTCCCGACGGTTGCCTCTACCGTGACCTGACCGCCGGCCTTGCCCGACGCGGTGAACAGCCCATTCTTGTCGATGGTGCCGAGCTCGGCCTTGTCGACCAGCCAGAGTGCGCTGGTCTTGGTGGCGCCGTCGTAGGCGTCCAGCTGAACGCTGGGCGGGGGCGCATCGCACTTCGCGATCAGCACCGGGTTGTCCGGCTTGATGGACGCCGAGCTCGAGGTGTCGTTGTTCACGTCGAGCTGCAGACCGCCGCTGCCGCTCGAGGCGCCGGTGCTCGAGGCGCCGGTGCCGCTCGAAGCGCCGGTGCCCGAGCCGCCGTTGTCGGCCGTCCCGCCGTCGTCGCTGCCGCAGGCTCCGGCCACCGCGCTTGCGACCACTGCCAGCCAGACCCATGAAACCCATCGCATGGCCCGCATGGCGCAGAGTGTAGCCGATCCGTTCGTTTCTGCCTGCGCAACGGTGCGTTCCAATCATTCAAATGGCGTGAATGCTGAGCGGGCCCCAGGCTTGGGGTGAGGAGAACCGATGCTTCGACGCTTCTTGATCTCGAGTTGGGTGCTGGTGGGGGTCGCGTGTGGCGGCGAGACCATGAACGACGGCAACCCGCCCGGTGGCGGCGGGACCGTGGCGGCAGGCGGCAGCGCGACCAGCGGTGGCACGGGCGGCAGCGCCGGCAGCGCGCCGGGCGGCGCGGGGGGCGCCAGCGGCGCGGGGGGCGGGGAATGCGTGCAGAAGGGCGACGGCTGGCCCACGGGGACCGAGGCGACCTGCTCCGACCTGTCCGTCCTCGCGGTGGACAGCCCGGTGATCAGCGACGCCGGCGGTGATGGCGTGGTCTCACCCGGCGAAGCCTTCGACTTGCAGGTGGTGTTGCGCGAAGTGGCTGGCATCGGCTTCGGCTGGTACCCGGGGGTGAAGTTCGACTCGAGTCACGCCGGAGTGACCCTCAGCGAAACCGACTGGTTCTACGGCATCTTCGGCTGCCAGAGCTACGACGTGGGCGCCCAAGGCAAGGTGGACGCGAGCGTGAAGCCCGGCACCGTGGTCATGCTGACCGCCCGCGCCGCCATGCTGAACACCGAGTGCCCGGCGGCACCGGCCCTGCAGGTGACGCTCACGGTGAAGTGAGCCCACGACGGGGGGCGCCGACCACCATTCGTCCCCAGAACGTGCTCACCCCGAGCCAGATCGCGATGCCGTTCAGGTCGCGGAACATCGGTGGCAGGTACTTGGGTGCCGTCACCACGCCCTCGTGGGCGCGCTCGGCCAAGATCGGGATGTCGTCCAGGTGCACCTTGCCCGCGAACAGCCACGGGATCAGGGCCGGCTTCGCCGAGGCGATGGTCTTCCGCAGAAAGTCGAAGTTCTCGACGATGCCCTTCGTGTAGACGATGTCCTTGGTGAAGGGCGCACCGCCGCCGAGCACGCCGCCGCGGAACACGCGCTGCGTGTTCCAGAAGCACGTCTCCTCGTCGTAGCCCTCGGTGCGGAACCACTCGAACACGTCGAGGAAGCTCGCGCCGTCTTCGGCCTTGTCCACCGCGATCACCCGATCGTTCAGGCGGCGTGCGCGCGACGGATGGCTCGAGAGGGTCAGCACCTCGAGCAACGCGGCGAGCCCCTCTTGCGTCGCCGCGGTGCGCGGCGGGCCCTTCGCCAGCCAGCGTGCCACCGGCTGGCGCTGGCCGTTGAGGCTGGTGGCCACGTGGGCCCAGCCCTCGTGCACCTCGAGCACCTGGATGTCCCGCTCGCTGAAGAACGCAGCGCGCCGCAGCTTGATGTAGTCGCTGCCGGCAGAGGCGTCCGCCACGATGCCGTCATCGAGCCGGACCCGCACCGTACCGTCGCCGAAGTAGGCGCTCAGCCGCGCGTTCAGGCGCTCGACCGCGTCCGCCGCCGGGATGTCGCGCACTGGCCGCGGACCGAGATCGGCCTCGTCCAGGTGGGTGAGCAGTTCGTACATTTCCCGCGCGACCTCGGCCACGCTGCGACCGTCGTCGGTGACGATGTCCTTGGCCGAGCCGTACAGCCGGCGACTCAGCTCCGAGAAGCGCGGCGTGCCCCGCTTCACCAGCATCTCCACCACCTCGGCGTATTCGCGGGCCGAGTCGGCCACGATTCGGCCCACCTCGTCGCCAACGCCCAGCTCGCGACCGACGTCGCGTTCGAGCTCTCGCAGCTCGTCGAGCTTGGCCTGGGGATCGAAGCCCAGCGGAACCTTCTCGTAGTCTTCGACCCCGACCTGGGGCAGCTCGCGGTACCCGCCGTGTCGGAAACGCGTCAGCACCTCGGCGGGCCACTTCACCGAGTTGAGCACGCGGATCGGCTTCTGTGCGTCCACCAGGCGCTGCGCCAGCTCGGCCAGCTTCTCTTTGTACGAGCGCCACGGGCGCGCTTGCTCGGCGGGGCGCGGCGCGGAGCGTTCAGCCTCGGACATCGCGAAGATTGTGCGGGCGAGGCCGGCGGCGGCGCAAGCCCCGAGCCCGTTGCGCCCGCGACCGAGTGCCCGCATGCTCGGCGCCGCCATGGCCGATTGGAACGCCGTCCGCTTCGATCCAAACCAGTGCGTCGACCACGTCGAGAGCCTGTACCTCAAGCTGAACGAGCCGGGCGGGAAGCGCGCACTCTGGGTCAAGACCACCATCCTTGCCGGCGCGGGCCGCACGCCCGTGGCCGAGGCCTGGGCCATTGCCTTCGATCGCGACGCCGGGCACGTCGCGGCCAAGCAGGTCGTGCCCTTCGCCGACGCCAGCTTCTCGCGCACCGGCCTGGACGTGAAGGTCGCCGGGGTTTCGCTCACGGCCGGCCGCACCCGCGGCCAGCTCGAGTCGGGCGGCGCGCGCATCGAGTGGGACCTCGAGTTCGACACGCGTGGCGACCCGCTCGTGCCCTACCCGTACCCCAAGATGTACGAAGGCGGGTTCCCCAGTCAGAAGACCGTCACCCGGTTTCCGGACACTCGGTTCTCGGGAAGCTATCGCGTGGGCGGTCGCGAGGTTCGGGTGGACGGCTGGAAGGGCATGCAGAGCCACAACTGGGGCAAGCGCCACACCGAGCTCTACGCCTGGGCGCACGTGAATCAGTGGGACAACGCCGACGACCTGATGCTCGAGGGCTTCACGGGGCGTCTCAAGCTGGGCCCGCTCCTGGCGCCGCCGCTGACCGTGCTCTGCGTCTGGCACGCCGGGCGGCGTTACGCGTTCAACGACGTGCGCACACTGCTCCGGAACAAGGGTGTGATCACCCTGCGGTCATGGCGGTTCGAGGCGGAAAGCCCCCAGGCCCGCGTGCGCGGCGAGCTGGCGGCCGACACCGACGAGATGGTCGGCCTGCACTACGAAAACCCGAATGGCGAGATGACGTACTGCCTGAACTCGAAGATCGCCTGGGCGCTGCTCGAGCTCGAGCCCAAAGACGGGCCGCGGGTCCACGCCTCGAGCAACGCGGCTGCGCTCGAGATCGGGACCAAAGACCCGAAGCACGGCGTGCGGATGATGGCCTGAAGATCAGCTCTGTGCCACGTGCTCCACGGTGCGATCCACCGCGGTCAGGAACGCGCGGATTGCCTGATCGAGAGCGGGCCCGGGCGAGTCCTCGATCCGCGTGTGGGAGATCCCGGGGGACGACTGCGCGAAGACCATGGCCGTGGGAACCACCCCGGCCATCTCCGAGGCGTCGTGGAGTGGGCCCGAGGGCAGCTCGGGTGCGTCGCCGGCCACGGCCTTCACCGCCTGCTTCACGAAGCCCGTCAGGGTCTCGTCGAAGATGCGCGGGGTGATGGTGATGAGCGGGCTCCAGCTGACGCTCACGCGGTACTTCTTCGCGGCGATGTGGGCGGCCTTCCGCGCGCCCGCGAGCATCTTGGCCAGGACCTTCGCGTCGAGCGCTCGCAGGTCGATGCTGATCTCAGCCGCCCCGGGCACCGCGGTCACGAAGTTGGGCTCGACCTTGACCACGCCGCAGGTGGCGACCACCCGCGTCTTCGGGGTCTTTCCGCTGAGTGCCAGGCCGAGCTCATTGCACGCCACGGCGAAGGCGGCGGCGGCCAGAAAAGCGTCTTGCCGCAGGTGCAGGGGGGCGGCCCCCGAGTGAGCGGCCTGGCCGGTGAAGCGCAGCTGATGACGCTCGACGCCCATGGTGCCGAGGACCACGCCCACGTTCTTCTTCATCGACTCGAGCACCGGGCCTTGCTCGATGTGAAGCTCGAGGTAGGCCGCCGCGCGGAGCGCGCGGAACTCCTGGTGGGCCTTCTTCATCCGGTCGAGCCGGATGCCGTTTTCTTTCAGGGCGTCGGGCAGCTTCACCCCGGACCGGTCGACCAGGTGTGCGAGCTCGCGCTTCGGGTTCAGCGTGCCGGCCGAAGCGGCAGAGCCCATCAGGCTGCGTCCGAAGCGGGCGCCTTCTTCGTCGGCCCAGTCGACCAGGTGGAGCGTGACGGGGGGCGGTGAGCCCGCAAGAGCCCAGCGCCGCATCA
Organism: Polyangiaceae bacterium; assembly: GCA_023150915.1. Taxonomy (GTDB): domain Bacteria; phylum Myxococcota_A; class Polyangia; order Polyangiales; family Polyangiaceae; genus JADJKB01. The sequence goes on from JAKLKA010000004.1 coordinate 34,750, forward strand.
CCTCGAGCCCGCCCAGCACGCCCAGGCAGCCGTCGAGCCAACCGCCACCGGGCACCGAGTCCAGGTGGCTCCCGACGATCACGCTGGCCTTGGTGCGACCTGGCAAGCTGGCCCAGAGGCTGCCTGCGCTGTCGCGGGTCACAGAGAGCCCTGCCTCGTTCTCGGCCTTCTTCACGAACCAGTCGCGGGCCTTGCGCCAGGTCGGCCCCCAGGCAACGCGCTGTGCGCCGCGCGCGTCCTCGGTCAGCTTGCGCAGCTCGCGCAGGTCAGAGAGCACACGTTTGGACGACGGCGGGGGAAGTCGGGTCATGGCGCAGCTCAGCAGACCGCGACTGGCCGCGCCGGGCAAGCCCTCAAGAGCTGTCGGAATTTGGACTCGACGGGCCTCAGCTGCCGCAGACGCTGGTCTTGTTCGTGCAGCAGTCGCCGTAGGTGGCGCAGGTCGCATCGCAGTAGCAGGCCTTGCCGGTGCCGACGTCCTTGCTGCTGGTCGAGGTGCCGCACAGCGCGGCGGTGCAGCCCGGGAACGCCGACCCTCCGCCGGTGCCACCCGCGGCCGATCCGCCGGTCCCGCTCGCGCCGCCGGTGCCGCCCGCCCCGCCCGCGCCGCCGTCCACGGTCCCGCCGCAGGCCGTCTGGAGATCCGCGCAGCAGTCGCCATACTTCGCGCAGTTCGCGTCGCACCAGCACCCGCCCGCGGCCTTCTTGCCGCAGTTGCCCAGGCAGCTCTGGGGGCCGCCCGCCGCGCCGCTGTCGGTGGTCGTTCCACCGTCCGTGGCAGCCCCGCCGCTGCCCCCGGCGCCGCTCGTCCCTCCGGCGCCGCCGGTGCCCGGGTTCACCGCGGGCTTCGCGCAGGTCGACTTGTCGTTGGCGCACTTCGCCAGCATCTTGACCTTCGAGTACGACACGAACGGGTTGTCGTCGTCGCCGCCCAGATCGTCGGGGCTCTCGCCGTATCCGTCGTTGCGGACCGCCATCCAGAAGAAGTCGGGGTGGAGCTTCTTGTTGTCCTCGCCCCAGGTGGTGGAAGGCGACTGGATCCACTCGCCGCCCAGGATGGTGCCTCCGTCGTTCAGCTCGAGCACGTAGTTGAGCTCGGTCTCGTGGGGCGACGTGCCGCGCAGGTAAGCGTTCTTCAGCATCTCGCCGTCACCCACGCCGTCCGACACCATCCAGTACTTGAGCTTGACGCGGACGAACTTGGTGGCCTCCGCATTCCACACGTACTCGCGGGCCGCCGATGCCACCAGCTTGGCAGCGTCCTCTTTGCTGACCTCTTGCTGCTCCAGCACCTGGTATTTGACCAGGGGGAAGTTCCACACTTCCCAGTCCCAGTTGTGGTCGATGACGAACGGCGGCTTGCCCGGCCGGTTGTCGTTCAAGTAAGTCGCCCCGCGCGACAAGAGGCCGGTGACCCCGATGTGGAACGAGCCGGGGTTCAGATCGCGGCACTCGCTCTGCTTCGGCCGGCCGTGCTCGTCGCGCTCGATCTTGTCCGGGTCCACGTTGCAGCGCCGGCCCGCGAAGGTGGCTTTGTCGCTGAAATACAGCTCGGTGAACAGCGCCTCGATGTCACCCATGCGGAACAGCGTGCAATCGGCCTCGCCGGCGTCGCACTCGTAGATCTTTCCGCTCGGGTCCAGCTTGACGCGGATGTCGCGAGCCGGCGCCGGCTCGGTCTCGAGCGTGGCGTACGACGACCAGCCGTTGCAGTGGCCCCACCACGAGTCGGGGTGGGCGAAGGTCTGGTACAGGCCGTGGTTCTCGAGCTCCCACTTGGTCGCGGGCCCCGCGACCGTGACCGCCTCGTGCTTGTGTTTGGTGCCGCGCTCGGCCTCGGGCTTGGCGAGCTCGCGCGCCTCCCAGTGCTCCACGGCGGCAACCTGCTTCTGCTGCCCAGGGTGGAACAGCACGTCGTACTTCTCGACGGGCGCAAGGTTCTCGGTGTCTGCCAGCTTGCTTCGGTCTTGCTCACCACCGGTCCATCGCTTCGCGATGCCGTCGTTCGACTGCGCCCACCAGCTCGACGGGAAGACTTTGAAGTCCGTCTCGCCCTGGGTCAGGCTGGGGTCGTACTTCTGATACTCGGCCTCACCCAGCTTGGGGTGCAGGCGGCTCGGCCGGTTGGCGTCGTCGATCTTGTCCGCCTTGTCGCGGTCGACCGGAACGATCACCTCGTGGGCACCGCCGGTGAGGCTGCGGGTCGACGCCGGGTCCGACGCGAGCACGTAGCGGTAGACGCCGGCCGATTGCGGCAACGTGCCCGAGCCGGGCTCGCCCGGTTCGCTCGCCGAGCCGCCGGCCGCAGAGCACGCGACCGCACCCAGGACGATCAGGGACCACGAAGATTGGCGGACCAGGCTGCGAAGCTTCATGTCGCCTGATGTAGCATGTCAGGCGACAGGTTCAACACATAAACCTACATTGTGGTCACGGGTGCGCTGTCAGGGCAAAATTCCTGAAAATCGCGATCAAGGCTCGAAGTCCGCAAGGGCGGTCTTCGGAGCCGACCCGCGGGGCCGAGCCTTGGCGGGCTCCTTGGCGAGCGCCTTCGCGGGCTCCTTGGCCTTCGCGGCGTCCGCCTGCTTGGCGGCGGGCTTGGCGGGCTTGGCGGGCTCGGGGGCCGGGGCGGCCGGAGCAGGCTCCTCGATGCTGGCTGACGCGACCGTCTCGAGCTTGTCGACCATCAGGCTGGCCTTCTTTCCGACCTCGTCGGCCCGGGACTCCATCAGCTCGATGAGCGCTCGTGCGTCCGCGAGGTTCTTCTTCACCTCGCTGGCCTTGGCGCGTGACTTCTTGAACGCCGCATCCGCGTTGGCCTCGAGCGCCGCACCGATGGACGCGAGCTTCGCGAGCTTCTTCTTCGCCGCCTGCATGTCGGCGACGACCTCCGCTTCGCCCTTGGCGGTCTTCTCGACCCAACGGGCGAGCTTGTCTCCGTCGGCGTTGTCGCCACGGGTCAGCATCTTGGTCTTGGTCGACTCGCCCCGTTCCACCGTGAGCTTCATCTCGAAGCCCAGCTTCTCGGAGCGCTCTTTGACCGCCTTGGCGATCAGGGGCGCGCTCGGTGCCTTCGGCTCTTTCTTCTTTGCAGTGGCTGGCGTCGGGGCTTCTTGCGCGGGTGTGGCCGCCGCGCCGGCCGCCTGGAACTGCCCCACGCTCTGCTTGACCTGCTTGACCTGCGCCAGGATCGAGTTGACTGCTGCCCCGCCCGGGACCGCGTTGATGGCACTCTGCTCGAGTTGCGCCTTGTAGGCGTCGGTGGCCGACGGCGCTTCCGGCGTGGCGGGCGCACTGGGGGTGGGCGCGGGCGCCGGCGTGGCAGCCTCTTCCTCGACCTCCGGTTCGACGCCCAGCTCCTTCGCGAGCGCCATCCGCAGCTGGCTCTCGGTCTTGGGGGCCGACGACATCTGGATCGACAGCTCGTGCACGTTCTCGAAGAACTGGTCGTAGGTCGCGTCGCCCGATTGGTAGCGCTGGCCTTGGGCCACCTCGGAGGGGCCGGCATGGCCGAGACAGCCGCCGGAGGTGGTCGCGAGGGCAAGCAGCAACGGCAGCGCTGTGATCGAGATGGCTTTCTTCAGTAGTTTCGTGGTTTTCATGGTGTCCCCGGCCTCGGCGGCGCCCCGCCAAGTGAGTCGTGCGTCGCGTCCTACGCAGGGTCGCACGCTATCTTCCCCGGCTCGATGGGAAGAGGCCGACGCCCCCGGCAACGACGCGGTCGCAAGAAGCGGTCGGGCCAGGGCGTACCCCGCGGTCGCCAGATCGAGGTCTCGATCGACGAGCTCGAGGCAGCGCGGGCCCACGACGGCACCTTCCGGGGTGATGTCGAGCTCCGGCTCCTCGTCGGCGTGTACCACGTGCGCGCGGGGCGAGCGGCGCTGATCGGGCGCGCCGTCTGGCCCGTGGACGCGCCCGGGGCCGCGCCCTTTCGCATCGACGTCGACCACGGCCTGGTCAGCGCCCGGGTGTTCGCTGCCAGCAGTCAGCCGACCGAGGGCATGTTCGTCGTGCTGGTCCTCGCCCTGGAAGAGGACTCGGGGCGCGATGTTCAGTCTCTCTACGCCCAGCTCGAGCAGCCGGCAGACTGGTGCGTGTGGGACCTCGGCCGATCGCTGCCCGAGCCGCGTTCACTGGCCGAGCTGGCGGGGCTGGGGCCCAGCGAGCCACCCGTTCCGGAGCGGGTGCAGCTTCTGTTCGGAGCGGACCACGTGCCGGCCCGGCTGGAGAGCGACGAGCTGATCGGCGCGCTCCTGGTCCGCGTTCCCGAGAGCCGGGATCCAGGTCCGAGTGACTGGCGCTTCCACTTCCAGGCGCCGGACGGGCGAAACGACTGGACCGCGGTCCTGCGGATCGTCGTCGCCGGCGGGTGAAGGCTGGTCCACGAAAAGGCGACTGGCCCGCCGCCAAGGGCCCGCGTGCAGATTGCGTGCAGGTCGCGCGGAGAATCGCGGTGCGGTCCAAGTTCGGGGAATCGTCGGTGGTCTTCGACCCGTTGGGCGGGGGCGACAGCGGGAGAACACATGCGACGACTGATTGCCATTGCTCTGGTTTGGCTGGGCTGCTCCCTGGCCTGGTTGATCCTCGGTTCCACGCTTCTGGTGCGTTCGGACGACAGCTCGGCGCGGATGGGGGACGGCGTGAACGCGCTGTGGGGTCCGGCGATGCGGCAGCTGCCGCCCCGCGCGACCCTGGCGGCCCCCGCCACGGCTGCGGGGGGAGCCGCCAAGCCTCCGAGCGACGTGCCCTTGGCGAGCTCGGCCATCGACGTGGCCCTCGATCTGGAGCATCGCAAGAAGGGCCTGGTCTGGTTCCCGACCTACTCCGTCGATTTCCGGGCGCGCTACGCCTTCGTGAACCCCGACCCCGAGCCGCGCGAAGTCAGCTTCGAGCTGCCCCTCGAGTCCGAGCACGCGCTCTACGACGGCTTCGCCGTGAGCGAGAACGACCGGCCGGTGGCCGCCGAGGTCACCCACGGCGTGGCGCGCTGGACGGCGCGACTCGGGCCGAGCGAGAAGAAGAGCTACGACGTGCGCTACCGCTCGCGGGGCACCAGCCGCTGGCAGTACGATCTCACGGCCGGCACCGGCAGCGTGCGGGACTTCCGGCTGTCGCTCACCACCGACTTCGGCGAGGTGAGCTTCCTCCCCGGCACGCTCTCGCCTTCGAAACACCAGTCGACCGGCGCGGGGTGGAGCGGAAGCTGGGAGTTCTCGTCACTGGTCGCCAGCTCTCCAATCGGGCTCTCGCTCCCCGAGCGCCTCAACCCGGGCCCGCTGGCGTCGAAGATCACCTTCTTTGCTCCGGTCAGCCTGCTGTTCTTCTTCTTCGTGGTGGCGATCTTGGCGCACGCACAGCGGCGGCAACTCCACCCGCTGCACTATCTGTTCCTCGGCTGCGCGTTCTTCGCGTTCCACCTGCTCTTCGCCTACCTGGTGGACCACGTCTCGATCGCGCCGTCGTTCGCCATCGCCGCCGTGGTGTCGATCGCGCTGGTCGTGTCCTACGCTCGGCTGTTCGTGGGCTGGCGCTTCGCGCTGTGCGAGATGGGGCTCTCGCAGCTGATCTACCTGGTGCTGTTCTCGTTCAGCTTCTTCTTCTCGGGCTTCACCGGGCTGTCGATCACCATCGGTGCGATCCTGACGCTGTTCGTCTTGATGCAGATCACCGGCCGGCGCGACCTCTCGGAAGCGCCGCGGGATCCCAGGCCGGCTTGCGCGCAGCCTTACCGCTGTGCCGCGGCCGCCGACGGAGCCGTCACTTGATGGACAGGGCGGTGCCCCAGAGCTCGTAGCCCTTGTCGTTCTTCACCAGCTGCAGGGACACGGCCTTGCCCCCGGCTGCGGTGATCACGCCCTGCCCGGCCTCTTTGCCGGGTGCCGACACCTTCAGCGCGTCGCCGATCGGCGCCAGATCCTTGTCGAGGATCTGCACGCGGACCACGCGCTCGCCGGCGCCGCCCTCGGTCCACTGCAAGAGCCAGCGACCCTCGGACAGGCCTGCCGCCACCGGAGCGATCGCGTCGCCGCCGGGGCCACCGGAGGGAACGGAGAACGCCTTGGCCGCGCTCGGGGTCTCGCCGTGCTTGGCGGTCGCGAGCTGTACGCTCCAGGGTGCGTCGTCGCCGGTCTTGGCGGCGAAGGCCACCAAGATGCTCTGGTCGCCGGCGGCGACCGTCGGGGTGCCTGCGCGCCCGGCGACATCGACGTTGGCGAGATCGCTCTTCTTGCTGCCATTGGGCTTCAACCAGCCCACGCGGACCTTGCCCGCGCTGCGGAAGGTGACCGCGTGACCCACGCCTTCGACGCTGGCCACGCGCGCTTCGGTGGCCTTGTCGTTGGTGGCGTCGGGCCAGATCTCTTCGACGGCTCCGGCCTTGGGCTGGCGCACGTAGCCCTTGGCCGTGAAGCCCAGGGTGAAGGCGGGCTCGGCGTCGACGCTGTGGGGCAGCGCGAGCAGCCCACCCTCGCGATCGGCCACGAAACGGTCCTTCTCCGACGCCACCGGCACCACACCGATCACCTTCTTGCCGGGCGGGGCCGTGAACGCCTGCTCGACCTCGAGCGACTCGAGATCGACCACGATGCCAAGGCCCGACGCTTCGCCGTTGGCGAAGCCCACGGCGACCTTCCCGCCGCGGGGTGCCGCGTAGGGCGGCACGCCGAGCTGAATCGCCGGTGACAGACTGGTGGGTGCCTTGGCGATGGTGACGCTGGGTGCAGCGCTGGTGGCTGGCTTCGCCGACGCTGCGGCCGTGGCCGACGGTTTTGCCGTGGCGCTGGGGGCTGCGGCGCTCTCCCAGGGCTTGAAGTAGAACGCGGCGCCGGCCGCCAGCACGCCGAACAGGCCGAACGCCCCGAGCCCGGCCACGAGCCACGGCAAGGCGCTCTTCTTCTTGGGCGGTGCATACGACGGGTAGGCGGCCGCGGGCGGCGGCGCGTACGAGGGTGCCGCCGCGGGGGCCATCGGGGTCTGCCACGCGGTGGGCTCGGGGGGCGCCGGCAACGGTGCAGGCCCCGGGTCGATGGCGAACGCCGGAAGTGGCTCGGCATCGGGCCGAAGCGCCGCCGGGTGGATCTGCGTGGGCGCTTCGTTCTCGGGCTCGGAGACGGGAACGATGGCGTCCGCGGTTCGCGTGGGGCCTTCGTTCTCGGGCTCGGGCATCGGCGAGATCACCGGAGCCACCACCGGCGCTGCCGGCTTCACCGCTGCAGGCTTCGAGATCGCGATCATCGGCGCGGGCTTCGGCCGCTTGGCCTCGACCATGGCCGCCAGGCCGTCCAGCGAGGGCGCCGAGGCCAGAGGCTTGTCCGCCTTCGGCGCCGAGCGCGTGCCGGCGGCGACCTCGAGGATCTGGATTTCTTCGTCACCGAGCGTGCCGGTGACGGGCTCGTGGTGCGGGTTCGAGTCGACCGGCACGATGGGCTCGGCGCTCTTCGGCTTCGAGAGATCGCTGACGGTCTTCTCGGGGGGCGCGGTCTTCGCCAGGGGCGCGACCTCGACCCAGCTCGCGGCCGGGGGCGCAGCCGGACGCGGTGGAGGCGTGCCGCGGCGTGACGGTGCGGGCGGCGCGCTGGCGCGGGACGGCGGCGGCGGCTGCACCGCCTGCAGCTCCGACCCGGTGAGCTCGATCTCTTGCATCACCAGCGTCCCCGGCCGGTCGTTCTCGGGGTTCGACGCCACCGGAATGATGGGCTCGAGCGAGGTCGAGACATTCACCGGAATGGGCGGCGGATGCGAAATGCGATCGGGATCGGGCTTCGGCACGATGATCGCGCCGCGCGCGACCGACGGCAACGCAGTGGACAGCTCGGCGACCTGACCCGCGGCCACCCACTCGGCCCAGCCTTGGCGCCACACCAGGCTCTTGCCGTTCAGCGAGCCCTGCTTCAGCCCCGACAGCAGCTCGTCGCGGTCGACCGTCTTGAGCGAACCGTCGGGGTTCGCGCAGAACCAGAAATCGGTACCTTCTTCTGACAAGTCGGCGTCTCCCTGGGGGGCCGCTCTACCATCCATCGCGCCGCTCGGCGACGGCCAGCGCATGGGATTCACGGGTTCCGGCGAAGTGGTAGGGCTCGAGTGCATGGTGGTGTTCCGTCCCGCGCCTGGTACGCCGCTCCGTTCACCAGTCTTCCCGCCGCCGGGCCCAGAGCCCCGCGCGGCCCCCGCCCTCGACGGCGCGCAGGCGCTCGAGCCCGGGCAGATCATGAGTCAGCTCGCCGCGTTCCAAGCGGAAGCGCGGGCTCGGGTGGGGCTCGGGGAAGTCCCGCGTGAACGTGGCGATCACCGCCGACCCGCCCGGCGCCAGCAGGGAAGCCAGGCGCGCGAACAGCCCGCGGTCCAGGAAGTTCACCACCACCACCAGCTGTGCGCCCGGCGCTCCTGGCGGCAACTGCGCCAGATCGACCACGCGCGTGCCGATCTCCAGGCCCCGCTCCCGCGCGCGCTCGCAGAGCTGTGCCAGCGCCTCGGCGCTCACGTCCCACGCCTCGACCGCCCAGCCGCGCTCGGCGAGCGCCAACGCGTGGCGCCCCGTGCCGCAGGCCAGGTCGATGGCGAATCGGCCCCCGCCCGGACCCAGCTCGTCGAGCACCTGCACCACGAACGGATCGGGGGGCCGCAGGGTCTGCCCGGCCGCCGCGGCATGGCGCGCATTCCAGCGCTCGCGATCGCTCGGCATGACCTCGATCACGAGTATAGCGGTTGAGCCCGACCGCGAGACCGACTATCGCCGACGCTCGGACGCGAGAGGGAGAACGCATGCAACAGATGCCACACGGACAGCCCGCACCCGCCGGGCCGCCCATGGGTCACGCCCCGCCCGCCATGGCCGGCGCGGCGCAGCACGAGATCACGCACGGGCCGTCGTTCGCGATGCTGCGCGTCGATCTCGCGCCCGGGCAAACCCTGGTGGCGGAAGCGGGCTCGATGGTGGCGCGCAATCAGCACGTGCAGATGGCGGTGAAGCTCAACGCCTCGCCCTCGGCGGGGTTCATCGCGACGCTCAAGGCCATCGTCATCGCCCTGATCCGCAAGTTCATCGGTGGCGAGACCTTCATCGTCAACCACTTCAGCGCGCCGCAACCCGGCCGTGTCTGGCTCGCGCCGGCGATGTCGGGGCACATCGCCCACCGCCGCATGAACGGCGAGAAGCTGATTCTCTCCACCGGCGCGTACCTGGCGCATGTCGGCAACCTCGACATCGCCATGAAGTTCGGCGGGCTCAAGGGCATCTTGGCCAAAGAAGGCGCCTTCTGGCTCGAGGTCAGCGGCGTGGGGGACCTGTGGTTCACCAGCTACGGCGGCATCGAGGTGGTCGACATCACGCAGCCCTTCATGATCGATAACGGTCACATCGTCGGCTACGAAGGCCAGCTGAACATGAGCGTGAAGCGCCCGGGTGGCGGCATGATGGGCCTGATCGCCTCGGGTGAGGGCCTGGTCTGCGAATTCACCGGCCAGGGTCGCGTGTACCTGCAGAGTCGCAACCTGAGCTCGCTGGTCAGCTGGCTCTCACCGCTTCTGCCTTGAGAGGAGGACCGAGCGATGAACTTCGACATCCAGTACCGGCCCGCGCACTCGCTGGCCAGGGTCAGCCTCCAGCCGGGCGAGGCGGTGATTGCCGAGAGCGGCGCCATGGTCGGCATGAGCACCAACGTGCAAATGCAGACCCAGAGCGGCGGCCTGATGAGCGGTCTCAAGCGCATGTTCGGGGGCGAGAGCTTCTTCCGCAACACCTTCACCGCCGCCAATGGCCCGGGTGAGGTGCTGCTGGCCCACGCCCTGTGCGGCGACATGGTCGTGCTCGACATGACCCAGCCGGGGTACTTGATCCAGAGCTCGAGCTTCATCGCCTCGACCCCCAACGTGAACATCGAGACCAAGGTCGGCGGCTTCAAGAGCTTCTTCGCGGGTGAGGGCGTGTTCGTGCTCAGCGCCACCTGCCAGGGCCCCGGGCAAGTCTTGGTCGGCGCCTTCGGCGGCATTCAGGAGCTCGTGTGCGATGGCAGCCTGGTGATCGACACCGGTCACCTGGTGGCTTGGGACTCGACGCTCACTTACACCGTCGGCAAGAGCGGCAGCGGCTGGATCGCGTCGTTCCTCTCGGGCGAAGGCCTGGTCTGCCACTTCCAAGGGCAAGGGCGGATCTGGATCCAGACGCGCAACCCCGCGGGCTACGGGCAAGCGATCGGCGCGCTCTTGCCGCCGCGTTCCGGCTGAGAGGGAGACCATGCACTACGACATTCTCGAGAAACCGGACTTCAGCCTGGTGCGCGTGGCCTTCCATCAGCCGGGCGAGTCTCTCTTGGTCGAGGCGGCGGCCATGGTCGCCAAGGACAGTGCGCTCGAGATGCGCACCCAAATGCAGGGCGGGCTGCTCGGGGCCGCCAAGCGCAAGCTGCTCGGCGGCGAGAGCGTGTTCCAGAACACCTTCACCGCGACGGCGCCGGGCCAACAGCTGTGGTTCGCTCCTGGCCCCGAAGGCGACCTCGAGGTCGTCGAAATGGACGGCCGCACCCCCATCTTCTTGTCCTCGGGGGCGTTCCTGGCCAGCGCCCCCACGGTGCAGCTCGACACCAAGTGGGGCGGCGCCAAGGGGTTCTTCAGCGGCACCGGCATGTTCCTCTTGGTGGCCCAGGGCACCGGCCCGCTGTTCTTCTGCGCCTATGGCGGCATCCACGCCGTGGACGTCGGTCCGGCCGGCTACATCTGCGACACCTCGCACATCGTCGGCTTCACCGGGGGCCTGCAGTACACGGTGAACAAGGTCGGCGGCATGAAGAGCCTGTTCTTCAGCGGCGAGGGTCTGGTCTGCACCTTCCACGGCCAGGGCCGCCTGTGGATCAGCACCCGCAACCCTTCCGGCCTGGTCAGCTTCGTTCACCCGTTCCGCCGCGTGCAGAGCGGGTAGGCGGCCGTCGGCGTCCCCCGCTCGGGCCCGCCGCGATCCCCGGGCGTACCCGGGCCTGCTATCCTCCAGAGTGGCATGAGCAAAGCTCTCGGTTGGTTGGGTGTGGTCCTGGTGGGCTCGGGCGTCGTCGTCGCGTGCAGCTCCGAGGACAAGGCGGGCAAGGTGTGCGAGCCCGGAGCGACTGCGGCCTGCAAGGGCACGGGCGACTGCGACGGCACGTGGTCTTGCGTCAAGAACGGGCTCGCCTGGGGCCCGTGCCAGTGCGGGTCGAACACCGGCGGCGCGGCGGGCAGCGGCGGCGCGGGTGCCGCCGGGGGCCTCGGGGGCTCGTCGACCGGCGGCACGGGTGCCGTGCCGGCGTGCAGCCCGACCGGCAAGGACGCCGACGGTGACTGCTTCGGCGACGGTGATGGCGACTGCAAGGACGACGACGCGAACGTCAACCCGGGGGCCATCGACTATCCCGGCAACGGCGTGGACGACGACTGCTCGGGGACGGCCGACGACTATGCGCCGTGCGACGAGGCCATCACCAATCTTGGCGATCCCGATCCCCTGAACGGCGCCCGGGCGCTCGGCCTGTGTCAGCTCACCACCAAAGAAGAGAAGAAATGGGGCGTGATTCAGGCCAAGTGGGTGATGGCCGACGGCAAGACCGGAATGAACGAGAAGTCCCACGGGCTCTTGCCGAGCTTCGGGGCCAACCTGCTGCCGCGCGAGGGCAAGCGCTTGCTGGCGCTGTCGAGTGGCACTGCGCGTGAACCCGGCGATGGCGACTACAAGCCGGTGTCTGGCGCGGACATGGGGACCGACGGGCTCGCTCCCACGGGTTTCCCCATCGACTCGCCCTCGTGCAAGGTCGTCACCGAGAAGGACAAGGCGACGCACGATCCGGCGGCGCTCGAAGTGTCGCTCCGTGTTCCCAGCAACGCCAAGAGCTTCTTGATCGACTTCAACTACTACACCTACGAGTTTCCGACCTACGTGTGCACGAAGTACAACGACTTCTTCGTCGCGCTGCAGTTCCCCGCGCCGAAGAACGCCCAGTCGGGCAACATCGCGTTCGACGGCGAGGGCAACCCGGTCAGTGTGAACAATGCGTACCTTCGCGCGTGCAAGCCGCAGACCGCGGGCAACAAGGCGTTCGACTGCCCGCTCGGCGTCGGCCTCTTGGACCAAACCGGTTTCGACAACAGCGCCGCCACGGGTTGGCTCGTCACCCAGTCACCGATCACCCCGCGGGGGCTGATCACCCTGCGCTTCGCGATCTGGGACATGGGCGACTCGGTGCTCGATTCGACGGTGCTCCTCGACGCCCTGCGGTTTTCTCCCGACGAGGTCCCCCAGGCGGGCACCAGCCCCGCACAATGAGCGGGTTTTCAGTGTTTTCTGCTCTATTGCATTCATGCGCATGAAGGCATATAGATCCCGGGCATGCAGTCCTTGCCCGGCAGCGAGACCCGCTGGCAGCTCTACCGGCTGCTGAGCGATCCCGTCCGCCTCCGCCTGCTGGCGCTGGCCGCGGAAGAGGAACTGTCGGTGGGGGAGCTGGCCGAGCTCTTGGGCGAGGCCCAGCCCAACGTGTCGCGGCACGCGGCGCCGCTGCGGCAAGCGGGCCTGCTCTGCGACCGCCGCCAGGGCACGCGCACGCTGGTCCGCTTGTCCGACGAGGCGGCGCGCGACGCGGTGGTGGTCGATGCGCTCGCGGCGGGCCGCCAGCTGTGCGCGGCCGAGGGCAGCCTGGCGAAGGTCGCCGAAGTGGTGGCGTCGCGCGACGCCCGGACGCGTGAGTTCTTCTCGCAACCCGGGGACGGCGAGGTGGGGCTCTCGCCAGAGCTGCCGCTCTATCTTTCGGCCTTCGCACGGTTGATCGCCGATCGCGGGCTCGCGGTGGACGCAGGCACCGGCGACGGTGTGCTGCTCGATCTCTTGGCACCGGTCTACGATCGCGTGGTCGCCATCGACCGCAGCACCGCCCAGCTCGAACGAGCCCGCCAGCGGGTGCGGGCGCATGGCTACACCAACGTGACGTTGATCGAAGATCAGATCGACGGCGACCGGGTGCGCGCGGCAGTGGGTGGCGGCGCCGACCTGGTGCTGGCCGTGCGCGTCTTGCACCACGCCCCGCGGCCGAAGGCGGCGCTGAAAGACCTGACCGAGCTCGCGCGGCCGGGCGGCAAGATCCTGGTAATCGACTATGCCCGTCACGACGACGAACGCATGAGCGAACAGCAGGCGGACGTCTGGCTGGGCTTCTCGGAGCAAGAGCTCTCGAGCTTTGCTGCGGCGGCCCGGCTCGAGCAGGTGAGCGTCGGCCCCGCGCCTCTGCGCCTGCCCCGCGTCGGCGTCGATGCACACCTTCCGTGCCTGACACTGCTCGGCACTCGCCCCGAAACTCCGACGAGCCCCCGGGCGCGTCGCCAACCGATCACCGATTGAAAGAAGCAGGAGACACCATGACTCAGAGCGTCAGCGTCAGCACCACCGGCAAGACCACCGGCAAGGATTACCTCGTCAAGGACCTCGGGTTGGCCGATTGGGGCCGCAAGGAAATCACCGTCGCCGAGCACGAGATGCCCGGGCTGATGGCAACCCGGGAGAAGTATGGGCCGCAGAAGCCGCTGGCCGGGGTGCGCGTTGCGGGGTCGTTGCACATGACCATCCAGACGGCCGTGCTGATCGAGACCTTGAAAGAGGTCGGCGCAGACGTGCGTTGGGCTTCGTGCAACATTTTCTCGACGCAAGATCACGCCGCTGCTGCCATCGCCGCTGCGGGCACGCCCGTCTTTGCCTTCAAGGGCGAGAGCCTGGAAGAGTATTGGGACTTCACCTACCGCGCGCTCACCTGGCCCGACGGCAAGGGCCCGCAGCTGATCGTGGACGACGGCGGCGACGCCACGCTCTTGATCCACCGCGGCTACTACGCCGAGAAGAACCCGGCGCTGCTCGACGAGCCGACCGACAACCACGAGCTTCAGATCATCAACAAGCTGCTCAAGAAGGTGGCCAAGGAAGATCCCAAGCACTGGCACCGCGTCGTGGCCGATCTGGTGGGCGTCTCTGAAGAGACCACCACCGGCGTGCATCGCCTCTACCAGATGCAGGAAAAGGGCGAGTTGCTCGTGCCGGCCATCAACGTCAACGACTCGGTGACCAAGAGCAAGTTCGACAACGTCTACGGTTGCCGTGAGTCACTGGTGGACGGCATCAAGCGTGCTACGGACGTGATGGTCGCCGGAAAGGTCGCGATGGTGTGCGGCTTTGGTGACGTGGGCAAGGGCTGCGCCGAGGCGCTGCGTGGGCACCGCGCCCAGGTGTGGGTGAGCGAGATCGACCCGATCTGTGCGCTTCAGGCCTGCATGGCCGGCTACAAGGTGGCGCCGGTCGAAGACTCGCTGGCGCACGTCGACATCTTCGTCACCGCCACCGGCTGCTGCGACATCATCACCGCCGAGCACATGGCGAAGATGAAAGACCAAGCCATCGTCTGCAACATCGGCCACTTCGACGACGAGATCCAGGTCGCCAAGCTGATGGCGTACCCCGGTGTGAAGCGCACCAACATCAAGCCGCAGGTGGACATGTTCACCTTCCCCGACGGGCACTCGATCTACCTGCTCGCCGAAGGGCGACTGGTGAACCTGGGCTGCGCCACCGGCCACCCGAGCTTCGTGATGAGCAACTCGTTCACCAACCAGACGCTCGCCCAGATCGATCTCTGGACCAACAAGCGCCAGGTGGGGGTGTACACCCTGCCCAAGAAGCTGGACGAAGAGGTCGCGCGGCTTCATCTGGAGAAGCTCGGGGCCAAGCTGACCACGCTGAGCGAAAAACAGTCCGAGTACCTGGGCATTCCGGCAGACGGGCCGTTCAAGTCGGATCTGTATCGGTACTGAAGGCCTGGCGGTCCGGGCACGGTGGCGCACTGGCGAGGGCCGGTGCGCCGCCGGTGGCTACGAGTACGAGTACGAGTACGAGCACGAGCACAGCCCGGGCGTCGGGCTTGCCGCTCGGCCGAAGGCCGAGCCCCGGGGGCGCCCGACGAGTCTTGGCAAGATCAGATCACGATCGTCCACCGAGACCGGAGCACGAGGAACCCGGCGACGACAGGCGCCGGCTGTTTCGCCGATCGCGAGCGTCGCAGCGCGTGGCGTCGTCCGCGGAGCGAGAACGGTCACTCTTCACTGGCGCGCAAAACGCAATGTGTGACCCGCGAGAATGATCACGTCGCCGTCGTAGATCACCTTCCGCTCGACGCGCCGGCCCTGAAACTGGATGCCGTTGGTCGAGCCCATGTCGACGATGTGATAGTGCCCCCGCAGCCACTCGACCGCGGCGTGCTGGCGCGACACGTTGGAGTCGTTGATCGCGAAGTCCGAGGCGTTGCGGCTGCGACCGATGATGAACCGCGGCTGCATGATCTGCGCGCGCTCGCCTTCGCAGTACAAGAAGATGGGGTACGACGGTGGACCGTCGCTCATGGGTTGCCCGCCCGGCGGGCCGGGGTGGGGCGGCGCCGCCGGGAACGGCGGCGGTTGTGCCGCCTGCGCGCCGTAGGGCCGACCGTAGCCACCGGGAGCGGGCGGCGTCACCGTGGACGGGTGCATGGGCGGTGGCATGGGCGGCGGCGGCGCGCCGTACGCAGGGGGCGGCATCGGGCTTGCGCCGTATGCCGGCGGCGGCGGCGCGTGGGCGGCGGGCGGCGGCGGGGGAGGGGGATAGTGGCCGGGCGGTGGCGCCGCCGAGGGGGCGCGCACCGGCGGAGCCGGCGGCCCATGACCCGAGACCATGGTCGGGGGGTAGCCCGGTGGTCCCGGCGCCACTGGCGGCGGGGCAGCGGTCAGCGACCCCTGGGTGAATCGACGAATCGCTTCGCTGACCACGTCGTCCACCGGACGCCCGCTTTGCCACGCCATGCGCTCGCAGGCCGCCCACAGCTCGTCGGGGCAAACGAAGGAACGGGGCCTGCCGGACATTTCGCGGCCGCCATCATACAGCCCCGGCCGGGCAGAGCGCAGCTTTCGGCGATTACCGGCAGGTCTGGACGTTTCGTAGCTCTTTGGCCGGCTCGCAGGACAAGGTCGAGATCTCGCACTCGGCCAGCCAGCGGCCCTGCTCCCCACACCCCGGGCTCGCGCCCTGCCAGCCGGCGTCGGCCCAGCACTTGGTGGGGATGCCCAGGATGGTGCTCGACCGGCAGCCCCCGGCGACCAGGTCGTCCTTCTTCGCCCCCCGGCCGTCGCAGTCGTAGTCGAAGCTCCCGTCGCCGCGGTGCTGCTCGTAGTACCGCGCCTGCCCGGGGTGAGCTTCGGGGTTCTCGTCGTAGCAGTCGAGCGCGTTCGAGACGTGACCGGGGGGCTGCTTTCCGGCACGCAGGCTGACCTTCTTGTCACCATAGCCGTCGCGATCGAGGTCGCGGTACCAGAGAGGGTCGGCGCAGGGGAGCGCGTGGTCGTTGGCGAGCTCGGTCAGCCGCTCGTGGATCGGCGTGAGCACGTCGACCAGCACGCTGCGGAAGGTGTTGTCGGGCTCCGAGCTGCCCAGCACGGTACCCGCCAGGTTGCGGTTGGCGCACAGGCTGTTGTTCGGCTTGGGCAGCGCCAGCTGCCGCGCAGCGCCCTCGATCGCCTCGATGCTCTGGGCGAGCGTGCTCTTCTCGTTGTCACCGAAGGCCCCGTCGGCGCCGGCCGCTGCCGCTCGCAAGGGTGCTGCCAGCGTCGGGACTTCGTCCAGCGCTCGGCCGGACAGGGTGCGCAGGCCAATCTCGCGCAGGCCCGTGAGCACCCGGCGGCGAGCGCGTGCCGCGCGTACCTGACCGCACGTGCCGGCGCTGGAGAGCGCCGGCGCCGCCGACTCGAGCAGTGCGGCGACGTTCAGCTTCTCTTTCGCGCGCAGGGTGAGCGTCCACTTCGAGGACTTCTTCTGGTCGACGTGAAAACCCGTGCCGGCTTGGCTGACGGCCAGCTCACGGCCTGACGCCGCGGTCGCCGAGAGCGTGATCACCGGCACCGCCGCCAGGACCTTTGCCGTGTAGACCAGCGGTGTTTTGCTGTCGCAGATCTGGCTGACGCAGGCTTCCAGGCTCTGGTGCGTGCTCGACTCTTCCGGGGCCCCGGCCAGCTCTTGACCCAGGATCTCGGCGACGCTCGACAGAACCCGCATCTCTGCGTCTTCGAGCGAGACGTCGATCGTGAGCTCGCGGTCGTCTTCGGCGTGTACGCGCACGCTGGGGGCCCAGGGGCCGAGAAACCCCAGATCGAGGCCCCCGCCGCGCGCGAGGCGCTGGCGTGACGAATGGCGAAAGCGCAGATCACCGACCGGCCGCACGTTCATTCGCAGGCGCGTGGCCGCGTCGCCGTTGCCGGCGAAGCAGGCGTTCACGAAGTCGCTGCGCTCGGGGTTGGCTCTGGGTCCGAAGAAGCCGGTGATCAGGAAGTTCGGAACCGACAGGCAAGCCAGGCCGCGCGTCTCGGGGCCGGCGAGGACGGCATCGACCGCGCTGCACCAGCCCTGGGGGGGCGCCGGTGCGCGCGCTGCCGGCGGCACCCCAGGTTCGACTCCGCCGCCACAACCCGCGACCGCGAACAGTACCCCGAGCCAACGTCGCGACATGCTCTCGCCTCGGCACGATGGGCTGCCGCGCCGGCTCCGTCAAGCCGACCCGAAGCGCTTGATGCCCGCGCGCCGCTCTTCTACGGTCCGCGTCCCATGGCAGAGCAAGTACGCGCCTCTCACATCCTCCTCATGTACGCGGGGTCGTCCCGTTCGACCGCGACGCGCACCCAAGCCGAGGCCCAGTCGCAGATCCAGACGCTGAAGACCCAGATCGACGGCGGCGCGGACTTTGCCGACCTCGCGCGCCAGCACTCGGACTGCCCTTCGGGCAAGAGTGGCGGCGACCTGGGCAGCTTCGGTCGCGGGCAGATGGTCGGCCCGTTCGAGCAGGCCGCCTTCGGTCTGCCGGTGGGCGGCATCAGCGGCGTGATCGAGACCCAGTTCGGCTATCACATCATCCGGCGCACCGGCTGAGGGTCAGCGCTGCCATTGCTGGTACGCCTCGCGCAGCGCCCGCACCAGCTCGGCGCGCCCCAGTTGCGTGCTGGCCCGGTCGGTCTCGAGCGGGATCAACGCCGCGCGCACGGTTCGGGCCAGCGCGATCATCTCGGACGGATCGAAGTCCAGCAGCTCGCGGGGAATGATCACGGCGAACGGCCGCAGCTCGGCGGCTCGGCTGGTGACCGACGCCATGTCGCAGGTCTCGAGCCGCGCCCCCGCCGCGATGGCGGTGCTCTGACGGCAGAGCGTGGTCAGCTTCGAGTCCACGCCCACCAAGAGCGCGCACGGAACCACCCGATGCGGGGTGGTGGGGCCGAGAGGGGGCTTGCGCACGACGGCGCGAGTCTACATCGATGCGTCGCCAGTCGCGCGAGTATACAGTACGGCCCATGCGCTTTCCGCAGACCGCCTTGGTGATCGCCGTGGGGCTCGCGCTGGTCGCGCCCATGGGGTGTGGCCCGCCCCGCGGCACGCCGCGCGACGCCGCCGAGATTGCGCGGCAAGAGGCCGCCCGCCGCTTGGTCGGCGAGTGGTTGCTGATCTCGTATCAACCCGAGACGGCTCTCGAGCCGATGTTTGCCGGCTTGCTCGCAGCGCAGATGGGCACGCTGGTGGCTCGGTTCGACGGGCAGCAGATGACCGCGACGGGCACGGGAGTGGGGACCACGCGGCGGTATCGTGTGACGCAAGCGAATGGCGACCGCCTCACCGTGGTCACCTACGACGAAAGCGGAATCGCCTACGACGCGGTGGGTGAGCTCAGGGGGAACGAGCTGTGGTTCGCCTCACTCACCATCCCGTGGCGTGGGCGAGGCCTGCTGCGGCGCATTCGCTGAGAAGCAGGCGCTACTTCTGAAGGCGTGCGATGCCGTCTTTGGCCAAGCCCGCCAGCGCCTTGTCGAGCTCTGCCACCGGTTGCTCGAACTCGACGGCCACGCGATGCGGCCAGATCCCCTCGGGGTCGTGCAGGTTCTTCTCGACCCGAACCACTCGCCCCGAGACCTTCTTCTCTTCGCTGCCCTCGGGCGGCAACTGCACCACGATGTTGACCTGCGCGCCGACCTCGAGCGTGGTGGCGGTCACCAGGAGCATGCCCAGGCCACTGGCGTTGTGGCTGATGGCCATGCCCTCCTCCAGCTCGGCCACCTGCACGGGGAGCCAGACGGTATATCGAGGCGCGCGGCGCTCCACAGTGGATCGATGATAGCCGAACTCTTCCGCTGAGTCAGGCGTCGTCGTGGGGCAGGCTCACCCGGGGGGCGCGTAGGTAGACGTAGGGCGTGTACGCGAGGAAGTTGGAGACCCGGGAGGTGTACGCGTCGGCGTACCGCTCGAGCTGGCGGGCCAGGTAGCTCTTGTCGAGGCCGGCCCGCATCAGCAGCCCCCAACGGGGATTGAACAGCGCACCCGCCTCTTCCGCCAGCGGCGCGATCTGGGCGTCGAGCGCGCCGAGGCGGGCCTTGCTTTGCCCCATTTGCTCGCGCAGGGGCGCCGGGTCGCCGGCGGTGGCCTTCCGCTCGATCCGCTCTGCGGCCAGGCGCAGGGTCGAATACAGGTGCTCTTCGCGCTCCTTGTCGGCCATCAGGCGGCTGAGCTCGGCCTGCTTCGGGCGGAAGCCCTCGACGTCGATGATCTCTTTCTCGAGGTCGCGGACCACCAGCGCGGTGCGCCAGCGAAGCAGGTCCTTGGTGACATGGACGTCCGAGTACAGATGGTCGCCGACGTACAAGATCTCCTCCGGCGACAGCCCGAGGTGTGCTTCCAGAATGCGCGCGTTGCCTCCCAGGTACGCTCGCCCGGGCTGCATGCCCTCTTCCACCGGGCGCAACAGGCCCGACTCGTCGACCACCTCGAAGATCGGATTCTGAGCGGTGAAAAAGTCGGGCTTGCGGGCGCGTACCAGGCTCACGTCGAACAGATCGCGCCAGGTCGTGCCCGGGGGCAGATAGGGATCGAATGCGTAGCGCATCATCGCGCACGTGTAGCCCCACTCGGAGTTGGTCACGAGCAGCAGCTTCTTCCCCGAGCCCTTGAGGTCGAGCAAGCAGGTCGGCAGCTCGGGGTCGAGCTCGACGAACTCGGCGGGCGCCTTGATGATCTCTGCCTTCAGATCGCCCTCGGCATGCGTCCGGTCGATTGCGCCACGGACGATCTTGTAGAGCTCGGCGTAGCCGATGCCCGGCGCCAGCTTGCCGCCATCCAAGAGGTCGACGCACTGCGCATAGAGCAAGGCTTCGGACAGCGAAAACAGCGTGTTGAGGAACACCCAGCGGGGCTCGCGCAGGTCCACCACCACTCGCGAATAGGTGGCGCGCTGCTGGTCGAACTCGAGCGTCCGGGTGCCGTGCAGGGCGCGGGTCACGTAGCCGAAGCGGCTGGCTTTGATCAGATTGCCCAGCTCCAGATCGACGATCAGGCCCAGGATGACGAAGCTTGCATCGAACTCGAGCTCGGCCACGGGCCAACCGCGGTCTGCGAGGCGCGCGCGGGCGCGCTCCCACGCGCGGCGCTCCCACACCTCGGTCCGATAGTGGACCAGCGTGTAGTCCATGTCGAAGCCGACCGCGCGGATCGCCCGCAGGTTCAGCGTGCGGTTGCAGAAGATCCTCCGCTCCGGAGCCGGCGGGGCGACGCTCGCGGGCAAGGACATCACGTGGGGATGCGGCCCGCGGCACGCTCGAGAAACGCGATCAGCACTCCGCGCGCATGCTTCGTGGGCCGCTGCAGATAATTGTAGGGGCGAGGGGTGCCGGCTCGGAACAAGCAGAGCACCGACTCTTCATAGGCCACGGCGCGTGCCTCGGCCGTGGCCTTGGCCTGCGGCGTGCGGGTCAGATCGTCGAGGGCCGCGCCGAGCTGCTGGCACTCGCCCGGCGTGGTCGGCAAGTTGGGCATGGCAGTCCCCGCTGGGCAGCACGCCCTGCGAACCACGGCCGTCGCGGCCAGCTCGAACCAGCCCAGGGCCGACCACTCACGCATCCCCGGCGTGACCTTCCCGGCGCCGGCGACCACCAGCCGGCGGTGAACTTGCGAGTTGATGCCGCGGAAGTCTTTGTCGTCGCACAAGAACCCGAAGTCTTCGCTGCCCCGCAGCGTCTCGCCTTCGAAGTGCGAGGCCACGCAGCGTGCGCGCTGTTCCGGGGTCGAGGGCGCCACCGGCGCCACCGGCGGGGCGGCGCTGGGGATGGGCGGCTCGGCCTGCGGGGCGCTCGTTTCGGGGGGCGTCACCGCGGCCGCCGATGCGACCCGCGCGGGCGCCGCGCTGGGGCGCGGGGTCGGCGCCTCGGTGATGATCCCGCGGCTGTTCAGGAACAACAGCACGCCCACGCCGATCGCGACCAAGATCACCAGGCCGATGATCACCAGGATGGGCCGGCGGCTGGCGCGGCGGATCTGGAGCTCGTCGTCGTTCGGCAGGGCGATGCCGGTGGGTGGTGGCCCGGGGATGGACGGGGGAAAGGCGGAGATCGGCGGGGGAAAGGCCGAGCCCGGCGGCGGAAAGCCGTGGCTGGGCGCCGGCGCGGGCGCCGGCGCCATGGGCATGGGGGCGGGCGGGGGCGGCGTTGCGTCGAAGGGGCTCCCGGGCATCTGCGGCGGGTGGTGGACCGGCGGGGCCTTGGGCGGGACCACGGGCAGATCCAGCGCCGGCGGCTCGCTGGGAGCGGCCAGCGGCCGACGGATGTCCTCGATCGGCGCCGAGCCCATCACCGTGGTCTGGTCTTCTTCGTCGTCGTACGGGCTCGGCATCGCCTCGGGCGCCGGCTCGGACTCGACCGCTGCGGGCGGCGGCGGCGGCGGCGGCGGGGGCGGCGCCGGGGCGGGCTCGGCTTCCGCTTCGACCGGAACCGGCGGAATGCTGGGCATCGGCACCGGTCGGTCGTCGCGCATCGCCCGAGCGATGTCTTCGGTGCTGGTCGCCACCACCGTCGCGACGTCTTCCCACTCCGACGCCCCCTCGCTGCGCGGCTCCCAGCGCTCGAGGGCTTCGATCATCTGCTCTGCCGTGCCGCGCCGGCGGGCGGTGTTCGCGACCAACCCCAGCGACAACAGCTCTTGCAGACCCTCGTCGTTCACTCCCAGATCTTTCAAGCGCTGCAGCTGACCGCTGGCGATGCTCTTCAAGAGCTGGTCTTTGGTATCGCCGCGGAACGGCGGGCTGCCGGTCAGCGCCGAGAACAGCGTGGAATGCAGCGCCCACGTGTCGTCGGCGCCGCTCGGGCCTCGCCCCTGCAAGCGCTCAGGCGCACAATAGGCACCGCTGGTGGGTGCGAGCAGCTGCGTCAGAATCGGGCCCTGCCGCCCGCCCGCTGGCTCGATCACGATCGAGCGCGGCGAGATCGCGCCGTGGGCGCCGCCTGCGGCGTGGAGCGCCGCCACCCCCTGGCACAAGCGGATCCACAGGGTGATCGCTTCGGCCGGCGTGAGCCGCGCGGTCTTCAGCGCCTGGTGCAGTGTCTTGCCGCCCACGTGCTCGGCGACGATCACAGCCCCACTCGCTGGCGCCCCGTCGGGCACCGCTTCCGCCGACGGGTTGTCGACGACCTCGATGATCCCCGCCAGGTGCGCGTGCTTCAACCCGACCACGCCCATGAGCGCGGCGACGCGTGCCGTCGGTAAGACCGACGCGACCACGTCCTTCCCGGTACTTTCGTCCTCGGCAAGCCAGGTGGGGGCCTTCGTCCCAGCGTCGAGCCGGGACTTGAAGCGGTAGCGCCCGCTGAGGGGTGCGGTCGGTGCCTGCATGCGTGAGCTCGGTCGGCAGCCACTTTACATCAGGCCATCGAGGCAACCCCACCATTTGGCGGGATGCAGACTTAGCGAAGCGTGGGTTCCAGAAACGAAACGCCGTGCTCCGGCTTCCGCACATTACCCGACCCAGAGGAAATTCCGGCCGATCGCGCGGTCCACCGGCCGAATCGGCGCGGGCCACTCGAGCCGCTCTTGCCCCGAACCGGGCTTGATAGGAAGATCACGCATTGCGGTTCATCGAATGAGCACACCAGGTGCACAGCGCGGGTCCGGGCACGACGACCCCCCGTCGGGGGTGACCGCGTCGGCAGGGCCGTATCGGCCCGGCGAGATCGTCGACGAGAAGTACATCCTGATCCGCAAGATCGGCGAAGGCGGGATGGGTACGGTGTGGGTGGCGCACAACAGCGTGCTCGACGTGCATTGCGCCCTGAAGATGATCGAGGCCGGCTCGAAGCAGGTGGCTGATCGCTTGCTCGACGAGGCGCGCGCCGCTGCGCGATTGGGGCACCCGGCCATCGTGCGGGTGCTCGACTATGGCGAGACCGGCCGCGGTGACCCGTTCATCGCCATGGAGCTGCTCGACGGCGAAGACCTTGCTCAGCTGATGGAACGCCAGGGCCGCATGCCGGAAGTCGAGGCGGTGCAGATGCTCTTGCCCATTGCCCACGCCCTGGCGGCGGCCCACGCGAAGGGCATCGTGCACAGGGACGTCAAGCCCGAGAACATCTTCTTGGCGAAGGACGACGTGGCGACCACCCAGCCCAAGCTGCTCGATTTCGGGATCGTGAAGGTCGAGCACTCGAACCGCCGACTCACCATCGATGGCTCCGTGCTGGGCACCCCGGACTACATGTCACCCGAGCAGGCCAAGGGTGAAGAGATCAACGGCCAGACGGACCTGTGGGCCTTTGGCGTGGTGCTCTACGAGCTGGTCGCCGGCAGGCGCCCGTTCGACGGTGACAACTACAACGCGCTGATGTTTGCCATCATCAACGCCGAACCGAAGAGCCTGTCCGAGTACGGCGTGGCTGACGCGGAGCTGAGCGCCATCGTGCAGCGCGCGCTCCGCAAAGATCAGGCTGAGCGCTGGCCCAGCATGCGCGACCTGGGCGAAGAGCTGGCTCTCTGGCTCGAAAGCAAAGGGGTCAGCGAGGACATCACTGGCACGTCGCTGCGCCGCAGTTGGCTGGCGGACACCGAGAGCAAGCGCATCGAGCTGCCGCCCTACGTCCGCGACTCGCTGCGGGCGGCCGCCGGCGAGCGGCCGATCTCTCGCGAGGTCAGCAAGGTGCGCGCGCTGCCCACCGAGGCCAACGCAGAGCTCGCTGGCGGCAAGCAGATCAGCGAGCAAAGCCTGGTGGCCATCGCCCAGCTGCACGCCATCGGCGATCCGGAAGAGCTGCTCCGCAAAGCATCACGACGCCGCAACGTGGCCGTGGTGCTCGGCCTGGTGGCGGTGGTGGTGGCGGGTGTGGCCGGCGTGTTGATCGGGACCGGAATCATCGCGATCTGACCGGCGGCCCCGAGGCGGGCGCCTGGCTAGACGGCCTGCTCTTTGGTCTTGGCGAAGCGCACGTCGGGCCACTCTTTCTGCGTGGTCTCGAGGTGCCAGTTGTTGCGCGCCAAGAACACCGGCGCGCCGGTGTGGTCTTCCGCCAAAGCCGAGCGATTGGCTTCCATGAAGCGTTTCATGACCTGCACGTCGGCGGCGTCGACCCAGCGCGCGGTGTGAAGCTGCGTCCCCTCGAAGTGAACCGGGATGTCGTACTCGGTGCGGATCCGATCCGCGAGCACGTCGAACTGCAGCGCCCCGACCACACCCACGATGAAGTTGGAGCCGAAGTGGGGCTTGAAGACCCGGGCGGCGCCCTCTTCGGCCAATTGCTCGAGGGCCCGGGTCAGGTGCTTGGTGCGCATCGGGTCCGCCGGGCGCACCGACTGCAAGAGCTCGGGCGCGAAGCTGGGGATGCCGGTGAATTGCAACGGCTCGCCTTCGGTCAACGCGTCGCCGATGCGGAGCGTGCCGTGGTTGGGGATGCCGATGATGTCACCGGGAAAGGCCTCTTCGGCCAGCTCGCGATCGCGGGCCAAGAACAGCACCGGATTGTGCAGCGTCATCTGCTTGCCCGAGCGGACGTGGAGCAGCTTCATGCCGCGCTGAAAGTGGCCCGAGCACAGCCGGAAGAACGCGATCCGGTCCCGGTGCTTCGGGTCCATGTTCGCCTGGATCTTGAAGACGAAGCCCGAGACCGCGTTCTCGGTCGGCTCGACCAGACGCACCGTGGTCTTCTGCGGCCGCGGGCACGGGGCCAGGCGCAGAAGTCCGTCGAGCAGCTCGCGCACCCCGAAGTTGTTGAGCGCGCTGCCGAAGAACACCGGCGTCATGTGTCCGCCGCGGTAAGCCTCGAGATCGAAGCTGGGGCACAGGCCGCGGGCCATCTCGACCTCTTCCCTCAGCGCCTTCACCTCGCGCTCGGGCAGCTCGCGGTCGATCAACGGGTCGTCCAGACCGCGGCACTCTTTCACGTCGCCACCAGCGCGCTCTGCACCCCGCTCCACCAGCAGCAGACGCTCTTGGAACAGGTCGTAGCAGCCCAAGAAGTCGCGCCCCATGCCGATTGGCCAGGTGGCGGGGGTCACGTCGAGCGCCAGCCGCTCTTCGATCTCGCTCATCAGCTCGAATGGGTCGCGGCCGTCGCGGTCCATCTTGTTGATGAAGGTGATGATGGGGACGTCGCGCAAGCGGCACACTTCGAACAACTTCAGCGTCTGCGCCTCGATGCCCTTCGCGGCGTCGATCACCATCACCGCCGAGTCCACGGCCGTCAGCGTGCGATACGTGTCTTCGCTGAAGTCCTGGTGGCCGGGCGTGTCCAGCAGGTTGAAGTTGCCGGCGCGGTAGTCGAACGTCATGGCCGAGACGGTCACCGAGATGCCACGCTCTTGCTCGACCTTCATCCAGTCCGAGTGCGCGCGCCGCTGCTCGCCACGGGCCTTGACCGCGCCGGCGAGCTGAATCGCACCGCCGAACAAGAGCAGCTTCTCGGTCAGCGTGGTCTTGCCCGCGTCGGGGTGCGAGATGATGGCGAACGTGCGCCGCCGGGCGACTTCGGTGGACAGGTCGGACACTTTTCGGCCGCGGACTATGAAGGAGAACCGCCGCCCCGGCCAGGCGATCGTTCACACTATTTCACGCTCCGGATCGAACGGCCGCAACATGCGCGCCCCATCCTGACCCCTGAAACGGAGGTCATGATGTTCGGATTTCTGCTGGGAACGGCCTGCCTCGTCGGGCTGATCTGGGTCGTCAAAGGCCCGCGGCACCCCGCCTGCGGGCGCTGGGGCTCGCCCCACTTCCGCGACCACGACGAGCGCCGGAGCTTCGGCGCTCGCGCCTTCTCGCGCTGGCTGTTCGAGCGACTCGACACCACGCCCGGCCAGGAACGCGTGCTGCGTGCTGCGCTGGACGACCTGATGGACGGTCTGCACGCGGCGCGCCGCGATCTGGAGGATTCACGCAAGGACCTGGCGCGGGCGCTGCGCGCCGAGGCGTTCGACGCCGAGGCCATGGGCGAGGTGTTCGCGCGGCACGACGCCGCGCTGGCGGCGCTGCGCCGCACCGCCATGGACGGTCTGGGGCGCACCCACGAGGTGCTCGACGACAAGCAGCGACAGCGGCTGGCCGACCTGATCGAGTCCGAGCGCGGTCGGCGCTGGCACGGACCGTATCGAACTCACGGCTGAAGGGAGAATCGAGTCATGCGAAGGAAGTTCCTGATTGGGGCCTTGGCCCTGGGCACCTTGCTGGGCTACGGCGGCTGCGCCGCCCGCGCAGTACACCACCGGGCCGGGCACGGCGCGGGGGGTGGGCGGCGTGCGAGCTTCGAGCGTCACGTGGCGCAGATCTGTGCCGACGCCGCGCTGCGAGCGAACGCCGCGCCCCGCTGATAGAGTCGAGCTCATGGCGCTGCGGGTCCTGCTCATCGACGACGACGCCCGGCTCGCGGAGCTGCTCTCGGGCTACCTGGCTCAGCACGACGTGGTGCTGGGCCACGCCCGGGACGGCGTGACCGGTCTGGCCCGGCTCGATGCAGACGCCTTCGACGCCGTGCTGCTCGACGTGATGATGCCGGGCGTGGACGGGCTGGAGGTGCTGCGGCGCTTGCGACACAAGAGCCGATTGCCCGTGATCATGCTGACGGCGCGCGGTGACGAGTCCGATCGAGTGGTCGGTCTCGAGCTGGGTGCGGACGACTACATCGCGAAGCCGTTCAGCCCGCGCGAGCTCTTGGCGCGCGTGCGCGCGGTGCTGCGCCGCGCCCAGCCCGATCTGGCCGGCGAGCGCGTGTTTGCTCAAGACCTGGTGCTCGACGTGGGCTCGCGTCGCGCCACGGTCGCCGGGCGCGAGCTCGAGCTGACCGGGATCGAGTTCGACATCTTGGTGGCCCTGGTGCGGCGTGCCGGACGCGTGGTGCCGCGAGGGGCGCTCTTGGGCGAGGCGGGGCGCGGCGACGTGGCGGTCGGCGAGCGCACGGTCGACGTGCACATCTCGCGCTTGCGCAAGAAGATCGGCGACGACCCCAAGAACCCCCAACGCATCAAGACCGTGCGCGGCATCGGCTACGTGCTGCCCCGCGAGGCGCCGTGAGGGGCTTTCGGCACTATGTTCGTTCGCGCCTGCACCGCCGCCTGTTCCTGTGGTTCGGCGCATCGATCATCGTGACCGGGGCGGTGGTCGCCGTCGCGGCCCACCTGGTCTTCGGCGGCGCCGATGGCGGCTGGCGGCGCAGCCTGGAGCGCGGCAAGACCTTCGTCGAGCATCAGCTCGCCGACAGCTGGGACGACCCGTCGCGCCGCGATGCGTTTGCGCGCGGGCTGTCGCGGGATCTGGGCCTGAGCGTCGTGCTCGAAGGTCCGCGGGGCGAGCTGGTCGGCGCCTTCGGCCCCCTGTGCCTGCACCCCGACGTGGTCACGCCGGTTCGGCGCGACGAGCGACTGCTGGGCACCGCGAAGCTGTGCCTCGCGAAGCGCGAGCGCCGAGCAGGCTTCGCGTTCTTCGCGCTGCTGGGGCTGGCGGCTGCCATGCTCTGGGGTGCCTCGGGGGTGATTGCCCGCCGCCTGGTGCGGCCGCTGGGCGAGCTGGTGCGGGTCGCCGACGAAATCGGTCGTGGCAACCTGGACGCGCGGGTCACGCTGCATCGCACCAAGGTCGGTGAGATCGGCGAGCTGGCCGACGCGATCAACGACATGGCGGACCGCATTCAGCGCCAGATGGCCGATCAGCGCGAGCTCTTGGCGGGGGTGAGCCACGAGATCCGCTCGCCGCTGGCGCGGCTCAGGGTTCTGGCCGAGATGGCCCGAGAGCAAGAGGGCAAGGTCGGCGAAGACATCGAGCGCGAGGTGCTCGAGATTGATTCGCTGGTGGGTGAGCTGCTCGCCAGCTCGCGGCTCGATTTCGGCGCGTTCGAGCGCCGGGCCGTCGACGCGCGGGAGCTCGGTGAGCGCTGTCTGGAGCGCTGCGGCGTCGATCCGTCGGCGCTGGACTTCGCGCCCCAGGCCACCCGGGTCTGGGGCGACCCGACCTTGCTGGCCCGGGCGCTGACCAACCTGCTCGAGAACGCCAAGCAGCACGCCGGACAGGTCTCGAAGCTCTGTGTGACGCGGGAGGGCGACACCTTGGTGTTCGCGGTCGAGGACCGCGGGCCTGGGTTCTCGGAGCAGGATCTGTCACGTGCCTTCGAGAAGTTCGTGCGCGGTGAGAAGAGCGCGGGGTCGTCCCTGGGGCTCGGCCTGTCGCTGGTCCGCCGAATCGCCGAGGCGCACGGCGGGCGCGCCTGGGCCGAGAACCGCGCCGGCGGGGGCGCCCGCGTGGCGTTCAGTGTCCCGGTGAGTGCCTGACGCCCAGATCGCGCAACTCGGGCTCGAGATCGTCCACCAGCTTCACGGTGAACCCTGCAAGCTGCAGCGCCATGGTGGCCACACCCACGCCCATCTTCACCATCTTGGCTTGGGGCGAGAAGGCGATCACGATGCGCTCGGTGCGGGCTCGTACCGCCAGCCCCCAGTTGGTCATCAGCGTGCGCGCTTCGGGGGTGTACGAGCGCAGCGCGCGCCAGTCGTGAAGGTAGATGGCGCGCTCGTCGCCCTGCCGCCGCTGGTCCAGGGCAACACTGGCGCGGACCGAAAGAAAGCGCGCGACCTCGGCATCGGCGTCCACCTGCTCCCCGACCTGAGTCAGCATGCCGAAGGGCTGAAGAAACCAGACCCGGAAGCCCGAATCCGGATGCACCAGATCCGGGGCGTGACCATCGAAGTGGCCGTCGGAGAGTCGTCGCGCAGCGATGCATCGAGCGTAGCCAGCTCGACGGTCGCTGCCAATCGGCGGGTTTTCGCCTATGCTCGGGGTCGCTGGCGCACATGATGCCGAAGGACGATCCATCGGATACCGAGATCACCCGCGTGAAGCCGTCGCGCGAGTCTCTCGAGCCGCACCCGCCCGCGCCCGGGGCTTCGCCTCGCCCGGCATCCATTCCTCCGCGTCCGGTCGCGGCGCCTCCGCGGCCTGCCGCGGGCACCGCTGCGATGGTTCGCCCGGCCCCCGCGCCCGCTCTGACGCCCCCGCCCAGCGTGCGTCCGCCGCCGCCCAGCTCACCGCTGAGCGCGCCCTCGAGCCCCCGCCCACCCCAGAGCTCGCCGGCCGCCGCGCCGGCCAGCGTGCGGCCACCCCCACCGAGCATGCGCCCGCCCCCACCGAGCGTGCGTCCACCGCCGCCCAGCATGCGTCCGCCGCCGGCTGTGCCGGGCGTACCGCCGCCGGCTGCGCCGGGCGCGCCGCCGCTCCCCGCGCGTCCGGCTCCTGCCAGTGTCACCCTGCCTTCGGCAGTGCGCCCGGCGCCGCCGAGCGTCCGGCCGCCGTCGCCTGTGGCCACCGCGCCGGCTCCGTCCAGCGCGCGCCCGCCGCCGTCGCCTGTGGCCACCGCGCCCGCCAGCGTGCGATCGGTGCCGGCCAGCAGCGAGCTCGACCAGACCAAGCGCGTGCTCGCCACCAAGCTTGCCGAGCTCTCGGCGCTGAACACCGAACGCGAGCAGTGGGTCGCGCGCCTCGCCGAGCGCGACGCGCGCATCACGGAGCTGGAAGCCGCGCACGGCGTCGAGCTGCCCAGGCTGCGCACCCGAGTCGTCGATCTCGAGTCCGAGCTGTCGGTCGTCAAGCACGAGGTCGACCGCCTGGGTCACCTGGATGCCGAGGCCGCTGCGTTGCGCGGACAGGCGCGGCGCATCGAGGCCGCCGCTGCCGAGCACGCAGCCCGGGTCAGCGTGGTCGAGGCGGCCCTGGCCGAGCGAGAAGCCCGGGTCATCGAGCTGGAGCGAGCGCTCGAGCTCGAACGTTCTCAGGCAGCTCGGGTCGCCGCGCTCGAGGCGCTATTGGACGACGAGCGCGCCAAGGGCGCCGAGCGAGAGGCGCGCCTTCGCACCCTCGAGAGCGAGCTCGAGGGCCTGGGCTGGGGCTCGGCGCCGGTCGACGATCTGACGCGGATCAAGGGGATCGGGCCGAAGTTCCGCGAGGCCTTGCACGATCTGGGCGTGACTCGCTTCGCACAGCTCGCGGCCTGGACCGAAGGCGACGTGGCGGCCGCCGCGGCGAGGCTGCGCATCCTGCCCGCCCGCATCGTGCGCGAAGGCTGGGTCGAGTCGGCGGCGCGGTTGGCTCGGGCATAGCGCTCTTCGCCCGCTCGGATTGAGCTACATTCTTGGCGGTGCCCTGGCGTTCCGTGCTTGCCCTCGCGGCGGTCTTGCTCGTCGCTTGCGCGAACGAGTCGAAGCCGCAAGCCATCGCCCGCCTGGCGATCCCCCGGGTACCGCGGGTTGCCGCGGCGTCCGCTCCCACGCCCACCAGCGTGACGATCGCGCCCCTCACCCCCGAGCTCAGAGCGAAGGGCTTCACCGAGTGCAATCCGCACGATCCTCTCGGGCTCGGGCCCTACGCCCCCTTCCGGCCCGTCCCGTTCGGCAAGATCCTGATCCCGAAGAAGGGCGGGCACACCGCGGACATGGGTTTCGACGTCGTGATCCACTTCCACGGAGCGGACGCGGTGCGCAAGTACCTGGTCCAGAGCGCCCGGGGCGTGGTTCTGGTGCTTGTGGACAAGGGGCTGGGCGGGGGCGGGCCGTACACCCAGGCGCTGGGCACCCCGCAGGCGTTCCCCCTGTTGCGCCGTGGAATCGAGCAGGCGCTCCGGGCGCACACCGGCAGCGAGCAGGCTCATGTTCGGCACCTGGCGGTCAGCGCCTGGAGCGCCGGAACCGAGGCCGTTCGAAAGCTGCTGGAGCAGAACCAACCCGGCATCGACGCGGTGATCGTGCTCGACGGCCTCCACGGAGCCTGGAAACAGGGTGCGCCGAGGGTTCAGTCCCCGGACTCGCTCGACGCGCGCTTCATTCGCCGCGAGATCGCGCTCGCCGAGCGCGCTCGCAAGGGCGAGACCGTGTTCGTGCTCACGCACAGCCGGGTCGACCCCATGAGCTTCCCCTCGACCGGGACCACCGCGGCGCTTCTGCTGCGTGAGCTGGGGCTCGCGGCCGCGCCGGTCGCCGCGGCCGCTGGCGCGTTCGGCCAGTTGTCCAGCGTCGACGAACGCGGCCTGCATGTCTGGGGGTATGGTGGGAAGGAAGAGCTGGGCCACTGCGCCCAGCTGTGTGTGATGACCCGCATCGTGAGCGAGCTGCTCGAGCCGGCGTGGGGAACGCCCGCGATGGATCGCAGCGGCCCGCCGACCCCGCACCCGGATTGGGCGTTCCGCAAGCGCTGACTCGCCCGCTCGGCGCCGCCGGCGACGTCGGCACGCGGCAAGGTGATGGATCCCAAGTGGGGGGTGCCGGTCGAGCCGCCGCCGAACTGAGCGTCTCGGCTCGGGCGGCGGCTCTCAGTGAGCGAGCGGTCGCCAAGCCAACGCCGATCGCGCGGTCTTTGGCGGGCGCTCGGCGGGCGCGGGCGTGACTTTCACCGCCCGGGCGAACGAGGCCACCTTGGCGGGCTCGGTGTTGCCATTGACGTTGACGAAGGTGACACGCCCGGGGCCCGCTTCCAGGTCGCCGCGGAAGTCGTAGACCGCCCCCACGATCATCAGCTCACCGACTTCCACCTCGTGGGCGTAGGTCGCGAACGCGCCTCGTACCTGAGCATTCACGTTGGCGACCACGGCCTCCTTCCACACTGCGTCGCTGTCCACCGAGCCCTTGGGGCGCTCGAAAGTGAGCGAGTCGAGCTCCTTCTTCAGCGCCTCGCCCTCTTTCTTGTAGTCCTTCATCGCGGCCTTGACGGCCCCGCAGCCCGTGTGACCCAAAATGAGCAAGACGGGAGTCTTCAGGTGGTGCACGCCATAGTCGACCGACCCGGCCGAGCTCGTGAGCTGGTTGCCGATGTTCCGGATCGTGAACAGGTCGTTCTCGGGCGTGGCGTCGATGGCCACGGACTGCACCCGCGAGTCCGAGCAAGCCACGATGGTCGCGCGCGGCTTCTGCGTGTCGGCGAACGCGCGGAAGTGGGTCGAGCCCGCCGATCGCGCGAACGCCTCGTTGTCGTCGATCAGGTTCTTGAGGAAGCTGCGGCCCTTCGCGAAGGCGTTTTCTTGGTCCGCTTCCCAGGCAAACGGCACCAGAAACCGAGTCTTGGCCGGGGTCGAGCCGTGGCTCTCGTGTCGGGCCGGCTGGGTGGTCGTCCCGGGCTTGGCCGAGGCGTGGGGCGGGGCGTGGCCATGGGCGGCCGATGTGCTCGCGGAAGGCGCCGGCTCGGCGTGGGTGCTGGGGGCCTTGGGCTTGCAGCCGGCCGGAAGCACCGCCGCCGAGGCCAGTAGAAATGGGAAGAGCCGGGACATCACGGCCCTGAACGGCAGCCCGGCCACCGGCTTGAGTCGGACGTCCTTCGCTCCGCTCGCTCACTCGCAGCGCTTGGGTGCGGTGTCCGGCTCGTCCAGAAAGAGCACCACCCTGGCGACCGAGACGTCGCCCCCGGCGGTCAACCCGTCGATCACCAGGCCCTTGCAGAGCAGCTCGCGCCGGGCGCCGTCGAGCTTCACGCCGGACTTGCGCGCGAGCTCGGCGTCGCCCGTGCCCGGAACCACGTGCCGCACCGTGACGTCGAGCCCCTCTTTGGCGAGCTCGGCGTAGCTCACCGCGACGGACTTGCGGGTGACGCCGCCGTCGGTGGTCTCGAGCAGCGGCATGCACACGGGTGTCTTGCCCGTGACCGACACGCACACTTCGGCGGTTCGGTAGGTCGCGAGCAGCGACGCCCCCTCGGCGTTGGCGTCGACGCGACCGAGCCGAAGCGCGTAGACCTCGGCCGGGTCGAGCGGCGCGTCGCAGCCCTCGCCGCCGCAGCTGCGCCCCGAGGGGCAGCCCTCGTGGCAAGCGTCTGCGGGCGCAACCACCGGTGCCGACGCTTCGGGGGCGGCGCTTTCCGGCGCGGCGTCCGAGGCCGGCGGTGCGGCGTCGGACGGCTTCCTCGCGGCCCGTTGCTCTGCCGAAGCCATCGCCTTCACGCTGGGCGGCGCGGTGCGCGGCGACTCGCGGGTGGAGAGCGCCACGCCGGTGCCGATCCCCACGGCCAGAAGCACCGTCAGCGCCGGCAGCGTCCAGCGCGTCGTGGCGGGCGCCGGCCTGACAGGCCCGAGCTCCACCGTCGACACCTGCGCCGTCGGGCCGGTGGGCGGGCGCTCGGCCAGCACCGTCGGATCGAACATGGCCTGTGGCGTGGCGACCGCGGTCGCAGGCGACCGACCGCCATCGCGCGACGGGCGAACCACGACGCTGTCGGGGAGGGTGCCGGTGATGGCCTCCACCACAGCGGATGCGGTTGGCAAGCGCTCGGACGGCGTCAGCGCGAGGCAGCGCGTCAAGATCGCGCGCCACTCGCCGTCTACCTCCCCCTGGGGGAAGCCCGCGCTCGGAGCGGTTCCCTTGCGGTACGAGCGCGTGTATTCCACGGCGTTCGAGTTGGCCGGGAGGCCGGTGGGGTGCCGGTCGGCCAAGAGCAGCCAGCCCATCACTCCGAAGGCGAAGACGTCGACCCGCGGCGAGCTCTGCTCGCCCTCGAACGTCGCCGGATCGAGCAGCTCGGGAGCCAGGTAGGGGATGGTCCCAACCACCGTTCCTTCTTGCGTCAGTTGCTGGTCGCTGCCGGGCACCGCGGCGATGCCCAGGTCGACGACCTTCACCCCATCGGGCCGGGTGGGATCGGCGAAGAAGCTGTCGCGCACCAGGACGTTGTCGAGCTTCACGTCGCGGTGGACCACGCCGTTTTGGTGCAAGTAGCAGAGAGCGCGCGCCACGTGCTCGAGCACCAGCTGCTTCTCGCGCATGCCGAGCTTGCCCTCGCGCGAGAGCTGACGCAGCGACGTGCCCTGCACCAGCTCCATCGCGATGCCCAGAACGCCCAGCTTCAGATCTTCGAACAAGCTGACCGAGCGCACCAGCGACGGGTGATCGAGCTGGGCAAGGGCCCGGGCTTCGCGCCGGGTCCGCTCGAGATCGTGCGGTCGCCCCACGACCACGGGCACCAGCTTCAACGCGCAGGGCTGGTCGGGCGCCAGCGGATCCCGCGCCTTCCAGACCGCGCCCTGGCCACCTTCGCCCAGCGGCTCGATCAAGACGTAGCGATCGATCTGGAGACCGGCCCGGAGCTCCACGCGGCTAGCGCCTGCCCTTGAAGCCCATCATCTGTTGGACGACGGCTTCGCTCTGCTCCGCGACGGCTTCGCTCTCACGAGCTTCGTCGGCGCAGCTCTCACAGAGCTTCTTGGTCTTGCCACCGATCTTCATGCTGACGAGCTCGTCTGCCTCGTCGCCACAGCCCTTGCAGGTCGGCATCGGTCCTCCGTTGGTCAGAAAGTCGCCGTCCTCGCTACTCCAACGCTCGGGGCCGCTCAATGATTTCGGGGCAGGGCCCGGCAATTCCCCGCGGGCGCCTCCCACCGGCCCAAAACGGCACGAAGGTTGCTCGCGCGCGAACGCAAAACTACGCTTCGGGCCCTCATGGTCTCGCGCCAATGGGCCGCCGGTGACGTGCTCGCCGAAAAATACCGGCTGGTCCACGAGCTGGGGCGCGGCGGTATGGGCGCCGTGTGGCGGGCCGAGCACCTGGTCTTGCGCTCGGACGTCGCCGTGAAGCTGGTGCTCACGGCCGTCGCGACCTCCGAGCCGCTGCGTGCCCGCTTCTTGCGCGAGGCGCAGGCATCGGCGGCACTGCGCAGCCCCCACGTCGTTCAGATCCTCGACTATGGCGTGCACCAGGACACGCCGTTCATGGTGATGGAGCTGCTCGAGGGCGAGAGCCTCCGACAGCGCCTCCAGCGGGTGGGCGTGCTGTCGGCGGAAGAGACGGCGCGGGTCGTGGTTCATGTGGCCCGGGCGCTGGCAAAGGCCCAAGAGGCGGGAATCGTCCACCGCGACCTGAAGCCCGACAACGTCTTCCTGGTGCACAACGCCGACGAAGACATCGCGAAGGTCTTGGACTTCGGCATCGCCAAGGCGATGACGGAGACCGGGGTCGGTGCCGAGACCCAGAGCGGCGCCGTGCTCGGCACCGCGTACTACATGAGCCCCGAGCAAGCGCGCGGTACGCGCTCGGTCGACCATCGCACCGACCTGTGGGCGCTGGGCGTGATCGCCTTCGAGTGTCTGACCGGTCGCCGGCCATTCGACGGTGCCGTGCTCGGCGACGTGCTGGTCAAGATCTGCACCGAGCCGCTCCCGATTCCGTCGACTCTGGCCGCCGTGCCTCCCGGCTTCGACGCCTGGTTCCAGCGGGCGCTGGCCCGCGATCCCGATCAGCGGTTCTCGTCGGCCTCCGAGATGGCAGAGGCGTTCCGCGCGCTGGTCGGGCCGGGGCGCGTCTCGCTGGCCCCGGCCTCGGCGGCGGCCACTGCCGTGATCGGCCCGACCACGGCAGCTCCGCACTCGTTGCCGGCCCCGCCCAGCCGGGCGCCACCGGCGCCCAAGAAGTCGTCCCCCCTGGTGATCGCGCTGGTCGCACTGCTGGGCGTCGGTGCGCTGGGCACGCTCGGGGCCGCTGCCTACCTCTGGCAGCAACGCGGAACAGCGGCCGCGCCGAGCACTTCCACGCTCGACGCGCCGCTCGCCGCCAGTGGCGTCGAGTTGCTCGACGCCGTCGACGGCGGCGATGCCGGGCCGCGCACGGTCAAGCGCGCCGGTGCTGCCAAGCCGGCCGGCGGCGACGCCGGGCCCGAATGGATGACCGAGGTGAAGAAGGCGCAGAAAGCCCAGGAAGACGCCGAGAAGGCCAAGGCCGCCGCCGACGCGCTGAAGCAGAAGTGGGGCGTGAACCAGTGAGCGCGTCGAGCGACCTGTCCCGCGACGTGACGCGGGCCCTGATCGGCGATGCCCCACTGGTGTCGGATCACCGCCCGGACGTGAGCTATCGGGTCGAGCGCACCATCGGGCGCGGGGGGTTCGCCTACGCCGTGCTCGCCCAGCGGGTTGCCCCCGAGGGCTCCATTCCCGTGGTGCTCAAGATCATGCGTCCCGAGACGGTGGTGCTGAACGCCGACATGGTCACCCGCTTGTTCAAGAAGGAGGTGGTCGCGCTCGGCCGCCTGAACGAGCGCGTGCCGCCGACCCCGTTCGTGGTCCGGTTGCTCGATACCGGTGTTGCCACGGTCAGCGATCAGGGCCGAAGCGTCGAGCTGCCTTGGTTGGCCATCGAATACGTCCAGGGCGGCGTCGAGGGGGAGACGCTCTCGAAGCGCGTGCGGTACTCGATCAAGAACACTCGTTTCGCCCTCGATCCCGAGCGCGTGGCTCACTTGCTTCGCCAGCTGGTGGCGGCCCTGTCCGAGATCCACGCCTCCGAGATCATCCATCGCGATCTCAAGCCCAGCAACGTCTTGTGCTGCGGCTTCGGCAGCTCCGAGATCGCCAAGGTGTCCGACTTCGGCATCGCGCGCCCCACCGGGATGGCGTCGACCTTCGGCGACATCACCCTGGGCTCACCCGGGTACATCGCCCCCGAACAGGTCCACCTCCGCGCCGAGGTGGGGCCCGCGACCGACGTGTTCAGCTTGGCCAGCATCGTGTTCTTCATGCTGACCGGCGAGAAGTACTTCGACGTCAAGTCGGCACTGGACGGCGTGATGGCGGCAATGCAGCCCGAGCGGCGGGGGCTGGCGAGCGTGCCCACGCTGTCGCCCGAGCTGCGGGACCGCGCGGAAGCGTGCCAGGCCATCGACGCGGTGCTGGCGCGGGCCACGTCGGCCGACCCGCGTCATCGCATCCAGAGCGCCGCAGAGCTGGGTGCGCTGCTCTTGCCCTGGCTTGCGGCGGGCCCCGGCAGTGGCAAGCCCAGTCAGCGGCTGGTGACCAGCGTGGTCTCGGCGCGCACCGAGCGGGCCGCCGCGCGCGAGCCAGCGTCTTGGTCGTGGACGGCGCGGCACAACCCCGGCGGAAGCCGCGTGATCGTCGACGTGGCGTGGGAGAGCGACGGCCACTGTCTGGCGGCCACGGCCCAGAGCCTGGCCTTCTGGGACGGTGGGGCGTGGACCGACATCACACCGCCGCCGCTCTGGCCGATCCACATGGTTCGCCGGCTCGGCGCGGGTCGATTCCTGCTCTCTAGCGAGGGCGGACGGCTGCTGGCGCTGGTGGCCGACGAGACGAGCGAGGTCTTGGCCTGTCCCGAGCCGGGGCGCGCCATCAGCGCGTTCT
This sequence comes from Polyangiaceae bacterium, assembly GCA_023150915.1. Classification (GTDB taxonomy): domain Bacteria; phylum Myxococcota_A; class Polyangia; order Polyangiales; family Polyangiaceae; genus JADJKB01. The sequence goes on from JAKLKA010000004.1 coordinate 72,191, forward strand.
CCGGCGACTTGGACGATCTGGCGGTGATGGTCGGGGTGCGCGCCGACGCACCGCCCGCGCTCTTCGCCTACTGCGGGCGGCACTGGCTGCGCCCGCTGCCGGTCGAGGCGGCGGCGAGCGTTCCGGGTCTCGCGCGCCTCGATCGCGAGCGCTGGCTCGTGACCGGCCGGACGCGGACCGGCTCGGCGTTCGCGGCCACCTACCACCCGCTCGAGTGGCGCCTCGAGCAGGTGGCCAGCCCCAATGCGCCGGCGCTGGTGTGCTGCGCCAGCCAGCCCGAGCGCGGGATCGCCATCGCCGCCGGCGGGCGGTACGTCGTGCGTGTCGGGCCGAACACCAAGTCGGAGCTCGAGATCGGCACCGGGACCCACTGGTCTGCGTGTGCCGTCGACGTGCTGGGCGGCGAGTGGGTCGCCGGTGCGGGGCGCATCTGGTTCTCACCGGGCGAGGGCGCGCCGTGGCGCGAGGTCTGGAGCGACCCGGCGTGGACCGCGCCGTTCGTGAGCATCCACGCCGATGCCGACCACGTGGTCTTGGTCACCGCCGACGGCGGAGTGCTCGAAGGCCGCGTCCACGCGGGTTTCGGCGGCGCCGCGTAGCAGGTAGCTCCAGACGGCGAGTCGAGGCTACGCTACCGCCCGATGTCCGACCGCACCGTCCCCATCGAGCAGACCGGTCGCCTGGTACGCACCCTGCGGGTCGAGGTCCTCTCGGGGGCCGAGGCTGGCCGAAACATCGTCTCCGGATCGGACACGGTGAGCATCGGTGGCGCGGACGGCAACGATCTGATCCTCGGGGACAAGACCGTGAGCCGGTTCCATCTCGAGCTGCGGCGCCGCGCCGGCCGGATCGTGGCGGTGGACCTGGGCTCGACCAACGGCACCCGGATCGGCAGTGTCGTGCTCCAGGGCGGTCAGGCGGTCGTCGATCCCGGTACGGTGCTGTCGCTGGGGGCGATCGAAGTCCGCGTGGGCGACGGCGAGATCGTGGACGTCGGCGAGACGCCCGCCCGACTGGGCGAGCTCTTCGGCGACAGCGCGGTCATGCGCCGCGTGATGGGTCAGGCCAGCCGCGTGGCGTCGAGCGACGTGTCGGTGTTGCTGTTCGGTGAGTCGGGAACCGGAAAAGAGCTGCTGGCGCGGGCGATCCACGACGCCAGCCCCCGCGCCGCCGAGCCGTTCGTCACCGTGGACTGCGGCGCCATCACCCCGACGCTGTTCTCGAGCGAGTTGTTCGGTCACGAACGCGGGGCGTTCACCGGGGCCGAGCGCCAGCACATCGGCGCGTTCGAGCGGGCCAACGGGGGAACGGTGTTCCTCGACGAGATCGGCGAGCTTCCGCCCGAGCTGCAGTCGGCCCTGCTCGGCGCGCTCGAGCGCCGCCGCGTCCGCCGCGTGGGCGGCAAAGACGACATCGCGATCGACGTCAGGCTGGTCTCGGCGACGCACCGCGACCTGCGTGCCCAGGTCAACTCTTCCGTGTTCCGGCTCGATCTGTTCTACCGGGTGGCGGTGGTGACACTGACCGTGCCGCCGCTGCGCGAGCGCCCCGAAGACATCCCCGCGCTGGTCGAGCACTTCTTGCGCGAGGCGGGCCACCCCGGTCCGGTGCGCGACGTGTTTCCGCCCGAAGCGATGAAGCGGCTGGGCGCCCACGCCTGGCCTGGGAACGTGCGCGAGCTGCGCAACTTCGTGCTCGGCACGCTGGCGCTGGGCGAGCCCGCAGCGCTGGAGACGGTGGCCGTGGACGACGCCGCGGGCGCCCGGGACCCCTTCGCCGGGCTGCTGGACCTCGCGTATCGCGATGCCAAGCGGGCGGTGATGGACGACTTCGAGCGTCGCTACGTCGAGCACCTGCTCGCCAAGAGCGGTGGCAACGTGCGGCAGGCGTCGCGTGACGGCCAGATGGACCGCTCTTACCTGATGGAGTTGATCAAGCGCCACCGGCTGAAGTGAGCGCGCGCTGCGCGCCATGCCGGCCCAGGTTGCGCGCGCTCACCACATCGAGAAGCGCGCCACCACCTGCGCGCGTGGTCCCCGCAGCTCGTCCACTGCTGCGAAGGGGAAGTGGTATCCGCCCTCGGCGTTGAGCACCAGGTTGTGGTGCCAGTAGAGGTGCAGCCCAGCAAACGGCTGAGCAAAGCCGGTGTTCTTCAGCTCCTCGTGGATGGTTCCGCCGACCGTTGCCCCGAAGAACGGGATCAGGAAGCGGCGGCTGGCGTTCTTCTCCAGGGACAGCGAGAACCCGAGGTCGTAGATGGCCAGTGACGACGCGCTCTCGGGCGACTCCAGGATCGACGCCTGCAAGAACAGCGCGCCCTGGCTGGGGCCGAAGCGATCGTTGTTGTGCGACCAGTGGATGGGCGCGATCTGGGCGCCGCCGCCGAAGAAGGGCGCAGCGGCGCCGCTGGGCGCGAAGAACACCGCCTGGACACCGGGCATCAAGAAGATGTCGCGCTCGACGCAGACCTCGCGCGCGGGGGCCTGGTGATCGCAGGGCGCGGCGGCTGCGGCGGCGGGGAACAGGGCGAGCGACAGGGCGATCGGGGCGACGAGCTTCATGCCTCGCCCTCGATCGCAACTCCCGTTCCAGCTCCGGGTTCACCTGCTTCCGCAGGCTTGCAGCGGCCTTGCGAACCGCGCTTCGCGCGGGACCTTCGCGCCGCGCTGCCCGGTTCTCGTGAGATGTTTTCAGCTCAGTCTTCGATGCGCGAGCCGCCGCGCAGCTCGTAGCGCTGCAAGAGGCGATACAGATACATTCGGTCCATCTTCGCTTTGCGGGCGGCTTTGCTCACGTTGCCCCCGGCCCAATCGAGCAACGTCTTGAGGTAGGCCCGTTCGAACTCGCCAATCACCGCGTCCTTGGCGGTCTTGAACGGGACCGTGATGTCCGAGTTCGCCGGCGGGCCGCCAATCCCGGGCACCGTGGCTGCCTCGACCGGCGCGAAGCTCTGACCGCTGTGTCGCTCACTCGCCGGTGGCGCGTGCTCGAGCACCACCGCACGCTCCACGTAGTTGCGCAGCTCGCGCACGTTGCCCGGCCAGTCATAGCGGCTCATGTCGTCGATCACCTCGGACGTGAAGAGGTGCACCGACTCTTCGGCGTTGAGCGAGCGCAGGATCACCTGTACCAGCATCGGGATGTCGGACAGCCGCTTGCGCAAGGGCGGCATGCGCACGGTCACCACGCCCAGCCGGAAGTAGAGGTCTTCGCGAAAACGGCCGGCGTTGATCTCGCGCTCCAGCCGGCGGTTGGTCGCCGCGATCACGCGCACGTCGATCTTGCGACTCTCGTTCTCGCCGGCGCGACGCACCTCGCGGGCTTCGAGCGCGCGCAGCAGCTTGGGCTGCATCTCCAGCGGCATTTCTCCGACTTCGTCCAAGAAGATGGTGCCGCCGTTGGCCGCCTCGAAGGCGCCCGTGCGGTTCTTGTCGGCGCCGGTGAAGGCACCGCGCACGTGGCCGAACAGCTCGCTTTCGATCAGGTTGGGTGAGATCGAGCTGCAGTCCACGATGATGAAGGGGCCGCCGGCGCGAGGGCCGCGGCGAGCGATCTCCATCGCGGCCAGCTCTTTCCCGGTGCCGCTCTCGCCCTCGATCAGCACCGTGGACTCGCTCTTCGCCACCCGGTCGAGCACCGCGAACAGCTGGCGCATGGCCATGGACTCGCCGAACAGATCTCCGAACGATGACCAGGTCGGGACTTCGGCAATGGCCTCGGGCCCGAGCTCTTGCACCCGCAGCACGGAGTCACCAAGCTCGATGTGGCACCCCGGGCGAGGCAGATCGGCGTCGCGCACTCGCACGCCGCTCACCGTGGTGCCATTCATCGAGCCGCTGTCCGAGATGACCCAGCCTTGCTCACCACGGGTGAGCTGGCAGTGGAAGCGCGACACCGCGCGGTCGTCGAGCACGACGTCGTTGCTGGGGTGCGAGCCGATGCGCAGCACGTCGCCTTCCAGCACCTGGCTGCGACCGACGTCATGGCCCGCTTCGCGCTCCACGACCAGCTCGAGCCGCGGAATGGCGACCGCCGCCGCCAGTTGTTGAACCGTGGGCAGGTGCATGCCGGCGAGCGTCGGACGGTCGTCGATCTCGGTCACGGGACCGACAGACTAGGGCGGATCGGCTCCGGATGCAGCGCGGGTTCGTGCCCCCGAGAGTTGAGGGGCATCGGCAGCAGGTTGCTGCTGGCGCCCTGCGCTCCGGGGGCCTCAAACCCGAACTCGAAGCCTTTGAATTCAATGGTTTAGGTGAATTCAGGCGGTTGGAACGGAGCTTGAAAGAGGGGGAGGCGATGAAACGCCTGATGGCCGCATTGATCGCGACGCTGACCCTCACGACCGTCCCGGTCGGCGCGACCGAGGCGCCGGTGTTGCGCACGGCGGCGTCGGCGGTGGCCGAGCTGGTGCAGCGGGCCACTCTGCGCCCGGCCCCGGCCCCGGCGGCCGAGCCGGCCGGCACCCGCATCGAGAAGCCCGCGCGCATCGTGAGGGGTCGCAAGATCGTGACCGTTCCCCGGCTGTGCCGGGACGCCGGCGGTCGCTACGACCTGGTGATCCACTTCCACGGCGCGCCCGAGACCATCGAGCCCGTGTTCCAGCGCGCTGCCATCGACGCGGTGTTCGTGGTGGTCAACCTGGGCATCGGATCGGGCCCCTACGAAGACATGTTCATGCAAGATGGATCGCTGGCGAGCCTGCTCGACGAGATCGACCAGGTCGTGAGCAAGGCCTGCCCGCACCCGAGCGGTGCACGCGGCAAGGTGGCACTCTCGGCCTGGAGCGCGGGTTACGGCGCTGCGTACCGCGTGCTGGCGAACAAGAAGGATCGCGAGCTGGTCGACGCCATTTTGCTCTCGGACGGCCTGCACGCCGGCTTTCTCGACAAGTACCGGCAGAAGATGAACGACGGTCAGATGGCGCCCTTCGACGCCTTCGCGGAGCGCGCCGTGCGCGGCGACAAGCTGTTTGGAATCACGCACACCTCGATCGTGACTCCGAGCTATGCGAGCACCACCGAGACCGCCCGCTATCTGATCGAGAGGCGTGGCCTGGTGGCCAGCAAGATGGACGAGCCGGGGCCGCGCTCGACGATGAAGCTGGTCGCGCAGACCGACGCCGGCGCCTTCCACGTTCGGGGCTACGCCGGCCAGGACACCGACGCCCACTGCGATCATCTGTACGCCATGGGCGACACCCTGTACCCGATGCTGCGCGACCGCTGGGCTCACTGATTGTGCCCGGGGCCGGGCTCGATTCGAGTATGATGCGGCCCGATGACCGAGTCGCTCGCATTCCCGGCGCCCGAGGCCGGCGACCCCGAAGACGTTGCGTGGAATCTTCAGACCGGCGGGACGATGTGGGCCCGCGGCGACCAGCACGAGGCGGTGCGATGGCTGCGCCGGGCGGCCGAGGCTGCGAGTGACGCGGGCACCGACCTGCGCGCCGTCGCGCTCGCCCGCGCCGCGGCCGATCTGACCGCCGCGCTCGCGCTGCCCCCGTCCATTCCTCCGCCACCGGTGTCCGCTCCGCCCTCCACCGAGACGGCGCCGGTCCCCGTCTCGGTTCGACCGGCGCCTCCGCCCGTCTCCGCGCCGACTGCCGACGAAGCCACCACGCCTCGGCCAATGCCGGTCAGCCGCCCCAAGGCACCGCCGCTGTCGCCGCCCGACGAGGCCACGGTGCACGACTTCAGCATTCCGGCCGACGTCGAGGCGCGCGAGCGTCAGCAGCCGCCGCCCTCGCGCCGCCCGCCGCCGCCGTCACGCTCGTCGCCGAGCGCGGCGCCGCCCCCTCCGCCGTCGCGCTCGTCGCCGAGCGGGGCGCCACCGCCCAGTTCGGCGCTGCCATCGTCACCCCTCTCGTCGTCGCCGAATACCTCACGAAGCTCGCCGATTTCGTCGTCCGGCGCGGTCGTGTTCCGGCCCCGGCAAGCGCTGCGGGTCGCCGTCACCCCGCAAGGCGACGACAAGACCCTGATGATGGTGCGCGCCTTGGCTGATGACGAGCCAGTGCCGCCCGGGGCTCACGAGGCCCTGCTCACGGCCATGGAAGCGGGCGTGCACCTGACCAGCAAGAAGCGCTGAGCGCCGGCACGAGCCCCGGATCAGGCTCGCCCACCCATCGAGCGAGCGATGGCTCCTTCGCGCTCGACGATGAGGGTGCCCGCCCGGCTCTTCACGAACTCGGCCAGGTCACCCTCGCCGATCGACGGGCCAGAGTACGCGAGCCACTCTTCGAGCGCCGCTTTGAGCCGCAGCGCCGAGGGGTAGCGATGCGCCGGCTCCATCGCCATCGAGCGGCGCAAGATGCGCTCGAGAGCGGGCGGGTAGCTCTCCACGATTTCGCTGGGGAACTGGAAGTCGCCCTTCAGCAAGCGCTCGATGGTCGCCTCTCGATTGCCCGTGGCGAAGGGGCGCGCGGCCGTCGAGATCTCGTACAGGCACACGCCCAGGGTGAATACGTCCGAGAGCCGGCTCAGGCGCTTCCCGGCGGCGTGCTCCGGAGCCATGTACGCAGCCTTGCCGTCGATCTGGGGAAAGTCGCCCACCCGGCCGCTGGCCACCGAGCGCGCCACGCCGAAGTCGACCAACTTGGCGCGACCGGTCGTGGTCAGCATCAGGTTCTGTGGCGACACGTCGGCGTGCACGATGCGCACCAGGCTGCCGTCTTCGGCTCGGGTCTCGTGTGCGGCGTGCAAGGCATCGGCGCACTGGGCGATGATACGCGCGGCGATTCGCGGTTCGACCGGTCGCGGTGTGTCCCCGCGGTTGGGCTTGAGCACGCGGGCCAGGCTCTCGCCCGTCACCCACTCCATGGCAATGTAGTGCACGCCCCGCACCTCGCCCGTGCCGAACACCTCGCACACGTTGGGGTGCTTCACGGCAGCCGCGAACCGAGCTTCGTCGGCGAACAGCCGCTGGTAGGTGGCGTTGTCGGCCAGCTCGGGCCGGATGGTCTTGACCGCGACCACGCGGTTGGTCGGAACGTGGCGTGCCGCCCAGACCCGGGCCATGCCGCCCTGCGCAACCGCCACCAGCAGTTGATAAGGGCCGAGCGCGGTGCCTTCTCGGAGCTCGTCGTAGGCGGAGGCGGCGCTCATGGCAGTCGCGGGACGCGGATGTTCGCCCCGGCGCGGCCCGTCGTCAAACGCTGCGCGGTCGGTCGACGCAGGCGGCACGGGCCGCCGGCGCCGTGAGCGGAATTCAGTCGTGCCGGACGTATTCGAATTCGACGGGCTTGCCCTTGATGCCCTTCTTCGGCGCGGCAATCCAGTGAGCCATCTTGCCGGGCTCGGTCACCGCGCGACTCATGATGCTTCCGAGGTAGGCTCGATCAGCTTCGGTCGGCAGAAGCTCGGTGCGTTTCTCGTCCCACTGGGCCTGCGAGAGCGGGCGGCCGTCGGGGGCGAAGTGCAGCCCGGCGTACAGGCCCACCTGGCGGTTGAAGCGCGAGCTGGGCAGGGTGAGCTCGAACGGAACGCCGGCTTCGGCGATGGTCTTGTTCCACTTGTCCACCCCGCGCTGACAGTCCTCGATGTAGGAAGCGCGAAGCACCTCGTTCATCGCGGTGCGCATCGGCACCGCCTCGCTGACCAAGACGCCGTCTTTCGGGACCATCATCTCGAAGGTGCCGTCGAGCGCCACGTGGTCTTCGTACCGATCCTCGTGGGCACGCCCCTTGAGGCCCGACGCGAAGTACTGCGCGGCGTTACTCGAGATTTCGCCGCCGAACAGGTCGAGCGAAATCGAGAACCAGTAGTTGATGTAGCGCTGCACCGTGGGCAGATCGATCAGACCGATCGAGCGCGGGTCGACGTCTTTCTGGTCCCGCATGTGCTGCGCGGTACGCTCGACCACGCGCTGCACGCCGGTTTCGCCCACGAACATGTGATGCGCTTCCTCGGTCAGCATGAAGCGCGTGGTGCGCGAGAGCGGGTCGAACGCGCTCTCGGCCAGGGCCAAGAGCTGGTACTTGCCGTCCCGATCGGTGAAGTACGTGAACATGAAGAACGACAGCCAGTCGAGCATCGGGGCGTTGAATGCCCCGAGAATTCGCGGGTTGTCGGCGTTGCCGCTGCGCCGCTCGAGCAGGGCTTCGGCCTCCTCGCGGCCGTCGCGCCCGAAGTGAGAGTGGAGCAGGTAGACCATGGCCCACAGGTGTCGGCCCTCTTCCACGTTGACCTGAAACAGGTTGCGGAGATCGTACAGGCTGGGGCACGTCAGGCCCAGCTGGCGCTGCTGTTCCACGCTCGCTGGCTCGGTGTCGCCCTGGGTGACGATCAACCGCCGCAGCGCGTTGCGGTGCTCGCCGGGCACCTCTTGCCAGGCCGGCTTGCCCATGTCGTCGCCGAAGCCAATGGTCCGATCGGGCACCGGGTCTGCCAGGAAGATGCCCCAGCGATAGTCGGGCATCTTCACGTAGTCGAAATGGGCCCATCCGTCGCTGTCGGCGCTGATCGCGGTGCGCAGCCACACGTCGTGCTGTTGGAACCCGTCGGGGCCCATCTCGACCCACCACTGACGGAAGTTCGGCTGCCACTCTTCCAGCGCGCGCTGCAGGCGGCGGTCCGAGGCCAGGCTCACGTTGTTCGGGATCTTCTCGCTGGTCACGATGCTGGTCATGCTGGCCTCTCCATCAAGTGCGGCGGTAGTCGAACACGGCGCGCTCGGGCGAGCCGTACAGGGTCAGGGCGCCCTTCTGGCCCACGGCGTTCGGCCGCTGGAAGATCCAGTTCTGCCAGGCGCTGAGCCGGCCGAAGATCTTGGTCTCCATGGTTTCGGGCCCGGCGAAGCGCAGGCTGGCTTCCATCCCAGTGAGGGCGTCGGGCGAGAACGCCGCGCGCTCTTCGATCGCGATGCGAACCTCGTCGTCCCAATCGATGTCGTCCGGGGTGAAGGTGACGAGCCCCAGAACGGCGGCTTCCCGTGCCGAGATCGGCGCGGTCTGGTTCTTCAGCTCGGCCACCCGCTCGGGCGTTCCCAGAAAGCGCGTCTCGAGCCGGCTGAGCCCGTTCGACATGGGCAACCCGGCGAAGTTCAGCGGCGAGAGCTGGAGGGTCGGGCCACCGTCGGCGTCCAGCATGTACGAGCGATCGGCGGACAGCGCCAGCTCGAGCAGCGAACCGGCGAAACACGAGCCCGGGCGGATGATCGCGAACGAGCTCTTGGCCGACAGATCGAGGCGCTTGAGCACGCGTTTTTGCAGCAGCAGCACCTCTTTGGCGAACCAGTCGCTTTCGGCCAGCTCTGCCACCACTTGGTCGCTCTCGAGCACCGCCGCGGCATCGCCCTCGGTCTCGAGCACCAGCAGCCCCACCGAAAGCTGGTTGAAGCGCAGGTCGAGCAGCGCGTCGTCGAGCTCACGGAAGGCGCGCAGCGCCCAAAGATCGGCGCCCGCCCGGCGGAAGTCCTCGGCGGTCCGGGGCATGGGCCCGGCTGGTGCTCGCAGCGTGACGGTGGCCACGCGCTTGTCCGGATCCACGCTGACGGTCACGTGGCGGTACTTGGTGACGTTGCCGAGCCGCTCGGGCGCGAGCTTGGGCAGGACCACTCCGGGACCGGATTTCTCGCGCGCCGTTTCCCCCAGACGTGCGGCCGCAGCAGACACCGCGGTGGCGAACTTGCTTCGGGGCGCGCACTCGTCGATCAGCCGCCACTCGACCGCGCGCTTGCCGCGGACGCCCTCGGCGATGGTGCTGAAGGCGTCGGCCAGGTCGCGCCGCACCTTGCGCTTGTCCACCAGGCGGGTGAGCCCGCCCGTGCCGGGCAGCACCGCCAAGAGCGGAACCTCGGGCAGGCTGACCGCGCTGTTCCCGTCGTCTTGCAAGATGATGTGCTCGCACGCCATGGCGAGCTCGTAGCCGCCGCCGCTGGCCGTGCCGTTCAGCGCAGCGATGGTCGGCACCCCGCTCTCGGCGGCCAGCTCTTCCAGGTAGAGGCGGGTCTCGTTGGTGAACTTGCAGAAGTTGACCTTGAACGAGTGGGTCGAGGTGCCCAGCATGTAGATGTTCGCCCCCGAGCAGAACACGCGGTCTTTCAGGCTGGTGATCACCAACGCGCGGACCTCGGGGTGCTCGAACCGAAGGCGCTGGATGGCGTCGGCCAGCTCGATGTCCACGCCCAGGTCGTAGCTGTTCAGCTTGAGGACGTAGTCCCCAGCGCCGGCGTCCTCGGGCACGTCCATCGCCAGGGTCGCGAGCGGGCCCTCGACCCGGAGCTGGAAACGGCGGTACTCGCTGGGGTGGGTCTCGAACGAGAGGGCGGCCATGGCTGCTCTGCTCTAGCCAAATGACATCCGTCATGCAAGCACTATTTTGCATTGTGCATTGATTGAATATGCAGTTTACTGCATGTGTCCATGGCGAACGCCCGCAAAGACGTCCTCTCGGCCCTGGGGCGGTCGGTGCGCGCGCGTCGCCGCGAACGCGGGCTCACGCTGACCGCGCTCAGCGAGCGGGCCGAGGTGAGCCCGCGCTTCTTGGCGGCGCTCGAAGCCGGCGACGGCAACATCTCCGTGGCGCGGCTGTGCGACGTGGCGCACGCGCTCGACGCCACCGCGGCCGAGCTTCTGGCCGGTGTCGACGCTCCCGATGCGCAAGCGCGCCCGGTGGCGCTGCTCGGGCTCCGCGGGGCCGGCAAGAGCACCATCGGGCCGAAGCTGGCGGCCCGGCTCGGCGTGCCATTCGTCGAGATCGACCAGCTGGTGGAACGCGCTGCCGGCATGTCGCTGGGCGAGGTCTTCGAGCTGCACGGCGAGGCGTACTTCCGCCGGCTAGAACGCGAAGTGCTGGCCCAAGTCCTGTCTCAGAACCCCCGCGCCGTCATTGCCACGGGTGGAAGCATCGTGCACGACGGCGAATCGTTCGAGCTCTTGCGCAAGGCGGCGACCACCGTCTGGCTCAAGGCCCGGCCCGAAGATCACATGTCGCGGGTCGTTGCCCAGGGCGACGAGCGCCCGATGGCCAATCGCAAAGACGCGATGGCCGAGCTCCGCACGTTGTTCGCTGCCCGCGCTGCGCTGTACGTTCAGGCGGCGCACGTGATCGACACCACCTCGCTCGGCGTCGAGGGTTCGGTCGACGCGCTGGCAGCCGCCCTCGGCGACTGACCCGTGGCGTTCACCACTTCACGGTCACGGTCGGGGGCTGAACCTCGGCGGTCGCATCGGCGACGTCGACCGCCACCTTCACCGTCGCCGAGCCGTGCGCCTTGAGATCGGCGCCTTCGACCTGGGTCAAGTCCACCCGCGGCACCACCTGCTCGGCGCGCAGGGCCCGCACCACCTCCGGGGGGCCAATCACGCTCACATCGACCTGACGAGGCGTCACCACGGCGTTCGGCACGCCGATCACCTCGATCACGCGCTTGGGGAAGCGCGCCTCGGACACGCGCCGCGCGATGGTGGCGGTGACCGTGGCGCTCCGGGGCCCGATGTAGCTCACGCGGTTCGGCGGCGCATCGATGGCGATCGGACGCTTGTAGCTGCCCTCGGTCAGGCCCGACACGTCGAAGGCGGCCAGCCGGACGTATTGCATCACCTCGACCAACCCGACGGGCCCGCGCACGGTCATCTCGCGCGGGTCGACCTCGAGCTCGCCCTTCAAGACGAAACCGTCGGCCGGCTTGCCGGTGATCGACGCCTGCAGCGGGATCTGGCGAGTGACCACGTCTTGCCACTCGAGATCGATGTTTGGCGGGTCGATGATGGTGATCTCGATGCCCGGGGGCAGCGTGAACATGCGTGACTCGAACGCGATCGTTTGCCGCTGGCCGTCCCTGAGGTCGATCTCGACCGGCGCCACGCCCGCTTGGATCAGCTGGTCGATGGCGCGGCTCGAGCCCTTCAGCGTGACGTGGATGCTCGCCGGGATGGGGGTCATCAGCTCGCGCTTGGCGGTGTCGGTCGGAAGCCGCATCACCACACCGACCGGCACGGTGCGCTGCTGCTGATCTTGCTGCCCCTTCTGATAGACGAACAGCCCGACGGCGAAGGCCAACGACAGCGCCTTGAGCCCCAGGTTCTCGGTGAAGGCGATCCGGAACCAGGTCCAGAGCGCACCCAAGAGGTCTCGGGTCACGAGCTCTCTCCCTTCGTGCCGCTCTCTTCGTCGTCGCCCGGGTCGTCGTCGTCGGGGGTCGACCGCCGCGAATCACCGCGCGGCAGCCCTACCCGCGGCAGCGGCGTGAGCAGCGGCGTGGCCTTTGGCAGCTTGACCGAGGCCACGCCGGGCTCTTCCGCGACCTCGCGGCGCGGCCGCAGGGGCGCGGGCGGGGGCTCGCTGTCGCGGGGCCGCTCCGGCTCTTGCGGGCGGGGCCCCACCGAGATGCGCTCGACCTCGGGCAGGGGTTCCACCTCGCTGATCCGCACGCTGGGCGGCGGGCGCGTGCGCTCGCTGGCCGAGGCGCTCGAGGCGGGGCCCTCGGCTTCGGGCCGCTTGGCCTTCTTCTTCTTGGTGCGCAGCTTGGGGCTGAAGATCGCCTCCAGCATGGTGCGGAGCTTCGGTCCGTCCAGGTTCGAGGCGATGTTGCCGTTGAAGCAGAAGCTGATCGTGCCGCGCTCTTCGCTGACGACCACCACGACCGCGTCGGTCTCTTCCGTGATCCCGAGCGCCGCCCGGTGCCGAGAGCCGAAGCTCTCGTCGAGCACGCGACCCTCGGGCATCGGGAAGAACACGCCGGCCTTCGCGATGCGATAGTTGCGGATGACCACCGAGCCGTCGTGCAGCTTGTTCACGCCCTCGGGCACGAACAACGACACCAGTAGCTCGCGCGAGACCGCCGCGTCGAGCAGGTGACCCTTGTGAACGCCGACGAACTCGTCCAGGTTGGCGTCTTGCTCGAAGGTGATGATCGCGCCGATGCGGTGACGCGCCAGCTCGGTCGCTGCCTCGACCACCTCGTCGATCACCTTGCTCTCTTGGGCTCGCACCCAGCCGCCGAACAGCGCGCGGCTTCCGACGCGCTGCAGGCCGCGGCGAATGTCGTTCTGGAACACGACCACGATCACCAAGATGATGCTGCTGATCAGCGCGCCCAGCACCGACAGCACGGTGGCGAGTTGCAGGACGTTGGCCACCACGTAGAGCAGAAACACCACGCCCAGCCCCACGCCCACCTGCATGGCACGGGTCCCCCTGAGCACCATCAGCGCGCGGTAGAAGACGTAGTAGACGATCACCACGTCGAGGGCGTCACGGGCCAGCTGAACGCCGTTTCGCTCGGCGAAGTAGCGCCACACGCTATCCAGCATGGGCCACCTCCCGCGCGTCGCGAGCGACACGAGTCACGTCCAGTGCCTGGCGCACGGCGCGGACGTCGTGCACGCGCAGCACACTTGCGCCGCGGTCGACCGAGTGCAGGCATGCGGCGATCGTTCCCCCGAGTCGTTCGGTCGTCGGAGCAGCGCCCACCGCCGTGATGAACGACTTGCGACTGGGGCCGACCACCACCGGTACGCCCTCGTGGGTGAAGTCTGCCAGCCGCTCGAGCAATTCGAACGACTGACGCGCGTTCTTGGCGAACCCGATGCCCGGGTCGAGCCACACGTCGGGCGCGTGCATGCCCTGGGCCAAGGCGCGGTCGCGGGCGCGGCGCCACTCGGCCAAGACGTCTGCCGCGACGTCGGTGTACGCCGATTCCGGATACTGCGAGTACTGGGTCAGCGTGCTCATCGGCTCGCGCGAGTGCATCAAGATCAGCACGCCGCCGCCCTGCGCCGCGGCGCGCGCCAAGGCCGCGTCGGCGAGACACGACACGTCGTTGATCACACGGGCGCCCATCGAAAGGGCCCGTTCGGCGACCTCGGCGCTCGCGGTATCGACCGAGACGACGGCTCCACGGCTCACCGCCCACGCGATCGCCGGCTCGATGCGTCGCACTTGTTCCGCGGCGGGCACCGGCACCGAGCCCGGCCGCGTCGACTCACCGCCGATGTCGATGCAGTCGGCGCCGTCCGCGAGCAGGGCGTCCACGTGCGCGCACGCGCGCGCGGGGTCGAAGTGCCGACCGCCGTCGTGAAACGAGTCGGGCGTGACGTTCAGAACCCCCATGAGCCATGCGCCGCGCCGTGGCGGGAGCATCGACAGAAGGTTCTCCGAGGGCCCCACAGATATCGGGTAGCAAGAGGCAGGCCTACGCGCAAGATATTGGTTTTGGTACGGAATCTGACGCGCCCTGGCCCCGGCTCGGGCAGCCCGGTTGCGGCCGGCTCGGGCCCCGGTGCCCGGCCAACACTTCGCGATTCGGCGCGGTTTGAACTAGCCTTTGTGACTCGGGCCTCCGGGTCCGTCGATCACGATGCTCCGCACGCGCGTCAGAGCCGGGCCGGTCGCGGGCCTCGTGATGAGCGTCCTTTTTGCGCTCGTCCTCACCGCCGTCCAGCTCGGGGACCACTACGTCAGGGCGTGGGTCCCCAAGATGGGCGAGGCCGTCAAGGTCTCGGTGCGCGTTCCCTACGGGCCCCGGGTGATCCGCGACCGCGCGACCGGGCGGTCCGAGCTTCACTACGAGCACCAGCGGATCGTCGTTCCGCGCGGCACCGTTCTCCGGCGCGAGAGCGACTCCGACTGGACGGCCTTCAGCTACGACGCCCGTCATCGCCCGCCCGAGACCCCGCGCCTCGTGGCGGTGTTCGCCATCTTCTTCACTCTCACCGTAGGCCTCACGGCTTACCTTCGGCGGTTTGGCCACCCGCGGCTCCGGCTCTTGCGCGTTCAGGGCGGGCTGCTCGCTGCCATGGGCCTGCTTGCCATCGTGTCGAAGGCGGTGTTGCTGTTCACGGCGCTGCCCGAGTTCTGGCTACCGGTCGCAGCGGTGCCGCTGTGGGTCGCCACCAGCTTCGATCGCAGGACGTCGTTCGTGGTCACGGTCGTGCTGGCCTTCGTGGTCGCATCGTTTCTCGACTTCGACCTGATTTTGCTGTGCATTCTCTTGGCCCGCGGCATGTCGGCGACGCTGCTCTATCTGGATCGCAAGCGCTCGCGGCAGATGATCCTGGCCGGCGCACTGGCGGGGCTGAGCGCCGTCGCCCTCTACGTCGCGATCATGGTGACGTTCGAGGGCACCTTCGACTGGCGAGGCGACCTCGCGAACCCGTTCGGTTCGCAGGTCATCGCTTGCTTCGGGGGGGGCCTCGCCGGGGGCCTTCTGGGGGCCATGCTCCGGGCACCCGCCTCGCGCATGTTGGGGCATGTTCCCCGCGAGCGTCTGCTCGACCTGTCCGACCTCGAGCAGCCGCTCTTGATGCAGCTGGCCCGGGAAGCGCCGGGCACCTTCGAGCACTCGCGGGCCATGGCGAACCTGGCCGAGCAGGCTGCGAGCGCCATCGGGGCCGATGCCCTGCTCACCCGCGTCGGCGCCTATTATCACGACATCGGCAAGTCCACCCAGCCCAAGTACTTCGTCGAGAACCTGAGCCCGGACGAGCGCTCACCCCACGATGAGCTGGACCCGGACGTCAGCGCCGACGCGATCATGGCTCACGTGGTCCTGGGCGCAAAGATCCTCCGCGAAGGCGGCGTGCCAGAGCCGGTCACCGAGTTCGCCTACACCCACCATGGCACCCAGCTGGTCGAGTACTTCTGGATGAAGTGCCAGCAGGCCGGGAACCCCAAGGGCCTCGACGCCACCGCCTTTCGCTATCCCGGAATGCGGCCGCAGACGCGCGAGACCGCCATCGTGATGCTGGTCGACTCGATCGAGGCGGCTTCGCGCACCATCGACCCGCCCGAGCGTGACGCGTTCGAGACGATGATCCAGCGCATCGTGTTCACGAAGCTGAAAGACGGCCAGCTCGACGAATGCGGGCTTGGTGTCGAGGACCTCAACGTGATCGTCAATCGCATGGCAGATGCGCTGGTCAACATGCATCACCACCGCATCAAGTACCAATGGCAGGCGAAGCGGGCACAAGAGTTCGGCGTGCCCTCGACCGCCGTCAGCGACGACGGCACCCGCGTCGCGCCGGAGCGCGAGCTGCATGCCGAGCGCACCTCCGAGGCGCCCCCGTCCGAGGCCGTTCGGCCGTCGGCGCCCCTGGTCGAGGTCGGGCTCGCTTCGGTGGTGCCTTCCGCCCTGGCCAGCGTGTTGCCCGAGCCGCCTCCAGCCACCACTCGATCGGCCGTCCCTTCGGCACCGCCGCCGGCGTCGACGGGACAGCCGAGCCCGCCGGCGCGCCCCGAGAGCGGGGCCCATCCGGCGCTGCCGCAGGGCGGCGAAAAGACGAAGAGCGCGTCGTGACCGCCCGCGAAGCGAGCTTCTGCAAGGCGCTGTTCTTCGGCGTGGTCGCCGAGGATCTGGTGTTCCCGTTCCCGGGGGTCGACGACTCGTTCCTGACCTCCGTCCACGAGCGGGTCGCCCGGGTGCGGAAGTTCGTCGAGGCCGAGGTGGACTCGGTCGCCATCGATCGCGAGGCGCGCGTCGAGCCAGTGACGCTGGCCCGCATGCGTGAGCTGGGGCTGTTCGGGCTGTCGGTTCCCACCGACCTCGGCGGGTCGGGGCTCTCGCGGCTGGCGGCGGCGCGCGTCGTCGCCGAGCTGTCGGCCGGTGACGCTTCGCTCGGCCTGGTGTCGGTGGCGCACGAGGCCATCGCGCTGCGTGCCATCTTGGCCTTCGGCAGCCCCGAGCAACGTCGGCGCTGGGTGCCGCCGCTGGCCCGTGGCGAGCGCCTGATGTGCTTCGCCCTGGCGGAAGAGAGCTCGGGCACCGACGCCGGCACGATTCGCACCATCGCCGAGCGCACCGCCGACGGCTGGTTGCTCGAGGGTGACAAGCCCTGGGTCACCAACGCCGCGAACGCCGATGTGTTCGTGGTCTTGGCTCGCACCAGCCGCCTGGACGAGGGCCACAAGCCCCGGCTCACTCCGTTCATCGTCGAGCGAGGGCCGGGCGTCAGCGTCGAGCCTCGCCGCTCCACCCTTGGGCTGCGCGGCGCGGGCGTCGGCCGCGTGGCGTTGCGCGGCGTCCGCCTTCCGCCCGATGCCATCCTCGGCGAGGTGGGGCGCGGCTTCCGTGTCGCCATGGAGGTGATGACCGACGCTCGTGTGGCGCTCTCGGCGTGGCTGTTCGGGCAGCTCCGCGCTCTGGTCGGGTGGACCGTCGCGCGGGTGCAAGACCGTCGGAGCTTCGGCCGCGCGATTGGCGAATTTCCCATTCTGAAGAACAAGGTCGCGAAGATGCTGGCGGACGCCTTCGCCGTCGAGTCGATGACCTTTCTCACCGCTGGGCTGGTCGATCGCCACGTCGACGACATCTCGATCGAGAGCTCGGTCTCTCGGCTGGCAGCGTCCGAGGCGCTGTGGCGCACCGCGAACGAGGCCATGCAGATCGCCGGGGGCAGCGGGTACGACGCCACCTTGCCGGTCGAGCGACGGCTGCGCGACGCTCGCGGTGGGCTGGTCGTGGACGGGACGAACGAGACGCTGCGCTGCTTCGTGGCGCTGGCCGGCATGCGCGGCCCGGGCGAGCGTCTGACCGACGTGGAACGTGCGATGGTCGAACCCGTCAAGGGCTTTGGGCTGCTGCGCGATTTCGCGCTGCGCAAGGTGCGCGAGGCGATGCGGCGCGAGCGCATGACGCAGGCCCACCCGTTGCTCTCGCGAGAGGCCGTGATCTTCGAAGAGGGCACCGACGCGCTGCACCGCGCTGCGGACCGAGCCCTGCGTGACCACGGCCGCGAGATTGCCGAGATGCAGCAGACGCAGGTCCGCATCGCCAACGTGGTGATCGATCTCTACGCCCTGGCGGCGTGCATCACCCGGACCAGCCGGGCCATCGAGCAGCGCGGCGAGAGCGGGGCACGCCGCGAGATCGACCTCACCGGCATGTTCGCGTCGGCGGCGCGGGGGCGCATGCAGGCCAACCTCGGCCGGCTCGAACACGCCGACGATGCGCTCCGCAAGTCCATCTCGGCGCGCACCTACACCGACGGCGGCTACCCGTTCGACGTGATCTGACCACGCCGACCAGCTACTGGCACTGGTTGGCCTTGCAGCTGCCCTTCACGCACTCGCCGCTGTAACACACATCGCTGCTCTGACAGGGGCCGCCGTTGTCTTGCAACTCGACGCAGGTGCCCCCATCGCAGCGGCTGTAGGCCGCGCACACGTCGTCGCCCAAGGCCTTGGCGCAGGGCTTGCCCGGGCCGGGCTTGGCCTTGCAGGTGCCGTCTGCCGACGCGCCGCTGCCGTCGCAGTATTCGCCATCGGGGCAGGCGCTGGGAACCGACAAGCGCTTGCACGCCGCGCCCGACGCCACCTTCGCCGCGCACTTGCCGCTGGCCGGCGGCTGCGCGTCGTAGACGCACGACAGCTCGGGGGCGCACAGGGTGCCGTCTTTGTACGAGCAACTCTCGCCCGCCTGCTTCGCGAAGACCTGGCTCACCGGCTTGCAGCTGCCGGCGGTCTTGGTGGCCGCCTCGGCGCCCACGCAGAACAGCGTCGGCGCACACTCGGGCTCGACGCCGCCACCGCAGGCCTCGTTCTCGGCGCCCGGCTTCACGCACGCGCTGTTCGAACCGCACACCAAACCGTCTTCGCAGTGGTCGTCGTCCGAGCAGCCGGCGCCGGCCGCGCCCAGCGCGCTGCACTTGCCGGGGCACCCTGCGTCGAGCTTGCAGAACGCGCGCCCCTTGCAGTCGAAGTCGAACGCGCACTCGCCGCCAGTCTCGACGCTGCCCTCGGCCACCTGGTCACAGGTCTCGCTCAGGCGTTGGGTGAGCTCGGTGCAGGTGCGCGCCGCGATCTCGTCCAAGCATTGCCTGGCTTTGGCTGCGTCGTAGGTCACCTTCCCGCTGGCCACCGCAGCCGAGAGTTGTCCCAGGTCGCCGTTCTTCACCCGCGACAGCGTGAGCTTCGCGCAGTCTTCGCCGTTCATGAACAGGCCGTAGACCGGACCGAAGCACTTCTCGTAGAGGGAGCACTGGGCGGCGGCGACCTCGGCGGGCAGGTCTTCGAGGGCCACCGTGGAGCCGCCACCACCCTCGTCGCTCGAGCCGCCGCACGCGGCGGGGAGAAGCGACGACCCAAGAGCCAGCACCAAGATCGTGGACGAACGCATGCTCCGAAGATACTCGGCGCCACCCGCCGCTTCAAATTCACTCTGCGATCTCGGCCTTCGTGATGGCGTCGAGCCCGGGGAACTCACGGTCGAGGTAGGCGTTGCCTTCGCGCTGGATCTTGGCCTGATCGGGCCTTTGGCCATGCGCCGAGCTGACACCTCGGAGCACATCCATGCCCTCGACCACCTCCGCAAATGGAGCGAAGCCCATGGCGTCGAGGCGCGCGTTGTCCCCCAGGTTGACGAACACCTGAGTGGTTCGGGAGCCCGGCCCGGCCATGGCGAACGAGAGCTTGCCCGCTTGGTTGCTCTCTTTCACCGGGTCATCGGGGAACTTGGCGCTGCGCCACCGGCTCATCACCGGCTCCCCCTGGGGGTGGAGCCCCCACTGGGCCACGAAGCCCGGGACCACGCGGAAGAAGCGCGCTCCGTCGTAGAAGCCCAGCTTGACCAGGTTGTAGAAGCGCGCCGCACCGTTCGGTGACCAGTCGCGGACCACGCGCACCACGAAGGTGCCGCGGGTGGTGACGAACCGCGCCTTGTACTCGGCGGGCGGGGCGAGCGTGGCCTGCTCGGGGCCGGGGACCGGCTTTGCGGACGAAGCGCTCTGAGCTTGGCAAGCAGACAGGGCGAGGGCGGCGGACACCACGAGGGCGCGCATGGTGGTGCCGACGGTATTCCAATCTGCCGCGCTCTGCTCAGATCTCGACGCCGACGATCCACGCCCTGGCGGCCCAGTCGGCGAACCACGCGGAGAGCTCGTGCTCGATCCGGTCCGCCTGATGCGGGGCCCGGGCCATGGCCCGCTCGGCTGCCGGGACCAGCGCCAAGCCCTGGGACAGCGCCTGAAGCAGGGCGAACGCCGCATCCCCGAGGACCTGGTGGTGGAGGTCGCGGTCCCGCCCGCGGTAGATCACCAGGTTCTGCGGCTCTGGCTCCGGCAGAGAGCGGTCGGTCTCGTTCAGGCGGACGCTTCGCCGGAAAGCGGCCACCGGGTGGCCCACGCGTACGAGCCGCAGGGCCGGGCTCAGCCGAAGCCGGGCGCGCTCCCACGCGCTCTCGGGGATGGCTGCGAGCTCTGCCGGATCGAGCGGAGCGGCGTCGGGCGCGTCGAACACCTCGATGTAGGCCCACTCGACCCGCGCCATGTCGACGCACAGGTCGTGGTGGGGCAGCCAGGACGAGCGCTCGACGAACTCGGGCATGCGGTCGCCCAGATCACGCAAGCTGAACGAAGTCGGCGGGTGCGCCGACAGGTAGTCCTCGATCAGCCGCTCCCAGTTCGATTGGCCGAGCACCGCGCCGAGCCCTTCGAAGTCCTCGAGCAAGCAGCTGGTGTGCCGCAGCCAGAACTGCTCACGGTAGATCTCGATCTGCTGCGCAGGCGAGAGGCGGTCGTTGCCCGTCGCGATGCGAGCGCACTGCTCGCTCACCGTGGGGTCGGTGTCGACGGCGCGGCGGCGCGTGAGCAGCTCGGCCAGCTCGCCCTGAAGCTCGTCGACCCCGCTCATGGCGAGCCGCCCTCGTGCTCGCGCGGTCCACCTTGGGTCCAGGCCCGGTGCTGTGGGACGGCCGCGCCGCGGACCGGGACGCCCATGCGCGGGCGCGCGGGCGCCCGACCGCCCAGTGCTGCGCGGGCGGCGACGGCCTCGGCGCGAACCCGGCGTGCCCGCTCGGCTTCGGCCGCCAGCACCGGGAACTCGGGGATGCGGTCGTCCCACTCGATCAGTGTCGACACGGGCCCGGTCCGCTCGATCGTCTCACGATACAGCTCCCACACCGGATCGATCACGTGGCCGCCGTGAGTGTCGATGATGTACCGCCCCAGGTTGTCGTGCCCCGCCAGGTGGATCTGCACGATGCGCTCGTGGGGCACGCTGCGGACGAACTCCGAGGGGTCGAAGCCGTGGTTGTAGGCAGAAACGTAGACGTTGTTCACGTCGAACAAGAGGCCGATGTCTGCCGCCTCGGCGATGGCGGACACGAACTCCCACTCGGGCATCGTGCTCGAGGCGTGGCTCATGTAGCTCGAGGTGTTCTCGAGCAGCAGACGCACGCCCAACCGATCTTGCACCCGTTTGGCCCGCTCGCTCACCCGCTTCACGACCTCTTGCGTGTAGGGAAGAGGCAACAGGTCGTGCAAGTTCGTGCCGGGGACCCCGGTCCAGCACAAGTGGTCGCTGACCCAAGGGGTCTTCGTTTCATCCACCAGCTTGCGCAGCGCGTCCAGGTAGTCGTCGGCAGGGGCGGTGGGGTTTCCGATGCCCAGCGAGACGCCGTGCTGCACCACAGGGTACGTCTCGCAGACCGCCGAAAGGTGGTAGCGAGGCTTTCCGCCCGGCACCATGAAGTTTTCGCTGATGACTTCGAAGAAGTCGACGGCGGGGCGCGAGTCGAGGATGTGTCGGTAGTGCGGGACGCGCAGCCCGACGCCGACGCCGAGATCCGGGAGACCGAGGCGAGAGGTCATGTTCAAAGAGAGAGGGCGGCCCGCGCTCGGGGGGGAGACTGCGCGGACCGCCCTCGATCAGGGGAAGCTGGTCACTTCGGGCAGTGGGCGTTGCACCCGCCCTTGCCCTTGCACTCGTTCTTGCCCGCGCACTCGTTCTTGCCCTCGACCTTGCATCCGCCCTTGCCGGAGCACTCGTGCTGGCCCTTGCAGCACGCCTTGGCGCCGGCCGCCGCCGCCGCCGGATCGCCGGCGCCGGGGGCCTTCGCGTCCGGCTGGTTCCCGCCGCAGGCCACGGCTCCGAGCATGAGGCCGGCCGAGGCGGCCGCCGAGAGGGTCTTCGAAAGGTTGAACGTCATGTACGATTTCTCCTGGTTGGTGGCGGCGGAACCCCCGAGGGGCGACCCCGCCTGTGCCGGGCATCCCACCCCTACGAGGGCGGGGGTGTTCCGGTTTCGCCCTTGGCGGGCCGGCACAGTGTATTGAAATGTTCCCAACAGGAACAGTTGCTCGCGACTCCCCAGGGAACCTCGTAGATCGCTAGGGTACCTGCCATGACTTCCCCCGAGGTGTTCGCCGCCCGCCGGGCGCGGCTTCAGCAGAGCCTCACGCGACCGTCGGTGGTCGTCGCTGGCTTCGCGCGCCCGCGAAACTTCCGCGCCAACCGCTACCCGTTTCGCGCGGAGAGCCACTTCCTCTACCTGGTCGGCAAGCCTCTCGAAGGCGCGGTTCTGGTCATCGGCCCCGACGGCGCCGTGCTCTACGCCGAGCCACCGGACCCGGCCGAGGCGCTGTGGGGTGGCCCGATGCCCAGCCTGGAGGCGCTCTCGCGCGAGCTTGGCATCGAGGTTCGCCCCATCGACGCGCTCGAGCTACCAGGCCCCGTGGCGTTGTTGCCGCCGCAAGATCGCGAGAGCGCGTGTTGGCTCGAAGAGCGGGTGAACCGTCCAGTGGACGCAGGCGGGGCAGAGCTCGAGGGAGCAGATGCCGCGCTGGCGGATGCCATGATCGCGCTCCGCCTTCGGCACGACGGTGCTGCCGTGGCCGAGCTTCGCGAAGCGGCGCGGGTCACCGCTCTGGCCCATGCCGCAGGCATGCGCGCCACGCGGCCGGGGGTTCGCGAATGCGTCGTCCGTGCAGCGATGGAAGCCGCAATCATCGAGTGCGGGATGACCACCAGCTACGGTTCGATCGTCACCGTCCATGGCGAGGTCCTGCACAACGAGCGTCACGACGGGTGGCTTGCTGCGGGGGACCTGCTGCTCGCCGACGTGGGCGCCGAGACGCGCGGCGGGTGGGCCGGTGACGTGACTCGCACCTGGCCGGTGTCGGGTCGGATGAGTGGCTCGCAGCGCGCGCTCTACCAGGTGGTGCTCGAGGCCCAAATTGCAGCCATTTCAGCGGTTCGTCCCGGCGCGAGCTTCCGCGAGGTGCACCGCACGGCCAGTCGCGTGTTGGTCCACGGTTTGTGCGATCTGGGCGTGCTCGTGGGCGGCGAAGAAGAGCTCTTCGAACGTGGGGCGGCTGCCTTGTTCTTCCCTCACGGTATTGGTCACTTGCTCGGGCTAGACGTTCACGACATGGAGGATTTGGGCGACCGCGCGGGCTATGCACCGGGGCGAGCGCGGTCCACCGCGCCGGGTGAGCGCTATCTTCGGCTCGACCGCGAGCTCGAACCCGGCATGTGCGTGACCATCGAGCCGGGCTACTACCGGATTCCGTTCATCCTCGACGATCCGCTTGCGCTGGGCGACCTGGCGAGCGCCATCGATCGAAGCGTTCTCGATCGCCTGTCGGACGTCCGTGGCATCCGGATCGAAGACGACGTGCTCGTGACCGAGAGCGGCTCGGAGGTCTTGACGGCGTCCATCCCGAAGACGATCCCGGAGATGGAGGCGCTGATCGGATCGTGAGCCGCTGGCTCACGCCCGCGCGCGGGACACGCGGCTCTCGGCCTCGAGCACCACTTGCTTGAAGCTGGGGTCCACCGGGCACACCAGCTCGGTCACGTCGCTCGGGTTCGCGCCCGCCGTGATGGCCTCGCGCGCGGCTGACGAGCCCGTGAGCAGGTCGAAGGCCGGCACGTCGGCCTCGAACTCGTAGGTCTTGGTCCGGAAGGCAAACGCCTCGGGTGCCTGCAGCCGACAGAGCGCGATGATCGACAGGTACGCCGCCACCGGGCGGAACAGCGCGGGGTCGGTGACTTGCAGGAAGACGCCGCTGCACTCCTGACCTGCGTGCTTCTCGAAGCTGGGACGGAAGCGCGCCGGGCGGACCTGTGCGCCGACGATGCGGTGCTCGTCCAGGGCCCGAGCGAGCCGAGCGCCGTCGAGATAGGGAGCACCGATCAGCTGGAACGGCAGGGTCGTGCCGCGGCCCTCGGACAGGTTGGTGCCTTCGAGCAGGCAACCGCCGGGATAGACCAGCGCCGTCTCGAAGGTGGGCATGTTGGGTGAGGGCGGCGAAAACGGGCGACCCCACGCGGCCGCCGTGCGGAACCGCTCCCAGCCCACGGTCGGCACGATCGACAGCGCGCCCTCGGCACCGAGCGCCGAGCCGTCCTTCTCGGCGAAGAGCGCGACGATCTCGCCGAGCGTGAGCGCGTGGCGGATGGGCAGCGGCTCGAGCCCGACGAAGGAGAGGAAGCCCTCTTTCTGGGGCGCACCTTCGAGCGTGGCCGGATCCCCCGAGATGGGGTTGGGACGATCCAGGATCACGACGTGGACGCCGGCCTTGGCCGCAGCGCGCGCCGCGAGCAGTGCCGACCACACGTAGGTGTAGTACCGGCTGCCCACGTCCACGAGGTCGATCAGCAACAGGTCGAGCTGCGACAGGTCGTCCGCGCTGGGCGCAAGCGACTCTTTGGTAGAGCCATACAGGCTGATGATGCGCGGCCCCTCGGTGGCCTCGGCGCTCGCCACGGGCTCTTCGGCCTGAGCCACACCGTCGAGGCCGTGCTCGGGGGTGAACACCAGCGAGGGGCTCGCCCCCAGCTCTTCGAGCACCGTCAGAAGTCCGCGCCCGCGGCGATCCACGGCGGCGCCGTGGGTGAGGGCGCCGACCCGCGCGTCCCGAAGGCGCCGGCGAAGGTGGGAGAGCTGGCCGCTGAAGAGCTGGTCCGAACCGGTGAGCATGGGGGGAGGTGTACGCCAGGGGCGAAGCTGAAAGCACGCGGAAACAGCTCGGAATGAAGCCGGGTGCGCAACCAGTTGCTAGCGCGGCCCCCCGCGACTAGCATTTTTTGCACAGTGCGCCGCGTATTGGTAGTCGACGATGAAGAGAACCTTCGGCTGGTTCTTCGCACGCTTCTGCGCCGCAACGGCTACGAGGTCGAAACCGCGGGGAGCGGTGAGGACGCGCTGGGCCTGGTGGACTCGTTCGGGCCGGACTTCGTGATCACGGACGTGCGGATGCCCAAGATGGGCGGGCTCGACCTGCTCGCGACGCTCAAGGCCAAGGGCAGCGACGCCACGGTGATCGTGATGAGCGCCTACGGCAACACCGACCTCGCTCTCGAAGCGATGAAAGGTGGCGCGTACGACTACATCCAGAAGCCGTTCAAGCCGGACGAGGTCGTGCTCACCTTGCGCAAGGCCGAAGAGCGCGAGTTGTTGCGGCGCGAGAACCGCGCGCTGCGCGAAGAGATCCGAAAAGAGCACAAGTTCGAGGACATCCTCGCGAAGAGCCCCAACATGCAAGCGATCTTCCGCACCATCGCGAAGATCGCCGAGTACAAGACCACGGTGTTGGTCACGGGCGAGAGCGGGTCCGGAAAAGAGCTGGTGGCGCGCGCAATTCACCGCCGCAGCAGCCGGCGCGGCGGGCCGTTCGTGCCGATCAACTGCGGGGCCATCCCCGAGAACCTGCTCGAGAGCGAGCTCTTCGGCCACAAGAAGGGCGCGTTCACCGACGCCATCTCGGATCGGCGCGGCCTGTTCGAAGAGGCCGACGGCGGGACGCTGTTCCTGGACGAGATCGGCGAGCTGCCCCTGGGGCTTCAGGTCAAGCTGCTGCGGGTGCTCGAGGACGAGAAGATCCGTCGCTTGGGCGAGGCACGGGACATCCAGGTCGACGTCCGGATCATCACCGCCACCCATCGCGACTTGACCGCCGAGACCAAGGCCGGGCGGTTCCGCGAAGACCTGTTCTACCGTCTGAACGTGCTGCCGATCCACGTCCCGCCGCTGCGCGAGCGGCGCGAAGACATTCCCCTCTTGATCGAGCATTTCATCACCCGGAACAACACCCGCCTCGGAACCAACATTCGCGGCATGGACACCGAGTGCCGACGGCTGCTCTACGAGTACTCGTGGCCTGGCAACGTGCGCGAGCTCGAGAACACCATCGAGCGGGCCATGGTCCTGGCCGAAGGGGACCAGCTGGTCGCGGCGGACCTGGCGGAGCGGATCCGGGAGGCCCGGGATCCGGTGCAGATGCAGCTTGCCAGCGGGGAGCTCTCGGTCAAGAAGACCATGCGGGTGATCGAAGAGCTCCTGATTCGTCGGGCCCTGCAGAAGACCAAGGGCAATCGCACTCGGGCGGCAGAAGTCCTCGAAATCAGCCACCGGGCGCTGCTCTACAAGATCAAGGACTATCAGATTACCGATCTGTGATGAGCCTTGTTGGCTCGCCCGGGCGTCTGGATCTAGGATTGGTCGCCATGAACCGAGCATGCCTCCTGGTCCTGCCGATGCTCCTCGCCGCCTGTGGCGGTCCCACCAGCGAAGGGCAGGGCGTGAAGACGCCGGACGAGCTGTTGGCCGAGCAAGAGAAGCTGGCCGACGAGCAAGACAAAGAGCGCCAGGCGCACGGCTCGAGCTCGCCCTCGGAAGAGAGCGACCTGGAGAAGAAAGCCAAGTTCGACAAGCGCCAGGCGGACCTGGAAATGAAGCGCGCGGCGCGGTCGGCCGAGACGTGCCCCGGCTCGGTCCCGGAAGAGAGCCCGGCCGGCACTGCCAAGATCACGGTCACGTTCGGCAACGACGGCCACTCGAAGAGCGCGACCATCACCGCCCCGTACGACGAGAACGCGGTGGGGAAGTGTGCGATCAACGCCTTCAAGAGCGTCATCGTCCCGCCCTTCGAAGGCGCGGAAGAGACGCTCGAGTGGGAGGTCACCTTCCCCGAGCAAGAGAAGAAGGACCCGAAGAAGGACCCGAAGAAGAAGGGGAAGTGACCGGGGCCGCCCC
Organism: Polyangiaceae bacterium; assembly: GCA_023150915.1. Classification (GTDB taxonomy): domain Bacteria; phylum Myxococcota_A; class Polyangia; order Polyangiales; family Polyangiaceae; genus JADJKB01. The sequence goes on from JAKLKA010000004.1 coordinate 98,885, forward strand.
GATCGGTCCATCCCGCCCCACGTCGGCGCGTTAATTCGCGGGAGGTTTCCGGGTGCGAAACGCGCAAATCGAACCGGGGCCGCGTCCGTCTTACAATGGGTGAAGGCCAGCCGGCCCCCCACCTCCATGAACTGCGCGGTCTGCAGCCAAGCCAACCCCGACGGCGCTCGGTTCTGCCAGTCGTGTGGTGCGCCCATGGCGCGGCCCTCCGAGGACCCGTCGAGCCTGATCGGGCAGCTGATCGGCGGGCGCTACCTGGTCACTCGCGTGATCGGCGAAGGCGGCATGGGCGTGGTGTACGAGGCCGAGCAGAAGATGGGCGCCCACACGCGCAAGGTGGCCATCAAGACCCTGCTGCCTTCGCTCAGCCGGGACCACACCGTGGTCTCGCGCTTCTACCGCGAGTGCGGCGTGGTCGCCCAGCTCGAGCACCCGAACACCATCCGACTCTACGACTTCGGCGAGACGCCCGATCAGCGGCTGTACATCGCCATGGAGTTCGTGAAGGGCGAGCCGCTGACCGCCCTGATCGCCCGCGGCCCAGTCCCCATCGACCGCGCGCAACACATCTTGAAGCAGGTCTGTGGGGCGCTGGCCGAGGCCCACGGCCTGGGCATCGTCCACCGCGACCTGAAGCCGGACAACATCGTGCTCACTCGTCGCGCGGGCGAGGACGACTTCGTCAAGGTGCTCGACTTCGGCATCGCGAAGACCACGGGTAAGGCCGACAACGAAACCAAGCTCACGCAGCAAGGCATCGTGCTCGGGACGCCCCCCTACATGAGCCCCGAGCAGCTGGCGGGCAAAGAGCTCGACCTGCGCAGCGACATCTACTCCTTGGCCATCATCGCCTACGAGATGGTGACCGGCCGCCTGCCCTTCGAAGGTGAGACGCCCTGGCAGTGGGCGACGCAGCACATGACCGTGCCGCCTCCGCCGATGCGCTCGCGCACCACCGTTCCCATCTCGGACACCTTCGAGCGTGGCGTGCAGCATGCGCTCTGCAAGACACCGCCCGAACGTCCGGCCACGATGCTCGACTTCATGTCCGAGATCACGGGCGAGTCGCCGCGGCGCGTGAAGACTGCCCCGGACCTCGCGCCGGTGGTGCACACCTCGCCGATGGCGGGCCCGCCCGAGGTGGCGCGTGGCCAGACCGCGATGGGGGCCGCCCCGCTCCTGGTTCCGGCCTATCGCACCGACGTCGCCGTTGCCGCCCCGATCCCCCCGCCCCCGCCGCCACGCCAGCACCGCCGCTCGAGCCCTTGGGGGTGGGTGCTCGGCGGCGCGGGGCTGCTGCTCGGTGGGGCCTTTGCGGCGGTCGCGGCCTGGCAATACTCCCAGTCGTCCGAGCCAGGCCCCGACCTTCCGCCGCTCGGATCGCTCGGCGCGGACGGTGGCACGGTGGTCGTACAACCGATCTCACCGACCACCGAACCGACCCAGGTGGTCGCACCGCCGCCCGGCGAACCGACCCGCACCGGCACCAAGCCGCCCCCCAAGCCGCCCCCCAGCTCCACCGGGCCGCTTCCCCCGCCTCCGCCGGCCTCGACTCAGCCCCCGCCGCCCCCACCGCCCCCGCCGGCCTCGACCCAGCCGCCCCCGCCCCCGCCGCCCCCGCCCTCGGGGCCGCAGGGTGATGCGGCATGCGCGGCGGCCAGCCAGGCGGCGAGCTCGTGGCAGATCGAGAGCGCCGTAGCGATGTTCCGCCAGTGCGAGAAGACCGGGGGCACCCCCGCAGGGCTGGGCAACGCGCGGACGCGCATCCGCCTGTCGTCCCCCAAGGCGGTGCGCGATCGGTCGTATCTCGGCAACTGCAAGGGCGCCAAGTCGGCGGCCGACGCGGCCAGCTCGATCGGCGAGGGCGGAGCCGCTCAGGCCGAGTACGCCAAATCCAGCTGCGCCGGCAAGTGAGCTCGCGCGCTCACCACAGCCAGAGCCCGAGGACGATCAGGCACGAGGCCAGCGCCACGGCAGCCATGGCTGCCATCTCCCACGGGCCGGTGCCTCGATCGGAGAAACGCAGCTCGATGGACGCGAAGCGGCTCGCCTCGCGCCGCTGCCGACCGCCCATGGCGAGGTTGGCTGCGCGGATGGCCGAGTCGAGCTGCTCTGCTTCGTGCATCGGGACGAGCGTTGTGCCATCCATCGCAAGGCGCTGTCGAGGTTCGGCTAGAAAAACCTAGCTTTACCGGATACTTCCCACCACTCGCGGTAGGCGCGCTGCGCCCGCTGGCGCTCCTTCGGGGGCAGATCCTCGTAGTAGCCGAAGTACTCCTTGGACAGAGCCTTGAGCTCCTCGCAGGCAGCGCGGCGCACCTCGAGGCTCTCGTGCGTGAGCGAGTCGATCAGCCACTCGACCCGGTGCCGCGTCGAGTTCTCCTGCCACCAGGCCGTCCAGACCTTCCCCTCGCGACCGAAGTCCTGCCGCGCCAAGGTGACGAGCGCCCAATGCACCGAGCGCACGACGGCAGAGTTGTCCGTGCCGAGCAGCGGGATCAGGCGAGGAACCGCCCGCGGATCGCGCAAGTCGGCCAGGGCCTCGATGCTGGCGTGGCGGACCTCCGGCGGCTGGGCGGGCTCGGCTGCCAGCGTTGCGAGCCCGTCGCGCAACGCCGTTCGTGCCTCGGCATCGACCTGCATCATGCGGCCCGCGGCCAGGGCCGCCCGGCGCACGTCGGCATCGGTGTCGCTGAACCGCCGAACGACCGCCCGCGCCGAGTCGGCACCGGGCAGCTCGCCGAGCAGCCACGTGGCCCACCGGCGGACCGCGGGGTCCCGATCCGCGGTGCGCACGACCAAGAACGGTACCGCGACCGAGCCGACGCGCACGATGGTGCGCAGCACTGGACCCGACTCGGACGCGCGGGCCCCCTGCTCGGCAAAGCGGCGCGCGCGATCGGCGTGGATCGGGCCGGGGAACTCGCCCACCAGCACGCTGACCGCGGGGTCGCCGATCTCGACCAGGCGATCGCCCGCCGTCGCGTCGCCCTCGAGCAGGCTGTAGAGCAGTGCGCGGCACTCCGCGTCGACGTCGACGATGACCGACGGCAAGAGTCGGTCTTTGGCGTCCTGGCGCGGGAATGGCGCGCGCGGCCCGAGCGAAATCTGCCGCGACGCCGGCGCCAGCGGCGCTTCATGGCCGACGTCACTCTTCTGCTCGAGCTCGATCTCGCCGAAAGCACCGGGGACTGCCATCGCTTCGGCGTCCACGTCCCAGCCGGCGTCGACCACCTCTTCGCTGTCCGCGGGGGCTGGCGGCGCGTCGGACTGGGTGCGCCGGGTCAGCGGGAAGGGCTGGTCTTGCCCGGCTTCGTGCTTGCCTGGGGTGCCGTGGGGAGGGGTGTCGTGCCTTGGCCCGCCCACTGCGACCACCGGGCTCGGGATCGAGCTGCTGCTGGGTCTGCCCTTGGCTTGCGGGCTCTCGGCGGGCGTCGGCGGGCTCTGCGTGGGCACCGCGCCCAGCGACCCGACGCCGCGCGCCTTGGGCGACTCGTCCGCGGTGATGGGCCCGCCCAGCGCATGGGGCGATGCGGCGACGGTCTCCGGGCCGCCAGCCTGAAGGCCCTTGGCCGCCGGAGTGGCATGCACGGTGGTCGGCGGGCTGCTCGGCGTCTCGCCCGACGGTGGGAAGCTGCTCGGTCGGGTCGTCGCGTCGAGCGCCCGCGCGAGCGCTTCGACGCGGGTCTCGACGCCCGGCAGGCGATGGCGTCGGCGGCGTGGCATGTCGCCGAGCGAGAGCTGCGTGGCCAGCTCGCCCGAGGCGCGTCGGCCACCGCGCTTCTTTTTCATGATCACGCGTTCGAGCGCCGCGGCGACCAGAGGCGAAAACGCGATGATGTCGCCCATGTCCGAGAGACGCACGTCGGCCTCTCCGTGGTCGCCGTAGAGCAGCAGAACCGGACGACCGCGGACGACCAGCGGCAGAATGAAGACCACGTGACCGGGGGCACGCTCCAGGTCCTTGGCCAGGCTGGCGTCGAGGCCCTCGCCCTCGAGCGCGACCAGCCGAAAGGCCTTGGCGTTCCGGGCTGCCGAGAGCGCGCTCGGCAAGTCGAGCGGCACGCCGATGGCGCGGATCTTCGCTGCATCGGCCCCGGGCCCCTGCGCGTCGCGCCCCTCGGCGACGTCCCCCTGGACCGCGAACAGCGCCGTGTATTCGAAGTACTGGGATGCGAAATCGAAGAACGCGCTGACGACTTCGTCGCGTGATTCCGCCGCCAGCAGATCTGCCTCGGCCAGCGCTGCGGTGTACGGTCCGCGGTGCCGCTTGTGGCCGCGCTCACGGGTCGGGCTCACCAGCCATTGCGGTGGGCTCACGGGCTCGGGCTCGGCGCGCTCGGACGGGTGGCGCGGTGTGATCAGCGTCGTGACCGCGCCGCCCAGCGGCGGTGGGGTCGGCAAGCGGGTCGCGGCGAACGCCGGCTCGCTCGGCCGATGGTGGGTCGCCATCGGGAAGCCGATGGGGGGTACGCTTGCGGGCCGCGGCAGCTTGGGGAAGCCGATCGCGCCGTCGCGGAGCGGTGCCGGCATCGAGCTCGGGCTCGGATCGGGGCGGCCCTCGAGCTTTGCGACCAGCCGCAGCATGCGCCGGTCGAGCGCCACGCCGTAGTCGCGGGAAAGTGCCTGCCGAATCCGGACCAGTGGCGCGACGCACTGCTCGATCCGCACCCCCAGGGAAAACGCCAGGTCGCCCTCGACTTCAGCCGGGAGCGGCTCGCTCACGGCGATGGTCAGAATCCCAGCGCTTTCATCCAGCGGATGGAACGAGTGCCGCGCTGCGAGCTCGGCGGGCACGAGCTGCATCAACGAGTCCGGCGCTCGAGGCAGCTCGCCCGGCGGGGCAGGCGGCAGATCGTGGCTCTCAGCGAGCAGCGGAGTGAGCAGGTGCTCGCGCACCAGCGCCAGCTCGAGCAGATTGGTGACCAGGTCCCCTCCGTAAAGCACCTGTCGCGCGAGCGCCTCTTCGACCTCCCGCATGGATGCGACGTGCGCCTTGACGATCGCCGAGCTCAGGGTGGCCATGGTCTCGCCGGGGCCCCGCCCCCCGGTGCCTGGAATTTCGGCGGACCCCCGCGCAAAGTCAATGTTTTTATAGGCATTTCTGCCTAGGTTCCGGCGAGCTTCGCCACCCCGGCAATCATCGCCTGGGCGAGGCTCAGGTAGATCAGGATGCCCAGAACGTCGACCAGCGTCGCGATGAACGGGGTCGAGCTGGTCGCGGGGTCGACCCCCAGGCGGTGCAAGAGCAGCGGCATCATGCCCCCGACCACACAGCCCATCACCACGATCGCCACCAGGGTCACCGCCACCAGACCAATCATCCCGGTCGGATCGCCGGCCAAGAGGACCCGCAGCACCCCGAAGCTGGCCAGCATGCTGCCCAGGACGACCCCCTGGGCCAGCTCGCGCCCCAGCACCCGGTGCCAGTCGCCGGTCGTGATGTCCCCCACGGCGAGGCCCCGGATCACCAGGGTGGACGACTGCGAGCCCGAGTTGCCGCCCGCCGCGATGAGCAGGGGCACGTAGAACGCCAGCTGGGCCATGTTCGACAGCACCCCGTCGAAGGTCCGCATCGCGGTGGTGGTGAAGAACCCGCCCACGAACAGGATGGCCAGCCAGGGTGCGCGCTTGCGGATGTATTGCCCGAACGACGCGTCGAAGTAGCCCTCGCGGATCGGCTCGACGGCGCCCATCTTGTGCACGTCCTCGGCCTGCTCTTCGTGCAGCACGTCGAGGATGTCGTCGGAGGTGATCAGGCCGAGAAGCTCGCCCTTTTCGCTCATCACCGGCATGGCGTGCAAGTCGTACTTGGCGAGGACCTTGGCGACCTCTTCCTGATCGAGATCCGGAGGCACCGAGATCACGTTCTCGCGCATCTTGTCGCCGACGCGTTCGTCGGGGCCCGCCAGCAGCAGATCGCGCAACCGCAGCATGCCCAGCAGGCGGTCCCGTTGACCCACCACGTACACGGTGTCCAGGGTCTCTGCTTCGCGCGCCCGATTGCGCAGCTCGTCGATGGCCTCGCTGATGCGCAGGCCGGGCCCGACGGCGATGAACTCGGTGGTCATCAGGCCGCCTGCCGATCGCTCCGGCCACTGTCTCAGCTCTTCGACCTCTTCGGCCGCCTCCGGGTCGACGCGCTCCAGGCTCTCGAGCACCGGATCGGCCACCGCGGGCGGCATCTGACTGAAGAAGTCAGCGCGCTCGTCGGCACCCATCTCGGCGGCAATGCGCGCCGTCGAGTCCGCGCCCAGGGTCTGCGACAGCGCCTCCTGGTCCTCTTCGTCGAGGCGCTCGAAGACCTCGGCGGCGTACTCGGTCGGGAGCTGCTTGAGAAGATGCCCGGCCTCTTTCGCCTCGAGCTCGGCGACGATGTCCGCCAGGTCTTCCGGGTGGATTTCGTCCAGCAGCTCGCGCACTTCCTCCGGGCTCTCGCGCAGCAGCGCTTCGAGCTCCGGTCCGATCAGGCGCACCAGCCGCATGGGCGAGGCCTTATCACAGAACGTGAGGGGTTGAGCGCGCGCCCGGGCTCTGGCACATCAGGTGACCATGTCCGTCCGGGCCGAGCTCACCCCGCCCATCCTCACGCTCACGCTCGACCGGCCCCGGGCGAATGCCTTCGATCAGGCCCAGCTCGACGCCCTCGAGGCAGCTGTGGTCGAGGCGGCGGCGGTCGACGGGGCGCGCGCCATGGTGATTTGCGCCGTGGGCGACCGAGCCTTCAGCGCCGGCGCCGATCTGACGGGGGTGGGGCCCTTCGGCGAGCCCGGCGGGTTCGCGCGTTGGACGCGCCAGGCCCACGCGACGCTCGACCGGCTCGCGGCGTTTCCGGTGCCGGTGATCGCGGCAATCCAGCGCCCCGCCGCGGGGGGCGGGTTCGAGCTGGCTCTGGCGTGTCACCTGCGGGTGATGGCAAGAGGCGCGCACCTGTCGCTGCCCGAGATCCACCGCGGGTATCTCCCGAGCTGGGCCGGTCTCGAGCGACTGGCCACCCTGGTGGGCCTCGGTCTTGCCACCGATCTGGTGCTGAGCGGGCGCCGGGTGGGCGCCGACGAAGCGCTGGCGCGCGGGCTGGTCCACCGTGTGGCAGACGACGCCGACGCCGCAGCCCGAGAGTGGGCCGAAGCCTTGGCCAGGCTCCCTCCGCTGGCGATCGGGCGGGCGCTGTCGCAGCTCGCCGGGATCGGGCGGGGCGACACTCGGGCCGCCGTCCGCGACCGAGAGATTTCCGACCTCGAAGCCTTGGTGCGCACCGAGGACACAGTCGAGGGGGTGCTGGCGTTCCTGGAGAAGCGCGACCCGGTCTTCAAAGGGCGCTGATCACTTGCAGTCGCCCGTGATCTTGAAGGCCGAAGCGGAGAAGTCGGCTTCCATCTTGAAGGCGTCTTTGCACGCGGCCGTGGCGGGCGCGTTGGTCTGTGAGCACCAATCCCCATCGGGTCGCTTGCCGGCGACCCATTCGGCGTCGCTCGCGCAGTCCTTGGCGGGGCCTTTCCAATCGTTGCCGGCCAAGAGCACGCACAAGGTCGAGTCGAGGTCGTCAATCACCACCTTGTCGGCTTCTAGGACCGTGATGTAGCCCTTCAGCGACCCGCCGGGCGTCCAGGCGCGCTGCGGCGGATCCACCTTCAGATCGGGCGCGCAGCTGTCGTTCGGATCGAGCTCTGCCCCGTTGAATTTTCCGGCGCAGTTGTGGTTTGCGTCGTTGAAGGTGGCCTGGATCTCCACCTCGTGCAGCGGCAAGATGATCGGGTTCGTGAGCTCGGTGGGGCTCAAGAAGATGGGAACGTTCACGTCCAGCCCCTTGGCGCTGAAAGTGTTGCCACTCAAGGTCACGCTTGCCTCGATGGGCGCCACCGGGACGGCTGCGTTCGGCAGCGTGACGAAGCACGCGCCGGCCTTCGGATCCGAGACGGGCAAGCTGCCACCCGTCTTCATCTTGCTGGTGGTCGAGTCGATCTCGAACAACCACGAGAAAGTGCCCTCGCCGTTCTCGTTGCAGACTGGCTGATTCAGCGAGATGCCCTTGTCGATGACCGTCGTCTGCACGAACTCGCCGGCCAGGCTCTCTGGGTACTTGACCAAGATGCTCGAGAGCCGCCCCTGCCACTTGGTCTGCCCGGTGTTGTCAGCCTTGGCCAGGCACTCGGCGCCCGGGCCGTCGGCGCCGGCGAAATAGCACTCGGCGGCGCTGGGCACGCAGCTGGCCGTGCTGCCCCCACCGTCGTCCTCTTCGCTGCTGCATGCCGAACCTGCGCTCACCGCGGCCAGCGCCGCTGCCCCAAGCAAGAACCTTCGCATCCGTGCTCCTCCGAAACGGCGAGCACCATACCACCGCGCGAGCCGCTCGGCGATCAGCCATACTCCTCGCCCATGGTCAGCCGCCGATCCGAGCTCGGGATCTGGGGCTACGCTTTCGGCTACTTCGCGTGTTACGTGCCGTACAGCGCCCTGGCCAAGGCGCTCAGCCGTGGTGACCTCCCGGGAATGCGGCGCGGCCTGAGTGGCCTCTCGCTCTTGCCGATCTCGAGCCTGGCGTCGCTGTTCGGCATGTTCGCCTTCGTGACCGCGGTGGGCTGGTGGCGCTTCGCGGGGCGGCGGCGGGTGATGGGCAGAAGCCTACCCGCGCCGGGGCTTCTGACCTTCCTGTCGGGCGTGTGCACCGCCGCCATCATCGCCACGACCACGCTGGCGTACACGTTCGACGGCGTCTCGATCGTGTTCATGATGCTGCTCATGCGAGGCGGCGTGTTGGTCATCGCGCCGCTCACCGACTTCGCCAGCGGTCGAAGCGTGCGTTGGTTTTCCTGGCTGGCCCTGGGTCTGTCCATGGCAGCGCTTCTGGTCGCGTTCTTCGGAGGCAGCCCCAGCAGCCTTGCCCTCACCTGGATCGCCGCCGCGGACGTGGTGGTCTACTTGCTCGGCTACTTCGTGCGCCTCAGGTTCATGAGTCGGCTCGCCAAGAGCGCCGACCCGGACCTCACCCGACGCTATTTCGTCGAAGAGCAGATGACGGCCACTCCCCTGTTCGTGGCCGTGCTGGCCATCGCAGCGGTGGTCGGTCAGGGGCCGGTCATGCTCGAGATCCGGCGCGGCTTCACCGAGGTCTGGTCGTCCGGACAGGCGGGCACGATCATCGCCATGGGCCTCTTGTCCCAGGGCACGGGGGTGTTCGGCGGACTGATCTTGCTCGACCGTCGCGAGAACAGCTTCTGTGTCCCGGTGAACCGGGCGTCGAGCGTGCTCGCAGGGCTCGCCGCCTCGGTGGCGCTGGCACAGCTGGCGCAGCTCGAGCTGCCGGGCGGCGCCGAGCTGGTGGGGGCCGGCCTGGTGGTGCTGGCAATCGTCGCGCTTTCGGCCCCCCCGCTCGTGAAGAAGCGCGCGTGAGGGCACCTACACTGTGGGCAGAGCTTCGCCGCTTAACGTGCGGGCAGGGGCCGGCATGTGCAGGTCGAGACCTCGAAAACACCAAGGTCCGAACAGGAGACAAAAGAAGATGCGCCCCCTCAAAGTCCTCACCGTCGCGCTGGCCATGAGCCTTCTTGCCGCACCCGCGATCGCCGAAGCGCGACCTGCCAAGCCGCCGGCGGCGGCCAAGGCCAAGGCCCACGGCAAGGCCAAGGGCAAGGGCAACCCCGAGAAGCGCGAAGAGCGCGTGCGCCAGGCTCTCGAGAACCAAGGCATCGACTCGGCTCGCGCCAAGCAGGTGGTCGAGGTCATCAAGAAGTACCGCACCGAGCGCACCACCGTGCAAGCGGACATGAAGAAGCATCGCGAGTCGCTGCGCGCGCTGCTCGAGAGCAAGAGCACCGACGAAGCGGCCTACAAGGCAGCGCTGGACGGCATCGACGCGGACCGCAAGAAGATGGTCGACATCCAGACCCGTCAGGTCGCCGAGATCCGCGGCATCTTGAAGCCCAGCGAGCAGGCCAAGGTGATGAAGCTGCTCCACCGCGCCAAGCAGCAGCGCGGGCAGGCCTGAGTCAGCGACCCGGATTCAGAACGCGGCAGTCCAGTCAGCCACCGGCCAATGGTCGGTGGCTGACTGCTTTTGTCGGGCTTGGCTCAGGCGTCCCCACCCGCGTCGTCGGAAGCGGCCTCGGGTTCGGCGACCCAGGCCGCGTAGTGGGCGCCGAAGCCCCGGGTCACGACCCGTGGGCCCAAGGCAAAGAGGTGCCGGCCGCGCGCGAAGGCGCGCGCGCGCAGCTCGTGTCGCCGCGCTTCGATCGCGAGCAGCACCTCCGTCGTCGCAGAGGCCAGCCCTTCCGGCGGTGCGTGCTCGATCAGCGCGAGGCGCAGGTCGTCCAGATCGTGCTCGTCACCCAGGTCTTCGGTCAGCGCTTCGAGCGAGCGCTCGAGCGACATCATCACCTCTGGCCAGAGCCGTTCGAGGAGCCGGACGTGGTAGAAGTGATGTTTGGCGAACTTCCGCCATTCGTGCAGGTGCTCGGTGGTCGGCTCGCGAAGCGCCCGCGCCAGAGCGCGGCGGCCCCGCCGGTAGTTCTTCCGGAAGCCACCACGCATCAGCGCCCAGCCGTCTCGCTCGAGGGGCCAGCTGCCCACCGCCGCCAGCGACCGCCTCAGCGCTTCGGCGACCGCACGGGCGTGGTCCTCGCCGCGCATCACCGCAATCAGCCGGTCGCGCTCGCAGACCAGGCTGGCCCTCAGCGCCACGCGCGCATCGTCGTCGACCAGACCAGGGCGCCGGGCGAAGAGCGCATCGAAGGCGCCGACCACCGCCGCCGCGCGGCGCGGGCCGGCGAGCTCTCGCCCCGCGTCCCGGTAGCAGGCGTTCTCGCGTGCGAACACCTCGGTGCCGAGCGAGGTCTGCACCAGGCGCAGCAAACCCCGCAGCTTCTTCATTCGTTTGCGCACACTGTGGACGTGCTGGTCGACGTCGGAGGTGGCGGCAAGCTCCGAGAGCGCGCGTTCCAGCTGCTCGCGGGCGATGCGGCGAGTCGCATCGGCACTGCTTTCGTCGCGCCGGAAGGAGTAGTCCATGCCTTGCCTTGCCGGCCGAGCGCCGGGGTGGAAGAAATAGCGGAGCAAGGCTTCGCTGAGAAGCGCGGGGAGCGTCCCATGATCGTCACACGGGCTGACCTCGAACGGCACATCGCACGCGCTCGGGCCGAGATCGCCGATCCCGCTCAGGGGATCTACACGGGTGGCGGCGGTGCGTCACCCGGCCGGCAGTCGGGCAATCACTGCGTCGGTGAACGCAGCCGTTCCCAGCTCGCCGCCCAGATCCCGCGTCTTCTGTCCTTCTTCGAGCGCGCGATCGTAGGCCGTTCGAACGCGCTCTGCGGCCTTGCGACAGGCTTCGTCGTGACGTGTCTCGGCCAGGTGGTTCAGCATCATCACCGAGCTCATGAGCAGCGCCAGCGGGTTCGCCACGCCTTGGCCGGCAATGTCCGGGGCCGAGCCGTGGACCGCCTCGAACACCGAGTCTTCGTCACCGATGTTGGCGCCGGGGGACACGCCGAGGCCGCCGATCAGGCCGGCGCACAGGTCGGACACGATGTCGCCGTACAGGTTCTCGCACAAGAGGATGTCGAACTGCCTCGGGTTCTGCACCAGGCGCATGTGCCCGGCGTCGACGATCACTTCCGAATAATCGATGTTCGGGTAGTCGCGCTCGTGGACCTTCCGTGCCTCGTCGAGCAGCATGCCGTCCGACATCTTCATGATGTTCGCCTTGTGGAAGACGGTGATCTTCGAGCGCCGGCGGTGCGTGGCGTAGCGGAAGGCCCAGTGCGATATGCGATGGCAGGCGCCGCGCGTGGCGACCTTCATACTCACGACCACCCCGTCGGTGATCAGGTTCTCGATGCCGCTGTACAGCCCCTCGGTATTCTCGCGGATCACGATCAGATCCACGTCTTCGTAGCGGGTCTTCACGCCGGGCAGGCTGCGAAAGGGCCGAACCGCCGCGTACAGGTTGAGCTTCTTCCGCAGCGCGACGTTCACCGACGAGAACCCGCGGCCCACCGGTGTGGTGCACGGACCTTTGAGCGCCACGTGGTGTTCACGGATGGCAGCGACGGTCTCGTTCGGCAAGACGTCGTCCAGCCCGCGGTCGAGCGCGCCCTCGCCCGCATGGCGTTCCACGAAGCCGACGGGCGCACCGGCCGCGCCGAGCACGCGCCGCACCGCCGCGCTGACTTCGGGGCCGATGCCGTCACCTGGAATGAGCACCACGGTGTGCATGGTCCGGGGTCATAACCCGACCCGACCGCCGTCGAAAGCCTGCGGCGATCGCCACCCTTGGCCGCGGCGATCGCCACGGCCAACTCGGCTTTTCACCGAGAAGTTCGCCGAGTTTTCGCCTGGCACGAAGGGTGCTGAGGCCGGGGCGTGGCTGTCTCGCACTCCCCCGCGCTCACGCTTCCCGACCGCGCCCTTCGCTCGGCGACCGCGCACACCAGCGTGCTGGTCGGTCTCGAGGCCAACCCGATTGCCGTCGAGGTCACCTGCTCGCGCGGCCCGGGCTTCTTCCAGCTGGTGGGTCTGGCAGAAGCTGCGGTGCGCGAAGCGCGCGTGCGCGTCGCTTCGGCGCTGTCACGCCTCGGCGTGCTGCTCGACGAGCACGCCATCACCGTGAACCTGGCGCCCGCAGATCTGAAGAAGCGCGGCGCGGGTCTGGACGTGGCCATCGCCCTGGCCTTGCTCGGCGCCGTGGGCCGACTGCCTGCGCCCGCGCTCGCGGGCGTGCTGGTGCTCGGCGAGCTCGGCCTCGACGGCAGCCTGCGGCCCGTGCGCGGGGTCTTGCCACAGCTTCTCGGTGCACGTGCGCGCGGCGTGCGTCGCGCGATCGTTCCCGCGTCGAACGCGCGCGAGGCAGGCCTCGTCCGCGAAATGGAGGTGCTCGTGGCCCGCCAGCTCGAGAGCATCGTGGCGTATCTCGCCGGCGCAGGCACCCTCGACCGCGTCGCGCCCACCGAGCACTCGCCGACCGTCGGCGCGCCCTCCGGCCTCGACCTCTGCCACGTGCGGGGGCAGTCGAGCGCTCGGCGCGCGCTGGAGATCGCCGCGGCCGGCGCCCACAACCTGCTCAGGTTGTGGTGACAAACACATCGCAGAATCCGTGGTATTCCCTACAGTTCGGGACGGGTGCGCTTCCGACATTCTCTCGGCCGATTGACCGAGCGACGGCGGTGGTTAGCTTCGGCGCGCTCCCGTGGCGGAATTGGCAGACGCACGGGCCTTCCTGAACCTCTGACCTAGGTCATAGGTTGAGGAAGCTCTGGTCCTTCGGGACGTGCGGGTTCGAGTCCCGTCGGGAGAACAGATGCCGGTCGAATCTACCCGGGCAAGATCGTTGTCCCGAGTGTCTTCGAAACGGTGACTGAAGCGGCGGACAGCTTTGCGTCCGCGTGCACGGTTACCCTCGCGATAGGGTCTTCTCCAGCGGCGGCAGGATCCGCGACGACCCTCGCGACATGATTCTCCAGGATCTTCTTCCAAGCACCAGGAGCGAGCACAAAGCGATCGGGTCCAGTTTTCGTAGCAAAGTCGGTGGCGCTTCCTTTATCGACGGTCCAGCTCTTGACGGTGTACACCACAGCCTCACTGCTGTTCACGAGCCAGACGTCGAAGCTCATCTTGTCACCTTCGCGGATGGGTTCACCTGGGCGCGTGACATTCTTGACATCAACCCCCTGGATGACGAGCAGGGTCCTCATCTCCGCAACAAGCTCACTGAGAATGGACATCGTTCCCTCCTGAATCGCGGCAGGGCGCGATTGCCCCGTAAGCAGACCGTGCCCGAGTGGTATCTTGAGCGCAAGTGTACCTGGTCGTTCCGGTCGCTCCCCGTCTTCACGACCAGGGCGTCTGGACCTTCACCAGTCGTCATTTCTCGGTGCAGCGCTGGAGCATCGGGCTCGCGCGGTGAAACGGACCTGCAGCCCGCCAGCACCAATCCGAGTGCGGCGACCTTGGGCCATCCGAGTGTCTTTGACACACGGCGATGCTAGCTCAGCGTGACCTCGAACTGCGTTTCCCTCACTCGCCAAGAACTCCTCGATCTCGTCCGGGCGAACTCCCGTTTCCGAGCTGGGCACGCACGACACACGCTCAGCCATGCAGCGGCGGTTGCCATGGCTCTTCTCTGGTGGCCCTCATGAACCGCACCGGCACGGGTTCAGAATATGGGTACGACCACCGGAGGCCTCGCTCGGACTGAGAAATCGCCGCGATCAGGCTCTCCCATAGCCGTTCGGTTCGCCCCGAACTCGGCCGGCGGTACGCTCCCTTGTATGGCCGGCCACCTCGTCCTTCCCATCCAAACGCCAACCCCACCTGGAGAAGCGCTTGAGCAGCTCCGGCAGGCCCACCGCTTCCTCGTTGCGGCGGCCCGGGACACGGTGCCTCGCTTCATGAAGCTTCCGTCCGAGACCTGGGGATCGGACGCCAAGCGGGAGCATGTCGTGCTCCCCGTTGCGGAACGGCCGCAGCTCGTCTCCAAAGACGTGGCCGACCACAGCTTCATCGAGGTCTTGAACCAGTGCGCCACGTTGGAGCGGTTGCTCGACACGCTGGCGTGGATCAACACCGTGGCCGAGTTGCAGCAGGCGATGGTCGTGCTCTGCAACCCGACAACGAGCAGCGCCTCCAGGAAGAAGGGGGAGCCTCGTCCCGTGGACGACCACGATCTCGTTCTTGAGGACCGCGCCGGGGTCCGTTGGAAGTTCGAGGTCTCCGCCGTTGCCAGTGAGAAGGACGGCAACGGAAAGGAGAAGAAGGACTTGGTCTCGCTCGGAGTGCTGCCCGAAGACGGGTCTGACGTCTCGGGCTGGCCGAGCGGTCGCTGCCACCTCGTCGTTTCCGAGGAGTTCGCCAGGCGGCTCCGAGAGCCGACACGCCACGGCCTTCGTTTGGGCCTGTTTCACTACGCCGAAGTGAAGGCCGGTGGTGACACCCGGATCTTCGAGGTCCGGCAGGGGCCGAAGCCGACGTAGCCATTGCAGTTCGTCCGTCCGGGAAGTCCAGCGAATCTCGGGGATCTAGCGCCGTTTCTTGCGAGTGAACACGAAGCATACGAACCTTGGCCACGTCGGCGCTCGTGGGCTCAGGCCGCAAGGGGTCGGCAGCGGGGGCTTCCTGGCCCTCGGCATGCACTGGTTCTGGTTTGCACTCGCCGTGTTCGTCCTGTTGGTCATTCGCGGAACCGTTCTGGTCCTTGCGGCCGGAACTCAAAAGGAGGCTCCCATGGAGCAAGCAAACGGAAATCAGAAAAAGGCAGCACTAGTGACACCGAAACTGTTCTCAATTTCTCTCGCCTCGACGGCTTGGGCAATCGGGACCAGTGCTGTGGCGGGTGCCCTGTCGGCCTGAGCCCACGAGCTTCTCTTGCTCCTTCACGATCCGTGCGCCAGATTTCGGCATGGCCTACGTCGAAGTCCTTGCCGAAGGCACTACCGGACCGAACCAAAGTGTCTTTCGAGTCTTCATTTGTTCGAAGCGTCGGGTTTCCGCCCTGATTGCTTTCCTTCCCGAGGGGCTCCGGAAACGGCCAGACGTAAAGAGCGAGCTGGCGCTGGCAGACGACGAGAAGGAAGCCGTCATGCAGTGGCTCCGGCAAACATGGCCGTCCGAAGCGTTTGTCGAGCCACCCGATTTCTGGGTCTTGCGAACCACGAGGGAGCGGCATGTCAACGCGGGCTGAAGTTGTTCCGGACTGGCAGGTCGGCAACTACGTCTTCGTGGATGAAGGGATCATCCTCGGGCGGGCTGCTTCAGTCAGTGGGTTAGAAGAAGCCCTGCGGTTCGCCAGCCGCCCTTTGCCGCTCGAAGGTTTTCCGGATCTCCACGTTGCGGGGATGGATCGAGACCTGGAGCGATGGGTTGCCGACCGGATGAAGAGTGGGGGCGAGAAGTGGGACTTCGCGATCAGGGACAACCGGAAGCAGAAATGGATCGGCGTCCGGAGCGCCTTCGTGCATCGCAGGAGCGGCGATACCTGCACCTTGGCGCTCAACGGCATCGAGCCCGACGCCGAGACTTAGCGACGGAACTCTTGAGCAAGTCCTGCTACTTCTGCGGCGAGCCGGCCACTTCGAGGGACCACGTACCCCCGAGGGTCTTCTTCCCGGAGGTGAAAGACCTCGGACAGCACTACGGTGACCTGCGGAAGCAGCTCGTGACCGTGCCCTCGTGCGCTCTCCACAACGGGGAGCAGTCCAGGGATGACGAGTACACGGCCCTCATCGTGATGGTCAGCATCACGAACGAGGACATCGGTGCCGACCACTTCCTCTCGAAATTCCGCCGAACCATGGAGCGGTCGCCCCGGTTTCGCTCGATGCTCGAAGCGAGCTTGACTCCAACGGTTTCGGATGGACACCAGACCGCAAGCCTGCGGATCGACCAGGGGCGGTATGGCGGCGTGATGGCCCGGATCTCCCGGGGCCTGCACTTCCACGAGGTGGGCACGCGGTTGAACGGTCGCCTCCACATCGACACCCCTTGCCTTGGCACCGGCTCTCCCGAAGTCGGGTTCAGGGACGCTTCCCGGTCGCACCCTGCCGACCTCCAAGTGAAATGGGTCGGCGATCCGAGGATCTTCGAGTACGCCCTTGCAGTCGAGCCGTTCTACTTGCACATGAAATTCTACGGCGGGTTCGACGTGTTCGTCACGCCAGCGACCACGGCGGAAAGGGACGACCTGTGATCCGGTTCAATAAATTCGGCGGGGCGAGGAAGAAGCTCGACCCGACAAATGCCAAGGCCCTCTTTGAGTCCCTCGACCGGCAGCAATCTCATGCGACTCTCCGTCCCGTCCAGACGGAAGCGATGGAGGTCATCTGCGGGCAGCGAAGGGGCGAGCGAGACCTTGTCCTAAAGCTGAGCACCGGAGGCGGAAAGACCACCACGGGGCTTATCTACCTGTGGTCGCATGCCGTCGAGTCGAAGCGGCCCGTCGTCTACCTGTGCCCGACCACGCAGCTCGTTCAGCAGGTACTTGCTGAGGCCCGGCGTCTCGGCATTCCCGCTCATCATTACGAGAAAGGACAATCGATCCCGGCCGTCGAGTGTACGGCTGGGGAGGCCGTGCTCGTATGCACCTACGAGAAACTTTTCAACGCCCGAAGCACGTTCGACCGGAACGACGTGAACATGAGGCCGGTGGCTCTCGTCCTTGA
>JAKLKA010000137.1 GCA_023150915.1 Polyangiaceae bacterium
GGCCGGCGCCGGCGGCAGCGCGGGCAGCGGCGGCGCCGCGGGGGCCGACGCGGGGGTGGGCGGCGGCGGGGGTTCCGGTGGGGTCGTGCCGGCGTGCTCCGAGCTCGACCCCCGCAGCGTCCCCGCCGAGTTGGCGGTGCTTCCCGAGGCCGGCGAGGCCCCGTTCGTCGGTGTGCTCTCGGCCGCCAAGGTCTCGATCGACGTGATGGTCTATCAGATGGGGTACGGCGGCGTGCTCGACGCCCTCACGCAGAAAGCCAAGGCGGGCGTCACGGTGCGCGTGATCTTGGACGCCTCGCAGAAGGGCGTGAACCAGAAGTACCACGACGTGCTGGTGCAAGCGGGTGCCAGCGTGGTGTGGAGCGATCCCGACTTCACCTACATGCACGCGAAGCTGATCGTGGTGGACGACGCGGTGGCGGTGATCTCGACCGGAAACTACTTGAAGAGCTTCATGCTCAAAGAGCGAAACCTGGTGGTCACCGATCGCGACCCGTGGGATCTGGCGAACCTCTCGGGGCTGTTCGACGCGGACTTCGCCGGGCAGAGCCCCAGCCTGGACTGCACTCGGCTGCTGGTCTCGCCGATCAACGCGAAGGCGCGCATCTTGGCGCTGATCGCCGGCGCGAAGACGTCGCTGGTCGTCGAATCCATGCAGTTTGCCGACACCTCGGTGAAGGCCGCGGTGGCGGCCCGCAAGGCGGCCGGGGTCGACGTGCGCGTGATCCTGGCGAACCCCAGCTGGATCGACGCGAACCAGTCGGCGGCGACCTTCCTCGCGTCGCAGGGCATTCCCGCGCGCTGGCTCGGCGCCCCGAGCGTGCACGTGAAGGCCATGGTCGCGGACGGGGCCCGGGCCTACGTCGGCTCCGAGAACCTGTCGTACACCTCGCTCAACAAGAACCGCGAGGTGGGGCTGGTGATGACCGAGACCGCCGCCGTCAAGGCCATGGTCTCGACCTTCGAGAAGGACTGGGCCAGCGCCACGCCCTTCTGAGCGGGGCTCACCCCACCAGATCGGCCTTCGAGAGCCGGCGCGCGGTGAGCGCCATGCACGCCGTGCCGAGCGCCACCGGCCAGGCCACGCCCACCAGCAGCGTGAGCCTGGGTCCGAAGCTGTTGGCGAGCCAGAAGCCCACCGGGCCGAGCACGCCCAGCTCGGGATCGACCCCCGAGAGCAGCGCTACCCGCGCCGCCTCGACCGGGTTCAGCGCCGCGAGGGCGAACACCGCCTCGGGTGCCAGCCGGAAGCGCAAGAGCGCGCCAATCAGCGCAAAGTCATGGAGGGCCGCGCCGACCACCCAGGCCAAGAGCGAGTACACGGTGGCCCGCTCGGGGGTCCGCGCGAAGACCGACGCGACCAGGCCGATGCCCAGAAACGCCCACGAGAGCGCCGCCGTCACCGCCAGGCTTCGGAGCACGAGCGGGGCCAGGGTCTTGTCGGCCCCGGCGAACTGCCCGAGGACCAGCGTGCCGAGCAAGATCACCACCAGCGGCCCGAGCACCACCAGGATGCGCGAACCAATCACCGCCACCAGCCAGTCTTGCCGGCGGCAGGGCTGTGCCAGCATCAGCTCGAAGAAGCCGCTGGTGCGAGCGCGCACCACCGTCTGGCTGGACGCGACCAAGGCCACCAGCGGTACGGCGATCACCACGGCGTTGGCCACGTTCAGCACCACGCGCGACAGCCCGGTGAAGCCCAGCACCGTCGACTCGCGCAGGCCCAGCCAGATGAACGCGGCGAACACCGCGCCGTAGACGGCCGCGGTGAACACCACCCAGCGCGACCGGAGCGCATCGGCCAGCTCGAGACGGAACAGTGCGTTCTGGCGGTCGGCGGTGGTCATCGTTTCTCTGCCCGTTTCTTGGCGGCGCGCTCCACGTCGGCCCAGCTCGCGTCGCCATCGGCGGCGTGCGAAAACCCGTAATCCATCGGGGTCTTTCCGCCGCCCTTGAATTTGGCCGAGCGCGCGTCGACCCAGGCCCCGGCGGCGTCGCGCACCCACATCTTGGGGGGGCTCGCGTTGCGCTCCAGCACCCAGCTGGCCATGCATCCCAGGTCGTCGAAGTAGACGCGCGTGCCGTCAGCCGTCACCAGCTGCGCCGCGTGCGGCGGCTCGCTGACCAGCATGGCGCAGCTGCCGCAAGGCTGTTTGCCCCACACCGGGTCCTTCGGGCCGTCGGCGGATTCGCACGCCAACAGGCCGAGGGTCAGGGCGAGGAGCACGGCGGCTTTCACGTCACACCACCTTGAGCTGCGGTCGGCTTGCCCGCTCACCGAGATCCAGATCGTCCACGTGGTACACGCTGAGGTCCGAGATGCACGAGCCGTGCTCGCGCACCAGGCGAGCCACGATGGCGACCTTGTCCGCCTGCGTCACCAGGGCCTCGAAGCGACTGGGGCCGGCGGCGGCGAAGCCGCTGTCGACCAGGAACAGCGAGACCGCGTCCGGCGCGGACTTCGAGAGCAAGACCTCGATCCGGAAACGCTGCCGGTCGGCCAGCAGCTCGCTCACCGAGGCGTCGCGCTCGACGCGACCTTCCGAGAGCTCGACCACGCGGTCGACCAGCTGCCGGACCTCGTCGATGCGGTGCGAGCAGAGCACCGTGATGTGATGCTTGGGGCGGGCGTCGAGCTGGCTGAAGAAGGCCGCGCGGGCCTGGGCGTCGAGGTTTGCGGTGGGCTCGTCGCACACCAAGATGGGAGCCTCGGCCGCCAGGGTGAGCGCTGCCAAGAGCTTCTGCTTGGTGCCGCCCGACAGGTCCCGCATCCGCTTTTTCGCCACGTCGCCCAGGATCAAGCCCATGCGCGCCGCCCGGGCCTCGACGTTGCGCGGCTCGATGCCCCGGAGGCGGCAGATCGCGGCCACCACCTCGCGCACCGGCGCTTCGAGCGGCGGCGCGATCTGCGGCATGTAGGCCACGCTCTTCAGCGCCACCTCGGGGCTCTGGTGCACGTCGACCCCGGCGATGCTGACCCGCCCGTCCACGGAGAGGAGCCCCAGCATGCTGCGCAGGAGCGTGGTCTTGCCCGAGCCGTTGGCGCCCACGAAGGCGACGCGCTCGCCGGCCTCGATGCCCAGGCAGACGTCGCGCAGGGCCGTGACCTTGCCGAATGACTTGCTGACGTGGGCGATCTCGATCACGGGGTGCTCCGCACGTACGAGGGCGTGGCGTCGACCAAGAGCTTCCTCCGCGAGAAGGTGGGCACGGCCTCGGAGATGGCGTCGACCAGGCTCATCGCCACCGTGCCGCGGAAGTAGCGGAGCACCGGCCGCGAGTCGGTGAGCTCCCCCGAGAGCCGCTTGACCTCGTAGGGGACGTCGCCCTTGCCGTCGCGATTCAGGTCGTAGCCGGCATATTCCGACCAGTGGTTCCCGGCGAACTTCAAGGCGAGCATGTCACCCCCGCCGTCGACCTCGCCGACGACGTTGTTGCCTTGCAGGTCGTTGTTCTCGAACTGGATGCCACGATTGGCTCCGTGGGTCCGCAGGGCCACGTCGTTCAGTGCCAAGAGGTTCTTCTCGAAACGCACCACTTCATGGGGCGAGCGCGGCGTGTTGTCCAGGTAGATCCCGGTGGTGTTGGCCACGACCCAGTTGCTCGCCAAGAGCACGGTCTCGCTCTCTTTGAAGCCGAAGCCCATGCCCGCCGAACCGCGGGCGCCGGCCAGCACGTTGCGCTCGGCCCGCACCCGGGAGCTGTACATCACGAAGATGCCCACCTCGTTGTCGACGAACCGGCTGTCGATGGTGATCCCGTCGTGGGCATACATGAAGTGGGCGCCATAGCGGCTGCCCCGCACGCTCAGCTGCTCGAGGGTCACGCGCCGCGAGTACCAGACCACCACGTCGCGTGCCCGCTCGACCAGCGAGCGGCGCACCGCCGAGTCGTGAGACTCCCAGATCTTGATGCCGTCGCCGCGCAGCTCGTCGCCGGCGGTGCCGGCCACGTGCGTGCCCTCGATCAGGCAGCCGTGGCAGACGGCGAGCTGGATGCCGAACAGGGTGTCCTCGGTGCGCAGGTCGCGCAGCACGATGTTCTTCCCGGTGGCCTTCACGCCCGAGTCTTCTGCCGTGTGGCGTCGCCCCGAGTCGCGCACCGTCAGGTTCTCGACCGTGACGCCGTCGGCTTCGATGGTCAGCACGGTGCCGGAGCCCGAGCCGTCGAGCACGCTCTGACCGGTGCCGCGCAAGGTCAGCGGGCGCTTGATCTCGAAGTCGCCGTGGTACACCCGCCCCTCGAGCCAGAGCTCGCGCGGGCCCGCCGGGTCGCCCAGCAGCCGCCGGAGCTCGGCGTCGTCGTGGGCGATGGTGGCGCCGGGCGGGGGCACCCGCGCCGCCGGGCCGCGGGGCACCGGGATGTCCGGGGGCGCGTGCCAGCTGGGCCGCAGGTTCTTGGCGGCGACCACGCACAGCGCCAGCGCCACGGCGGCGGCCACGGACCAGGCTGCGCGCCGCCGCGTGGCGTCGTTCACGGGGCGGCGCCCGCCTTGGGCCCGACGAAACCATCTCGGCAAATCGCCCCGCACTCACCCTTCTTCGCACACCCGGCGCACACGCGCGAGCGAGCGAAGGCGGCAACGAGCAGCACCACGAAGGCGGCGACGGCCAGCCAGAACCCCACCGAAGGCTGGGCAAAGGTCATGAACTGGCCGATCTTGCCGTTGCCGAAGAGCTGGGGCGTGAAGGCGGGCAGGCGGATGGGCGCCTCGGGGTTCAGGGTGTGACCGAAGCGGTACATCCAGAACAGACTGTCGGCCAGGAAGGCGAAGGGGAAGGCGAAACCCACCACCGCCAGCAGCTTGTTCAGGCGCTTGCCGGCCAAGAGCGCGACCGCCACGATGGCGATGGCCAAGAAGGCGATTCCGTAGCCGGCGAGCTGGCGCTCGACGGCGGCGGCCTTCTCCATGGTCGCCATGCCGATGTAGTGGTTCAAGATGTCCACCTCGCGGACGTCACCGGACACGCCAGTGAGCGAGATCACCATCTTGAGGCCCTTGGGGTACTGGGGTGCATAGAGCTTGATCCACCACCAGGGTTGGAACAGCGAGGCGACTTGCAGCCCGACCGCGGCGAGGGAGAGCAGAATCACGCTCCACCTCGCCGCGAAGTGGCGGCCGCCCGGCTTCTTCTTCGCCACCGTCAGGTGACGGTGGCCATCTTGGAATTCGTCGTGTCTGACTGAGTTGGCGGCAATGCTGGTCATGATGGAGCTGCTCGGCAGTCTCCCCCTACGTCCTCACTTCGGTTTCACCAGGAAGTACCCCGCCATCTCGAGATGCAGCGCCGAGCAGAACTCGGTGCAGAAGAACGGGAACACACCCGGGATATCGGCCTTGAAGCTGATGTTCTCGTGCTTGCCTGGCTCGAGGCTGACGTTCACGTTGTACATGTTGAGCGCGAAGCCGTGCACCTGGTCCTCGGCGCTCTCGAGGCTGGTGAGGTGGATGTTGACGGTGTCACCCTCGTTCACCTCGATCTGGTCGGGGACGAAGTGGCTGCGGATGGCCGTCATGTAGACGTCGACCGTGGTGCCGTTGCGGACGATCTTCGCGTCTTTCTCCTTGAGCACCGCGGCGGGATCGACGTGCCCGGTGTACGGGTTTTCGCCCGGCTTGTAGGCGCTGATCGGCTTCAACTTGTCGATCTTGATCATCTGCGAATAGTGCGGCTCGCCGATGCCGATCGGGGCGTCGATCAAGATCCGCATCTGCTCGCCGGTGGTGTCCACCAGCTGGAAGTTCTGCGGATAGAGCGGGCCGACCTTGCTGAAGCGGTCCATGCTCATCTTGTTCATCGCCACCACGTACTTGCCGTCCGGGCTCACGGTGTCGCCCTCGGCCGCCATGATGTGGCCGATGTTGTAGTGCACCGGCAGCTTCTCGACGGTCTTCAGGTCCTTGAGCGACCACTTGGCCACCACGCTCTCGATGAACACCGAGGTGTAGGCGAAGCCCTTGTCGTCGAACACCGTGTGCAGCGGGCCCAGGCCGATCTCGACCTGGCCGCGGATCGCCTCTTTGAAGTTCAGGATCGGCACGCCGTAGTCGTCTTTGCCTTCGAACTTCTTCTGATCGATCAGCGCCTTCATCTTGGCGAAGTCGTAGACCGTGGCGTGGGTGTCCAGCTTGCCGCCGACCACCACTGCCGTGCCGTCGGGGGTCACGTCGCAGCCGTGGGGGCTCTTGGGCTCGCCCACCAGGGTCAGCACGCCCTCTTCACCCGCGACCTTGAGCGGCAGGACCTTCATGCCCTTGATGGTCGTGGCCTTGCCGTCTTTGACCAGTTGCTCGGCCTTCTTCCAGTTGATGATGTGCAGGTAGTCCATGTCGTTCTTGGACGCCCCGCTCTCGATGGGCGGCTTGCCCTCGAGCGTGCCGCCGACGGCCATCTCGGTGTTGAACGAGTTGATGAAGGCCCAGCCGTCGCTGCCCAGCTTGCCGGCGTCTGCCAGGTCTTGGGTGTACGGCGGCAGCTCGACCGCGAAGCTCTTCTCCACGTCGATGCGACCCTTCTGGCGATCGAACTTCCAGAACATCGCGACGCCGCGGTACTTGTTCTTGTACTCGCTGAGGGGCTCGTACGCGCGGCCGAGGGGCGCCGGGTACTGGCTGGTCTCGATGACGTATTCCGTGTTCGGATCGACGAACGCGCCGCCGTGGTCGCTGGCCACCAGCGGGTTCGGCACGATCTGCTTGGTCATGAAGTCGGTCAGATCGACCACTGCGACCCGGCCGTTGGCCTTGTCGTTCACGAACAGGAACTGCCCGTCGTAGTCGCCCTTGGTCTCGCTCAGGTTCGGGTGATGCACGTCGGCCCACGTGATCGACTTGCCGTTCTGCTTGCCGGCGGCCAGAACCTTGTCGCTCTCGCCGCCGTAGCCGTAGCCCTGCCAGGGCTCGGGCGAGAACACGCCAATCACCTTGAGCAAGCGCATCGACGGCACGCCGATCACCAGCACCTGGCCGGAGTGGCCGCCCGAGGCGAAGATCATGTACTCGTCGGCCTTGCCGCCGGGCACGTAGGTCTTCACCGCCGCTTCGACGTCCGCCTCGCTGAGCCCCCGCGAGTCCATCAGCTGCTTGAGCGAGGCCGACGCCCCCAGCGCGCCGCTGGCTGCTTGAGTCGCCTTCTGCTCCGCTTTGTTCTCGCAGGACGCTGCCGCGACCGCCACGCCGAGAACTGCGCCCCCCATGACGAGCGCTTTGCCGATTGAAAGTTGCATCTGATGCCTCCGGATCTCGCCCGACGGGGCGACGGTCTCGCGGCCGGATTAGCAGGTTCCGTGCCGCCAACGGAAGACCGGTCGGTCTTCCCTTCCTTCACGATTTCGAGTGTTTGACGGGCCGAACGGGCGCCAGGGTTGCGTGCGACAATTCGCCGCACGCACGCCTTGCGCGAATCGACTCACTCTTTCTTGGGCGGCAGAAGCACCGCGTCAACCACGTGGACGATGCCGTTCGATGCCCGAATCGAGGCCACGATGTTCGCGCCGTTGATCGAGACCTTGCCGTCCTTCACCGCGATCTTGGTCTTCTGACCGTCGGCCATCGACAGCGTGTCTCCGTCCTTGAAGCTCTCGGCTTCATACACCGACGTCGTGACGTGGTACTTGAGCACTCCCCGGAGATCCTCTTTCTTCTCGGGCTTGAGCAGGCCGTCCACCGTGCCCGCGGGCAGCTTCTCGAAGGCCGCGTTGGTCGGGGCGAATACGGTCAGCGGGCCGGGATTCGCGACCGAGGGGACGTAATCGGCGGCCTTCAGCGCCGTCACCAGCGTGGTGTGATCCTTCGAGCCGACGGCGATACTCACGATGTTCTTCGGATCGAGCGGCGGCATGTTCGACTGCGGGGCTTGAGACTTGGCGGGCGGTGGCGCTGCAGCCGTGGCGGCCGCGCTGCCCGCGGCCGAGCTCTGCGGGTTGTTGCAGGCGACCAGCACGAGACCGAGTGAGGCCATCGAGACGAGCTTGTTCATGTGAGTTCCTCCAGTCGAGCGCGCGGCTTCGAAAGCACCCGCCGTGCCAAGCCCGCGGGCATCGGCTAGGCTGCTCGCGCCCATGCTCGGACTCTCCCCGCTGCCCCGGACGCTGGCCGCCGCCCTGCGCGACGCCGGCGACAAGAAGACCCAGGTCCGGGTGTCGGCGCTGCGCGATCTGGCGCGGCACGCCCACGGCGGCTCGGCCGAGGCGGTGGAGCGGCTGTGCACGGTGCTGGATGAAGATCCTGCGCCCGGCGTGCGCGCCGACGCTGCGGTTGCGCTGGCCGACGCCGGCGCCCGAGCCGCGGTGCCCGCGCTGGTCCGGGCCGCGAAGGGCGATGACGAGGTCCGCGTGCGTCAGATGGCCCTGGTGGCGCTCGGCGAAATCGGCCAAGCCGACGACCCAGAGCTGTGCGCGGTGCTCGAGCGCTCACTCTCGGCGCGCGAGCCCGCGCTGCGGTTTCAGGCGCTGATCGCGCACGCGCACCTCTTGCGCGAGTCGGCGGAAGGGGCGCTTTACCGCGCCCTGGGCGACGACGACGCGCTGGTCCGCTACGTGGCCTTGCGCCTGTCCGAGGAACGCTGGGGCGAGGGCACGCTGCCACCCCGCTTGGCTGAAGCTGCCCGGGTCGCGCTCGACGACCCCGCCGCGAAGGTGCGCCTGGCGGCCGCGCTGCTCTTGGGTCGTGCCGGCGACACCAGCGGGGCGTCGTGGATCGTCGCGGCCATCGACGACGGGCGCGGCGCCGACGAGCCCGAAGACGCAGAAGCCGCCATCGAGATCGCCGGACGGCTCGGGCTCGCGACGGCGCGGCGCGGACTGTCACGCCGCGCGTTCGGTCTGTTCGGTGCGAGCCGTGATCCCTTCGCCTGGCAGGCGCGCGTGGCCCTGGCACGCCTCGGCGACGAGCGCGCGCGACAGGCCATCGTGCGCGGGCTCGGGGCGTGGTCGCGCGACGCACGCACGCTGGCGGTGGCTGCTGCCGGGCGCGCCGGCCTGCGCGAGGCGTTACCGCTGGTAGCCGCCATGCGCGGCGACCCGGATCGGGCCGAAGCGTCGGCGGTGGAAGAGGCGCTGGCGCTGCTGTCCCAGGCCGGGCAGATTGACGCCGGGGCCGACCGCGGACAAGACGACGAGCATGATTCAGCTCCGTGACAAGACCCTGGCCCGGATCCGCGACGAGCTCTTGGAGGTGGGTCAGCCACCGAGCGTCCATTTCATGAAGGCCGCCGAGGCGGACGACCCGTTCGCCGGCGATCCCGACGCCAAGCAGCGCTTCGAAGCGCTGTTCGAGGTGATGTGCCTGATGGTGATGGCCGACGGCAAGGTCACGGACAGCGAGCGCGACGTGTTGCGGGGCGCGGTGCGCGGGCTGACACAGCACGCGGTGCGGACCCACCACATCGAGAAGCTGTTCGACCGCTGTGCCGAGCTCGCCACGCAGGGCCTCGAGGCCCGGTTGGCCGCGGTGGCGCCCACCCTGCGCGAAGATCCGGCCCTGGCCGACGCGGCGTTCTCGCTGGCGGCGGCGCTGGCCTTTGCCGACAGCGAGATCGAGGACTCGGAGAACGAGGTGATCAACGCCCTGGCCGAGGCACTCGAGCTCAGCGACGACCGCACCACCGAGCTGCTCAACCTGCTCGAGGCGGAGTCGGAGTGACGGCGATGCAGCGTGTCCCCGACGGCGATCCCAGCGTCGGGTTGGTTCGCGCCCTGCGCGACGACGGCAGCACCGATCCGGCGACGGACCCGCGGCTGCCGCGCGAGACGCTGCTGCGCATGTATCGCGAGATGCGCAAGATGCGCGTGCTCGAGACGCGCATGGTGGGTCTGCAGCGGCAGGGGCGGGTCGGCTTCTACGGCACTTGCACCGGCCAAGAGGCCACGCCGATCGCCACCGCGCTGGCCACCCAGCCGGGCGACTGGATCTTCCCGGCGCTGCGCGAGAGCTCGATCATGCTGGTGCGGGGCTTTCCGCTGGAGAAATACCTGGCCCAGGTGTTCGGCAACTCGCTCGACGTGCTCAAGGGGCGCAACATGCCCAGCCACATGGCGGCGCGCGAGGTCAACCAGGTCTCGTGGTCCAGCTGCATCGGGCCGCAGATCCCCCAGGCGGTGGGTGCGGCCTGGGCCGCCAAGCTGCGCCGCGATCCGGTCGTGGCCGTCGGCTTCATGGGTGACGGCGCCACCAGCCAGCCCGACTTTCACAACGCGATGAACTTCGCTGCGGTGTTCCGCGTGCCTTGCGTGATGATCTGTCAGAACAACCACTGGTCGATCAGCGTGCCCACCGCGCGGCAAACGGCGTCGCAGACGCTGGCGGTGAAGGCCAAGGCCTACGGCCTGCCGGGGGTCCGCGTGGACGGCAACGACGTGCTCGCGGTCTACAAGGTGGTCAAAGACGCCGTCGATCGCGCTCGAGCGGGCGGCGGCCCGACCTTCGTCGAATCGTTCACCTATCGCATGGGCGCGCACTCGACCAGTGACGATCCGACCCGCTACCGCTCGGAAGACGAGGTGAAACGCTGGGCCGAGAAGGATCCGGTGGACCGGATTCGGCGTCATCTCGAGCGCGAGGGCCACCTCGACGCGGCAGCCATCGAGCGCGTCGACCAGGAGCTGAACGACGAGATCTCGCGGGCGATCGACGCGGTCGAGAAGCTTCCGCCGCCGCCGCTCGACAGCGTCTTCGACGACGTCTACGCGGGCCTGCCCTGGCACTTGGTCGAGCAGCGCGACGAGCTGCGCCGCGGGCCACGGGCGCCGAGCGGGCACTGAGCCGCGACCGACTGCGTTGAGCCGCGGTGGATGGCCGCAGGCAGGCCAAAAAAACGCGCGGGTCACTGCGTTGAGCCGCGGTGGATGACCGCCGGCAGGCCAAAACGCGGGGTCACTGGGTTGAGGCGCGGTGGATGGCCCACCGGTGGCCAAAACGCGCGGGTCACTGGGTTGAGGCGCGGTGGATGACCGCCGGCAGGCCAAAACGCGTGGGTCACTGGGTTGAGGCGCGGTGGATGACCGCCGGCTGGTCAGGAAGCGGGGGCCACCGCCCGCCGCCGCGTCACGGGACGAGCACGAGCTTGCCGGTGGTGGCCCGCGCGCGGAGGTTGGTCAGCGCTTCGGACGCCCGATCGAGCGGCAGCGCCGTCGGGGCGTCGGGTACGATCACGCCACGCTCGATCAGCTCGCGCACCTCCACCAGCTGGCGCATCATCAGATCGGGCCGTTTGCGCTGCATCACGCCCAGGTGGTAGCCGATCAGCTCGACCGGGCGGAAGATCAGCTCGCGGTTGCCGAGCTTGGCCATCTCGCCACTGGCGGCGCCGAACACCACGATGCGTCCGAAGGCCACCGCCGCCTCCAGGTTCTTGCGGAACGTGTCGCCGCCCACCATCTCCAAGATCAGGTCGACGCCGCGGCCGTTGGTACGCTCGCGAACCACCTCGACGAAGTCCTCTCGCGTGTAGTCGATCAGCACGTCGGCACCCAGCCGCCCGGCGATCGCGAGCTTCTCGGGGCTGCTCGCGGTGGCAAACACCCGTGCGCCGAAGTGCTTGGCCAGACGAACGGCCGCCTGGCCCACGCCGCCGGCCGCGGCGTGGATCAACACGCTCTCGCCCGCGCACAAGCGCCCGCAGGTGCGCAGGCACGCGTGGGCGGTGAACCACTGCACACCGAATGCGGCCCCCTGCTCGAAGGTCCAACCGGTCGGCAGCGGCAGGGTCCCGGCCGCAGGCCAGAGCACGTATTCGGCGAAGGCAGAGGCGCCGAACCCGATCACGCGATCTCCGATCTGTGCGCCCGCGCTCTCTCCCACCGCCACCACCTCGCCCGCGGCTTCGATGCCGGCGACGTAGGGTGGGGTGGGGCCGCCCTCGTAGTAGCCGAGCGACTGCATCACGTCGGCGTAGTTCACTCCGGCCGCGCGCACCTTCACCAGCACGTGTCGGGCTCGCAGCTCGGGCACGGGGACCCGCTCGACGCGCGCCGCGCCGGGGCCCTGGGTATCGGCGATCACCACGGCGCGCATCTCGGCGGGGAGCATGCACCCTTGCGTAGCGCGGAGGCGCGCCGGGCCAAAGCCCAAACCAGGTGTCAGTCCGGCCGAGCAGCGTCCGCGCGCGCCGCTCGACAGCGTCTTCGGCGGCGCCCGGCGCGACCGCGCGTCCGAGAACGCGAGAACGCGGGAACGAGGACGAGCGCGGCACGCGTTTCGCAATGCGTTCCCGTGAAGCCCCGGGAGGCACAGGATGGCACAACGGTTCGCGAGCGTTTTCGGCTGGGTGGTGTTGCTGGTCGCCTCGGCGTGCGGTGGAGAGGTCGGCCACGACGCGACCGGCGCAGCCAGGTCCGGTGGCAGCGGCGGAGTGGTGGTGGGCAAGCCTTGGAAGCCGCCACCGCCCGCGTCGGGAGGCACCGGCGGTTCGGACGACGACTGGACGGACAGCCACGGCGTCTCGTGTGGGGCGGGCGGCACCATGCCCGAGTTGCCCGACTCCGACTCTGGAGCGCCCGACTCGGGCGAAGCGGACGCGGGCGTCGACGGCGCCGCGGGTGCAGCGGGCGCAGCGGGCGCCGCCGGCGCTGCCGGCGCTGGCGTCTGAGCGCGCCGACGAACCAGGTGTCAGACCGGCGCGGCGATGTTATGAGGCCGCCCGATGGAAGAGCGAACGTTCGACGTGGTCGTGCTCGGTGGTGGTCCCGGCGGTTACCCCTGCGCCATTCGCCTGGGCCAGCTCGGGCTCGAGGTCGCGTGCGTGGAAGGCGAAGAGTATGGCGGCGTCTGCCTCAACTGGGGCTGCATCCCGTCCAAGGCGCTGATCAGCACCGCTCACCAGTACGAGAAGGCCGGCAAGGCGGGCGAGCAGGGCCTCTCGTTCGGCGCCATCGCGCTCGACGTCGGCAAGCTCCAGAGCTGGAAGAACGGCATCGTCAAGAAGCTGACCGGCGGCGTGCGCATGCTGCTCAAGCAGAACGGCGCCGAGGCCATCGAGGGCATGGGGCGCTTCGTGGATGGCAAGACGCTCGAGGTGACGCGGCCGAGCGGCGAGAAGCTGCGGGTGCGGGCCAGGCGCGCCATCGTGGTGGCCACCGGCTCGGCCACCATCCAGATCCCGGGGTTCGAGCTGGACGGCAAGCAGCTGATCGGCGCGCGCGAGGCCGTCAGCCTGCCCGAGGTGCCGAAGCGCCTGGTGGTGATCGGGGGCGGCGTGATCGGGCTCGAGCTGGGCATGGTCTATCAGGCGTTCGGCGCCCAGCTGACCGTGGTCGAGCTGACGCCCAACCTGCTTCCGGGCATCGACCCCGACGCGGTCAAGATCGTGGAACGCTCGATCACCAAGAAGGGCGGCCGGGTGCTCAAGCAGGCCAAGGCCGAACGCTGGGAGAAGAACCCCGACGGAAGCGTCGCCGTGGTCGTATCGTCCGGCGGTGGCACCGAGCGCATCGACGCCGACGTGGTGCTGGTGGCGGTGGGCATGCGACCGCGCTCGCGGGGCATCGGGTTGGAAGAAGTGGGGGTCCAGGTCGATGCACGCGGGTTTCTGCCGACCAACGCCCAGTGCCAGACCAACGTGCCGGGGATCTATGCCATCGGGGACGTGAGCGGCCCGCCGATGCTGGCGCACAAGGCCACCAAGGAAGGCGAGGTGTGCGCCGAGGTGATCGCTGGCAAAGCCGCGGGCAAAGACTGGGCGACCATCCCGGGGATCGTGTTCACCGATCCCGAGATCGCCACCGTGGGTCTGACCGAAGCGGCAGCGAAGGAACAGGGCCTCGCGGTGAAGGTGGGGCGGTTCCCGTTCGCGGCCCTCGGCCGGGCGATGAGCATTCGCGAGACCGACGGTTTCGTGAAGGTCGTGACCGACGCCGCGTCGGGTCGGGTGGTGGGCGTACACATCGTGGGGCCGTCGGCCAGTGACCTGATCAGCGAGGCGGCGCTGGCGCTGGAAATGGTGGCCACCGCCGAAGACATCGCGCTCACCGTTCACCCGCACCCGACGCTGGGCGAAGCGCTGATGGAGGCCGCGGCGCACGCGCTCGGCCACGCCATCCACATCACCAACCGCTGACCCCCTGGCGACCCGCGGGCGTCCATGGCATGGTCTCGGCCATGGGGATCTTCGATCGTATGGGCCGCGTGATCTCGAGCAACTTCAACGCGTTGCTGGACAAAGCGGATGACCCGAAGAAGTCCATCGAGCAGACGCTGGTGGAGATGAAAGAGCAGGTTCGGGCCGGCCGCCAAGAGGTGGTGCGGGCCGTGGCCGCCGAGAAGCAGCTGCGCCAGAAGGTCACCGACCTCGACGCAGAGGTCGAGAAGTGGTCGCAGCGCGCCGAGCTGGCGGTGAAGCACGACGACGACGATCTGGCGCGCGAGGCGCTGGTGCAGAAGAAGCGCATCACCGCCGAACGCGACCGCGCCGAGGCGCTGCGGGCCGAGCAGCGCGGCGCCGCGCTGGAGATGAAGTCCGAGCTCGAGCGCATGGAGCAGAAGCTGGACGAGATCCAGGCGAAGAAGAGCACGATCATCGCCAAGGCCCAGCAGGTCAAGGCGGGCGGCGGCGTCGAGGCACTGGGCGCCAGCGGCAGCGGCTCGAGCGCGTTCTCCGAGTTTCGCCGGATGGAAGATCAGATCGAGGGCGTCGAGACTGCGGTGCAGGCCCAGCGTGAGCTGGACGAGGCGCTGGGAGGCGGGCGCGGGCCGGGGGGCCTGACCCGTGAAGAGGTGGAAGCCAAGTTCCGCGCGCTCGAGCACGGCGGCGCCGGTCCCAACGCGCCCAAGGGCGGCAGCGAAGTCGACGACGAGCTGGCGCAGCTGAAGAAGAAGATCCGCATCGGCAGCTGAGCTCGGCGGCATGACCGGACAAGCCCGTATCGTCGCGTGTTTCCGCTGGCGCGGAGCGGTGGCGCTTGCCGATCGTTCGGAAGAGTACGCGCGGGCCGCGCACGCCGTCTTCACCCGCGCCGAGTCCACCGGGGCACAGCTCGTGGCCTGGCACGCGGCCAGCTTCGCCGTGGCTTTTCCGCCCGATGGCCTGCAGCACCTGGTCGAGTTGCTCACCGCCGACGACAGCCCCGCCCTCGGGTTCAGCGTGGGCATCGCCGAGGGCCCGCTGGGCGACATCGGCGGCGTCGGCGGGCGGATGTC
This sequence comes from Polyangiaceae bacterium, assembly GCA_023150915.1. GTDB lineage: Bacteria > Myxococcota_A > Polyangia > Polyangiales > Polyangiaceae > JADJKB01. The sequence continues at coordinate 15,134 of JAKLKA010000137.1, forward strand.
GTTCGCCTGGGGTCCGCCGCTGGTGATGGCGTGGGCGCTCGCCCGGGTCGCGCGCTCGGGCGAAGTGCTGCTCGATCCGCAGGTCGAGGCGGTGCAGAGCGAGCGCCTGCTGGTCCGCGGCTCACGCATCGGTCTGCTCGGCGAGTCGAGCGTGCGTGGCGTGCGGCTCGATCTGCGGCACCCCTGGCAGCCCGAGCGCGGCTTTCCCACCGTCGCCCTGGTGCGCAGTCGGTACCTGGGGGGCGACCCCGTGGCACCGCCGCCGGGGACGTTGGGCCTGGTCACCGGCCGCCGCGGCGCGGGCGGGACACGCTGGCTGGAAGAGCTTGCCGCCCGCGAGCGGGCGCGGCGCACGCTGTGGCTCAGGCCGCGGCTGGGCGAGGCGCTGGGCTCACTGCGGCGCGCGCTTTCGCGGGCGAAAGAAGCGCAGTCCGAGCTCGAGCCCGATCTGTCCGAGTCACTCGAGGGCGTGCTGGCCGGCGAGGGCCTCGACCTCGACACGTCGGGCTCGCTGCTCGCGGCGTTGCTTCGGCGTGAAGACAGCGCCGGCCTGGTGCTGATCGACGATGCCGATCAGATCGACGCCGATAGTCTGGAGGCGGTGGTCCACGCGGCAAAATCCGGAGATTTTGCCGTGGTCGCCCGGGTGGTGGACGGTCTGGCCGTGCCCGAGGCGCTGCGCCACATGACGCGGGCCTTCGAGGTCGAGCTGGGACCGCTCGCGAGCGAGCACGCGGTCGAGTTGATCGCCGAGCTTTCGAGCGGGCGCTTGCGCGGCAGCGAGGCCCGGCGCTGGGCCGAGCGCGGCGGCGGTCTGCCGCTGGGCGTGCTGGCCGCGCTCTCGGACGCGCTGGAGAGCGGCGAGCTGGCGCTGCGCGAGGCCGCCAGCGTGAAGCGCGCCACCAAGACCGGCGCCTTCACGCCGCAGCAGCTCTTGGCGCGTCGGGTTCGCCGCTGGGATTCGCGTGTGCGCGTGGTGCTGGGTGCCCTGGCGGTGCTGGGCGGCGATTCGGACGAAGAAGAGCTGGCGGCCTTGCTCGGCATGCTGAAAGAGCCGCCGCCCGACGAAGACATGCTGCACGCGCTCGAGGCGGCCGATCTGGTCTTCCGCGACGGGACGCGGCTCACGCTGGCGTCGGCGACGCTGGGCTTCGTGCTGGCCGACGCGCTGGCCGAGGCCGAGCGGGCGCGCCTGCACCGGGCCGCCGCCGCGGTGCTCGCAGGGGCCGATCAGCCGCTGTGCGCCGTGGCCGCCGCCGCACACTCCATGCTCGGCGGCGACATCGACCGTGCCTTGCCGCTCGCGCGCCGGGGTGCCGGCGCGCTTCGGGCAGGCGGGCTCGAGGACACGGCGCACGCATTCGAGGTGTTCGGCGAGAGCGGCGACCCGGCGCACATCCGCGAGCGCGGGCTGTTCTCGGGCGCACACGCCGATCGCGCCGGGTTGCAGCGCTCGGACGTGCCCCCGCCGCCGTCGATGATGCCGGCGCCGATCTCCGATCGCCCGTCGCGCGTGCCGCCCCCCTCGGGCGAGGTCGCCGCCGCGCGCTTCGTGCAGGCGCTGCGTCACGGGGACCACGCCGCGATGGAGGTGCTCGCCTCCGAGCTGCGCGATGACGGTGCCCAGCACGTGGTGGCCGATCGTCTCGAAGGCATGGCCAGCCTGGCGCGCGGGCAGGTCACCGACGCGCTGCGCCGCCTGCGTCAGGCGAAGGCCGGCGCCCGCGCTCTGCCGCCGGGTGACCGCAGCCGGGCGGCGCTCGCACTGGGCGTGGCGCTGGCCAGCGCCGGGCGCGGGACCGAGGCGCTGCTCGAGGGGCTCGAGGCGCTGGCGCGCGCGCGCGAGGCCAGCGATCACCGGGGCGAGGTGGCGTGCGCACGCTTCCTCTCGCAGCTCTCCGAGGCTGCGGGCGCCGACGCTGCCGCCGGGATCTGGCGCGCGGTCGCCGGGTGAGTGGTCAGCCCCCCGGGTTGGCTTCGGCTTCGGCCCAGGCCTCTCTCAAGATCTCGGCCACCGCCTCGTAGAGCGCCTCGGGGATCTCGTCGCCCACCTCGAGCTCGAGCAGGGCGCGGGCGATGGGCACGTCGCGGACCACCGGCACGCCCCAGGCGTGTGCTGCCTCGACCATGCGTCGGGCGAGATCGCCGCGCCCTTGCGCCACCACGCGGGGCGCGCCTTCACCCTCTTCTTCGTAGTGAAGCGCTGCGGCGAGGTGGGTCGGGTTCACCACCACCACCGTGGCGGTGCGCACCGCTCCGACCGCGGCGCTGGCCAGCATTTCGTGGTGCGCGCGATGGCGTGCTGCCTTCAGCTCGGGGTCGCCTTCGCTCTCTTTGTGCTCCCGCTTGACCTCGTCTTTGCTCATGCGGTTGCGCTTGAGCCAGGTTTGCCGCACCACCAAGAGGTCGATCGCGGCCAGGGCGAGGCCGACGATGGCGGCGATCCAACCCAGCTTGCGCAGCAGATGGCCGCTGACGGTGGTGCCCTTCCCGGGCTCGCCGGCGGTGGCGGCAATGTCGGGGGCGAAGTCAATCAGGAGGCGAGTGGCCAGATAGCCCACGATCAAGGCGGCCAGCAGCGCGCGCACGACGCCGATGGCCCGCTCGCGCGAGACCAGCGACTTCAGTCCAGAGACCGGGTTCAGCTTCGTGAAGTCGGGGCCCAGCTTCTTCCAGGCCACGACGCCGCCCGCCTGCACCAGGCCCGACAGGCCCGCGGCCAGCGCCGCGGCGGCCACGATCGGCAACGAGAGCCCGAGCACTTCGAGCGCCAGCGCCATGGGTGGCAGTGGCGCAGAAGGGTCCGCGATGGCCCGCGGAACCAGCGTGGCGGCACGCGCCAGCGTGGCCGCGATGGCGGCCGGCGCCAGGGCCACGGCCACCACGAACGTGACGGCCTGCGTGAGCGGGTGCGAGATCGGGCTGTCCCCCTGCTCGCGCGCCTTGCGCAGCCGCTGGGCTGTGGGCTCCTCGGTCTTCTCGCTCACCGCGCGCCAGACTCTTCCGACGGCGCGGGGCGGTCAAGACGTGCGAAAGGGGGGTGTGCGCGTCGCGCGCGCGCAGTTGCCCGAGCTCAGACTCGTGTTTCGCCCTTTCGGGCG
>JAKLKA010000138.1 GCA_023150915.1 Polyangiaceae bacterium
TACCCCCGGTCGCGCCGCCGCTTCCCGAAGCGCCACCCGTCGAGCCACCGCTGCCGGAGGCGCCGCCCGTCGCGCCACCGGCGCCGCTGCTTCCGCCTGAGGCACCGCCCGAGCCACCCGAGGCACCGCCAGAGCCACCAGCGCCGCCTCCGCCGCTGCCGCCGTTGCCGCCGCCCTCGTCGTCGCCGCCGCACGCCGCGACCGCTGCGATGGCGGTCAAGAACGCCCCAAATACACGCATTTTTCTCATGGCTCGCATGGTCCCGCTCCTCGGCCTGGTGTTGCGCGCCACCCTCGCACGCCGACGCTCACCGATGACTCACCGATTCGAGCCGGCGGCGGAGGCTCGGGTCTGCGTTCGCGAGCTTCGCCCAGACCTCCGCGCTCGCGCCCCAGAGCGCCCGGGCCATCGACCGCTCGAAAGCGCGCGGCAACGGCAGTGTCGGCGGGCCCTGGTAAAGCTCCACGATTCGCTGCTGCCGCTCCGGGCTCGGCTCATCCGCGATCACCGCTTCGAGCTGCCAGAGGTCCACCCACGTGCGAGCTGGATCGAGACCCACGCCGTCTCGGTCCACGACGACCGTGCTCGCGTCGCCCAAGAGCTTTCGGAGCCGGTGGGTCGCGACCTCGAGGCTGTGCCGAGCGGCGTCGCCCTCCGCGTCCGGCCAGAGCGCGTCGATCAGCTGCTCGTGCGGCACGCGCCGATCGAGCGAACGCCCGCGATGCGCCAAGAGCTCTAGAAGAGCAAGCGGCATGTGCGGTCGCTTGCGGCCCCAGCTCGGGGCCGGCGCGATGCGAAGACCCCCGAGCACCCGAAGCTCCAGCCGCCAGGGCCAGCCCGCCGCGCTCGGATCCGGGGGAACGAGGTCGTTCTTGCGAATCACGCGCTGCACGTGCTCGGGCTCGATCCCGTGGCAGAGCGCCGCAGCGCAGAGTCGCGCGAGGTCGCTCGAGCGAATCAGCGCGTAAACGCCCGCCGTTCCCGCGGCTCGGAGCCCGCCGAACCCGCTCCGCAAGAGCTCCGGCCGCGGAGGATCGTCCCACGAGGCTTCGATCAGCGACAGCAGCCCCGGCCATGCGCGCGGCACGCCCTCGATCCCGTGGGCGAGTGCCATCAGGTCGCGCGCTTCCGCCCGCTGGCCAAGGCGCAGCCGACAGGTCGCGGTGAGCGCCCGCGAGAGCGCCTGCACGGCGGGGAAGCCGAGGGCATCCGCGTGTTCGCGGGCGCGAGCGGCGAGCGCGTCGGCGCTCAGCCAGTCGCCGCGATGGACCGCGAGCAGCGCGGCGCCGTAGAACGAGTTGCCGATGTCGATGGTGCGACCCCGGGACGCGAGCTCGTTCATCGTCGCGAGATGTCGCTCCGCGCGCGCGGGGTCGCCGAGCGTGAGAGCGATCGGCAACGCCGTGGACACCAGGCTGTCGCGCCAGAAATGGAGGCCGGCGCGATCGAGGCGCTCGAGCCCGCGCTCCACCGAGCGCGCTGCGGCGCGCGCGTCGCCTGTCAGCACGTCGAGCCGCGCCGACGCCAGGTCGAAGGCGACGCTGGCGGCCACGCCTGGCTCCTGGTCGGCGAGACCGGCCGTCACGCGGCGCACGGCCTCGGCCTCGGCCAACGAGCCCTCGAGCGTGTGATGCGAGATGAGCGCCGAGCCCACCAGCACGCGAGCGGCGGGTGTGGCCCCCGCGGCGAGCACGGAATGCGCCCGCGCCGCCCAGGACGCGAGGCGATCGCGCATGCTGCCAGAGCACCAGATCGAGAGCAGCACGAACGCGCAGAGCTCGGCCTGGAGCTCCGGCTCGAGCGTCGCGCACTCGGCTTCGATCTCGGGGAGGTCGTCGAGCACCTGCCCGAGCGCTGCGAAGCACGCGCCCTCGTACAGGGTGGCCTGCAGGCGGCCTATGAAGCGGCGCGCCGCGCCGGACGGGTTGCCACCAGCAAGCGATTCGTCGTCGTTCCGCGCGCCCTGACCCATCAGGTAACCATGAGCCTCGGCGCCCAGGTAATAGCGCGCCTCGGCGCCGTCGGGAAGCCGTCTGGCGCAACGCTTGGCGTCGAAGAGCGCCGCCGGCGCGCGCTGCGCGCCCGGGGTCGAAGCGCGCCACCACCGGTGCCCGTCACACAGTGAACGTGAACTTCTCCCCCTCGAGCCCCACCTTGAGGGTACGTGCTCTCGTGCCCCGTCGTGACAGGCGCCGTGGCCCGTGCTCGCGTCGTCGGCGAAAGGACGGTGCGAGATGGCAGGCGATTTCGGGGTCTGAAGGCCAGCAGCGTCGGCACGGCACGCGCACAACGAGTCGGTGTGACGCACGTCGCTCTCTGGACTGCCGCGATCGCGCTCGCCGGCGCAACCGCGCGGGCCGAGCCCGGCACGACTGTGGCCGAACCACCACACTCGGCAGCGCCCCGTGCGCCCGGGGTATGCGGCGGGTGCGCGCAGCCACCCGCTTGGCCCGCGATTGAGGTATGACCCACGGCCATGCTCCCTCGCCGTCTGACTGGTGCTGACGTGGGGTCCGCGGCGCGAGGCTGTCGTCAGGCGCAGAGCGACGGCAGTGGGGGCGAAACGGAGAAGTGGTGAACGATGATTCATGTGAACCTGAAGCGGTACAGTGCACGGCTGTCTGCGGTCTTGCTGCCGATCGTGCTCGCCGGCTGCGGGGACAGCAGCGAGAGTGACGGCAACGGCAACGGCACCTCACCAACGGCGTCTTTTGTGATCAAGGCGGGGGACACGCGTGAGATCCAGGCGGGACAGCTGGCGAGCTACGACTTTCAGGTCGAGTCCGTCGACGGCTTCACAGGGACCGTGACCTTCGCGGCGACCAAGCTGCCGAGCGAAGCGACCGCCACGTTCAGCGTGCCCAGTGTCGCCCTGACGGCCGACGGGACAGCGGGGGCGACACTGAGCATCCAGACCGCTACGAGCACGCCGACCGGCACCCACTCGCCCACGATCGTCGGCGCGAGCGGCTCGCTCTCCAGTCAGGGGGCGGAAACGCTCATCGTCCTCTCCGCGACTGGGACCAGCAAGATCGCCTTCATGTCCACGCGCGACAACGACGAAGAGCTCTACGTGATTGACGCGGACGGCTCGAACCCGACGCGCCTGACGAAAGTCCAGAAGACGGATCGCACCCCTGTGTTCAGCCCGGACGGCTCGAAGGTGGCGTTCCAATCCGGACGTGACGGCAACGCGGAGATCTATGTGATGGCCGCCGACGGCTCGAACCCGACGCGCCTGACGAACGACGGGGCAATTGACGAAGATCCCGCCTGGAGCCCGGACGGCTCGAAGGTCGCCTTCACGACCGTACGTGACGGCAACTTCGAGATCTACGTGATGAAGGCCGATGGCACGGACCTGACGCGCCTCACGAACAACGACTCGAGCGACCTGTGGCCTGCCTGGAGCCCGGACGGGACCCAGATCGTCTTCGCGTCCGACCGTGACGGGAACCTCGAGATCTACGTGATGGACGCGGGCGGCGGGAACCAGAAGCGCCTCGCGGTGAGGGAGGGCTTCATCGACCAAGAACCGGTGTGGAGCCCGGACGGCACCAAAGTCGCCTTCGTGTCCGCCGTGGGCGGCAACTCGGAGATCTACGTCATGAACGCGGACGGCACGAACCCGACGCGCCTCACCGACAACAAGGTGTCCGACGAGAACCCCGCGTGGAGCCCGGACGGAACCCAAATCGCGTTCGCTTCCAAGCGAGACGGCAACATCGAGATCTACGTCATGAACGCGGACGGCACGAACCCGACGCGCCTCACCAACGACCCGGGGGTGGACTCTCACCCGTCGTTCAGTGGCATGCCGTGACAGGCGGAAGGTGAGCGGGGACCCGGAAGGTCGTCGAGCGCGAAGAAGAGCAGCCCGGAGCACACCAAGGTCGTTCGCCTGGCGTTCGCGGTCCGGTCCCCGAACTACGCCATCGTCGTGGTCCCGTAGCCCGCCGCCTTCAGCCGGGCCTCGTGACACAAGACCTCGCGGAGGCCGTTGCGCGCGTGCGCGTGGCGCTCAAGGGCGGGTGAGGGTGGCGACCGCCACCCGTCGCCGGCGGTTCGCCACCAGTCGGCGTGAGCATTTCCCGGGTTTTGTCGACGTATCGGCCTGGCACGCGACTCGCTGAGCGCCTCGTGGTGTGGGCCATCCCGCACACGCCTTCGCCGAGCCCGAGCGCTCGCCCGCCTCGCGGAGGGCCTGTTGAGAATTGGCTGGCTCGAGCCGGCGAAGCCGGCCCGCGTGGGGTGGGCCCCACCGAAGTGGAAGAGCTGTCGAATCCTCGGCAGCTCTTGAGGTGCCGCTGACACTCCGCTGGGGGCCCACGGTGTACGCTCGCGGCATGAAGCTCTCGAGCCAATCCCCCTGCGTGCTCTTGCCCCGAGAATCCCTCTCGGATTGGGTCGACGCCACCCCAGAGGCGCGCCGCGCCCACATCGGGCCCGACGACTTTGGCGAATTCGATCTCGGGGGGCGCAAGGCTTGGTACTTCCGCAGGACGGGGAGCGCCCTCCATCCGGCCATCGCCCTCCGGCCAAGGCAATACGTCGCCATCGTCATCTCGGCGGAAACGGACGAAGACATCCGCTTCGCGATCGAAGAACCCGACGACGTCTCGGGGGAATGCTCCGACGTCGAGTTGTCGGGCGGGTTGCTCCTGCTCGCGGCAGGCGCCGCAGTGGCCCCGCGCACCTCCGATGCGCCGGCGCGGCTCGACGACGAGAGCTACGAGCTGGAGCTGGAGGCCGGTCACTACCAGGTCGAAGCGCGAACCAGCGGGCCAGGTCGCGTCGTCACGTTCGAGCGCCGAGCGTGACTCGGGCCGCGGCGAGCGGCCTTCCGCAGTGCTGAGCTCTTGCTGACACCGCCCCCAGGCGCCGCTCGCGTAAGCTCGCCAGGATGAAGTGCGCCACTTCCAGCCTGAGCCCCCGGGGCAGATCGAGGCGTGCAACCGGCGCGACGACGACTGTGACGGACAGGTGGACGAAGAGCTCCTCAACTGCCCCAAGTGAAGAGGCCGCCGAGATGCCGAGGCGTGCCAGCCGCAGCGCTCACTTCGACCGCCACCGACAGCAGAACTCGTGGTTCGTGCCACCGCGGCTCACACACTCGCGCTCGCAAGCGCCGGGCAGGACGTAGACGCCGACCTCGTCCATGGCCGCGGTCATCCAGCCTTCCATCAGCCGGCAGTGAGCCGGGTGCATTGGGTCGAAGTCGCTGTGCGGCAATAGTCGAGATTGCCGCAGCCCAGATGCGATGCCGGGCAGGCCGATGCGGCTCTTCCTATCGACCGGCATGCTCGAGGCGTTGCTCCGAGGAAGCGCCGGCGCCCGCATGTGAGAGGAACGAGCGTTGCCGAGCCCTCTCGCCCCGGGGTTCCGCGCACACTCACACCGTGAACGTGAACTTCTCCCCCTCGAGCCCCACCTTGATGGTGGTGCCCTCGGGGTAGCGGTTGCCCAGCAGCGATTCGGCCAGCGGATCTTGCACCTGCTTGAGGATCGCCCTGCGGAGCGGGCGCGCGCCCAGGGCGGGCTCGTAGCCCAGATCGACCAGGCGCAGCTTGGCCTCTTCGGTGAGCTCGAGGGTGACGCGGCGATCGGCCAAGAGCTTGTCCAGGCGGCGCAGCTGAATGTCGACGATCTTGCGCAGATCGACCTTGGTCAGCGAGCGGAAGACCACCACGTCGTCGATGCGGTTCAAGAACTCGGGGCGGAAGAACTCGCCGAGCTGGCCGACGAGCACGTCGCGGAGGGCCTCGCGACCGTCCTCGGATTCGAACAGCTTGGGATCGGTCTCGAGGATGCGCTGCGAGCCGATGTTGCTGGTCATGATCACCACCGTGTTCGAGAAGTCCGCCGTGCGACCCCGGCCGTCGGTCAGGCGGCCGTCGTCGAGCACCTGGAGCAGCAGGTTGAACACGTCCTGATGGGCCTTCTCGACCTCGTCGAAGAGCAACACCGAGTAGGGGCGGCGGCGCACGGCCTCGGTCAAGAAGCCGCCCTGGTCGCTGTCCGCGTAGCCGGGCGGCGCCCCGATCAGGCGCTGCGCCATGTGGCGCTCCATGAACTCGCTCATGTCCAGGCGGGTGAGCGCCAGCTCGTCGTCGAACAGGAACTCGGCCAGGGCTTTGCCCAGCTCGGTCTTGCCCACGCCGCTCGGGCCCAGGAAGAGGAAGCTGCCGATGGGCTTGCCGGGATCGCGCAGGCCCACGCGGCCGCGGCGCACCGCGCGGGCGATGGCCTTGACCGCTTCGTCTTGGCCGACCACCCGCTGCTCGAGCCGGGTCTCCATCTTCAGCAGCTTGTCGGCCTCGCCCTCGAGCATCTTCGCCACCGGGATGCCGGTCCAGACGGCGAGGGTGCCGGCCACCTCGCTCTCGGTCACCACGCGCGAGCTCTCGTCCAGCACCCCGGCGTTGCGGGCGGCCTCTTCCGCCGCGTGGTGGCGCTTCTCGAGCTCGGGCAGCGTCACGTGCTCGACCTCGCCCAGCCGGGCGAAGTCTTTCTTGGCGCGTGCGTCTTCCAGTGCGGCGCGCGCCGCGTCCAGCTCGCTCTTCAGCGCGCGCACGGCAGCCACGGCGCCCCGGCGCGACTCGAGCTTGCTCTTCATCTCGGCCACCTTGGGCTCCAGCTCGCCCAGCTCGGCGCTCAGCCGGTCGCGGGTGGCCTTCGAGACCTTGTCGTCGGTACGCTCCAGCGAGCGCAACTGGGCCTTGAGGGACTCGGCGCGGCGAATCGCGGCGTCCACCGGCGCCGGGACGCCGTCGGTGTCCACCCGCTTCGCCGCCGCGGTCTCGTCCAGCAAGTCGACGGCGCTGTCGGGCAAGAAGCGATCTTGCAGATAGCGCTTGGCGAGGCGCACGGCCGAGCCGATGGCGCCCTCGCTGATCTCGACCTGGTGCCGCTCTTCATAGCGGCTGGCAACGCCTCGCAAGATCTCGATGGCCGCATCGACGCCGGGCTCGTCGATGGGCAGCGAGGTGAACGCGCGGAGCACCGTCGGATCCTTCTCGGTGACCTTGCGCAGGCCCTCGGGGGTGGTGGTGGCCAGCATGCGGATCTCGCCCCGCAAGAGCGGCGACTTCAAGAAGTCGCCCACCGCGGCGCCGCCGGGGCCCTGGCCGAAGATCTGCTCCAGCCCGCGCACCACCAAGATCGGCTGCCCGCGCTTGTCGTCGGCCAGCGACGCGAGCAGCCCGCGCATGCGCTCGTCCACGTCGCTGCGCAGGCGAGTGCCGGCCACCAGCGCGGCCGCGTCCAGCTCGAGCAGCCGCACGCCGGCCAGGGTGGTCGGGACGTCCCCGTCGGCGATGCGCTGCGCCAGCGCCGAGACCACCGCGCCCTTGCCCACGCCCGGCTCGCCCACCAGCAGCGTGTTGTTCTTCTGGCGGCGCTCCAAGATGGTGGTCAGGCGTCGCACCTCCACGTCGCGCCCCAGCACCGGATCGAGCCGGCCCGCGCGGGCGTCGTCGACCCAGTCGTGGGTGTATTGGTCCGTGGTGAGGGTACCGACCAGGCCTTTTTTGGGTGACGGGCGCGGCACCGATCTCAGCGCGGAGAGGTGACCGCGCAGCGAGCCCGGCGCGATCCCCAGCGCGCCCAAGATCTCGCCGGCCGGGCCGCGGATCTCTTGCGACAGCGCGTTGAGCAGGTGCTCGATCTGCACGGTGCCGCTGCGCTCGCGCTCGGCCTCGCGCCCCGCGCGCTCGAGCAGGTCCAGCATGCTCGACGCCAGATACGCCGGCTCTTTGCTGGTTGGCAGCTGGGCCAGGGCGCGCTCGCAGGCCGAGCCCAGCTCGACCAGGTCGATGTTGGCGGCGCGGAACACGGCGCTCACGCCCGGGTCCCGCTCCAGCGAACGGGCCAAGAGATGCAGCGGTAGCACCTCGGCGTGCTTGCGTTCGTCGGCAATGGCCTGGGCGCCGGCCACCAAGCCCTTGGCGTCCGGCGCGTAACGGTCGAGAGAGAGCGTGGTCGTGTCCGAGCTCGGCATGGCTGGCCGAACTTATCGCGACCTGGGCAGGACGGGGAGCTTACCGTAAGATCGCCGGAAGAATGCCCGCCCGGGTCGTGATGTACCTCAAGCCCCATTGCGTGTACTGCGTCCTGGCCAAGCGCCTGCTCGACAAGAAGGGGGTCCGCTTCGACGCGATCGACGTGACCGGCGACAACCAGAAGCGCGCCTGGCTGGTGGAAGTGACCGGCCACTTCACGGTGCCGCAGATCTTCATCGGCGACCGGCCAATCGGTGGGTTCGACGCCTTGAGCCGCCTCGACCGCGACGGGAAGCTCGACGCCCTCTTGGCGGGGGAGTAACTCGGCCTGGTGCCCACCCTCGGCGAGCTGCCGTACTGGTTCATGGCCGGCACCGTCGTGGCGCTGGGCCTGGCCTTTGGCAGCTTCCTCAACGTGGTGATCTACCGCCTGCCGCGCGGCCAGAACCTGGCGCATCCGCCCTCGCGCTGCCCCCACTGCGGCAAACAGATCCGCGCGTTCGACAACATTCCGCTGTTCGGTTGGCTGCTGCTCTTCGGCAAGGCCCGCTGCTGCGGCGCGCGCATCTCGCCGCGCTACCCGCTGGTCGAAGCGCTGGGCGGGCTCGCGGCCTGGGCGGTGCTCGAGGTCAAGGTGATGACCTTGCCGTCCGAGACGCTGTGGCACAAGGCGCTCTTCGTCTTCTTGCCCTACTTCGCGCTGGTGCTCGGGCTGATCGCGGCGGCGTTCATCGATCTCGAGCACATGATCTTGCCGGACGAGATCACCCTCGGCGGCACCGTGCTGGGCCTTCTCACCGTGCCGCTGCGCGGCGAGGTGAGCTGGAAAGAGGCCGCCCTCGGCGCGGGCATCGGCTTCGTGATGATCTGGCTGCCGTTCGACGTGCTCTACCGGAAGATCCGCGGCCGCGCTGGCATGGGCATGGGTGACGCCAAGCTGACCATGCTGGCGGGGGCGTGGTTCGGCTGGCCGGGCGCGGTGTTCGCGCTCTTGGCGGGCGCGGTCCAGGGAACCGTTGCAGCCGTGGTGCTGTTTCTGGCTCAGGGCAAGATCGAAGAGCCCGAGGCAGTGCGGCGCGAGCGCGAAGAGCTGCGCCTGGCCATCGAGCAGGCCGAGACCGAAGAAGAGCGGCGCGAGCTGGAAGCCGAGCTGGCGGCCGACCCGATCGGTGAAGAGGCGGGTGACGATCTGGGCCAGGCGCGGCTCCCGTTCGGGCCGTTCCTGGTGCTCGGCACTCTCGAGTTCATGCTGTTCGGCAGGTACTTGGTGGAGGACTACCTCGCGTACTTTCGGGTGCTGTGATGCGCGCTGCCCTCTGTCTCACCGCTGCCGCCGCCGCGCTCGCGTGCAGCACCAGCCTGAGCGGGCCGCCCACGGGCAAGCACCCGGGCAATGCCGCGCTGGTGAAGAGCGTGGAGTATCCACCGCCGCCGGCAGTGGCCGAGGTCGTGCCCGAGCGGCCCAGCGACGAAGCGTGCGTCTGGGTCGACGGAAGCTGGGACTGGATCAGCGGCCGCTGGGAGTGGCAGAGCGGCGGCTGGGTGAAGCCGCCGAAGGGTTGCTACTTCCGGCAGCCGAGCATGTCGTGGCCCCAGGCTGGGGCTCTTCAGTACTTCCCCGCGCACTGGTACCCCGACAACGTCGACGAGCTGCCGCCCGAGAAGGCGCAGACCGCGTGCGCGGCGCCGGTGTCGTGCGGCCGGCCCGCGCAGAAATACGTGCCGGGCGGGCGGTGAGCGCCACGCGGCGTTCTCGTGTATGTTCCCGCCGCCCATGACTCGTCACGTCTTCCGCGAATACGACATCCGCGGCGTCGCCGACCGCGATCTGACCGATGACCTGGTGCGCAAGATCGGCCGAGGCCTGGCCAAGATGTTGCGCCCCGACGGTGCGTCGAAGCCCCACCCCCGCATCGTGGTGTGCCGTGACTGCCGGCGCTCGGGCCCGCGGCTGTTCGAGGCGCTGGTGCACGGCCTGACAGAGGCCGGCGCCGACGTGGTCGACGTGGGCGTCGGCCCCACGCCCCTGATGTATTTCGGTGTGCACCACCTGGACGCCGACGGCGGCGTGATGATCACCGGCAGCCACAATCCGGGTGACGAGAACGGCTTCAAGATCATGAAGGGCAAGGCGTCGTTCTTCGGCGCCGACCTGCAGAAGCTGGCTGATTACGTGCAAACGTCGACCGAGCCGCTGGGCCCCAAGGGCTCGCTCGAGACCTGCCCGATCGAAGAGGCCTATCTCGACGAGCTGCGGCGACGCATTCACCTCGGCGCCACCGACATGACCGTGGTCATCGACGCCGGCAACGGCGCGGCGGGGCCGCTGGGCGTGCGCGCGCTGCGCGACACGGGCCTCTCGCCGGTGGCGCTGTATTGCGACATGAACGGGTCGTTTCCCAATCACCACCCCGACCCGACCGTCCCCAAGAACCTCGAGGTGCTGATCGCGACGGTCAAAGAGAAGAACGCCCGGGTGGGCATCGCGTGGGACGGCGACGGCGATCGCATGGGCGTGGTCGATCAGAGCGGGGAGATCGTGTGGGGCGATCGCCTGCTGGCGCTCTTCGCCCGCGACATCTTGGGTGAGAAGAAGGGCGCCGTGGTGATTGGCGAGGTGAAGTGCTCGCAGTCGACCTACGACGACATCGCGAAGCACGGCGGGCACCCCATCATGTGGAAGACGGGCCACTCGCTGATCAAGACCAAGATGAAGGAAGAGAAGGCCCTGCTCGCCGGCGAGATGAGCGGCCACTTCTTCTTCGCCGATCGCTACTTCGGCTACGACGACGGCATCTATGCCGCGCTGCGCCTGCTCGAGATCTTGTCGCGCGGCTCCCAGACCGTGGTCGAGCTCTTGCGTGACCTGCCCCAGGGGGTCAGCACTCCCGAGATCCGCGTCGACTGCCCGGACGCGCTCAAGGTCGAGGTGGTGGCCGGCGTGAAAGAGCGCCTGCGCGGCAAGGGCGAGCTCACCGAGATCGACGGCGTCCGCATCACCTACCCCGACGGCTCGTGGGGCCTGGTCCGGGCGTCGAACACCGGCCCGGTGATCGTGGTGCGGTTCGAGGCGCCCAGCGCCGCCCGCCTGGCCGAGGTGCGGCGCGAGGTCGAGGGCGCGCTCGACGCTTCCCGGGCCGATGCGGAGCGCCGCGGCGGATGAGCGCTGCCACCGAGAGCGGCGGGGCCGATGGCTGGACCATCGCCAAGGTGCTGTCGTGGGCCACCGACGACTTCAAGGGTCGGCGCATCGAGACGGCGCGCCTCGACGCCGAGCTCTTGCTCGCAGAGGCCCTGGGCCTCGATCGCATCCGGCTGATCATGGACAGTCGGCGTCCGCTCACGCCGGCAGAGCTCGGTGCATTCCGTGAGCTGATCAAGCGCCGGCGCGGCGGCGAGCCCATGGCTTACATCCTGGGCCGGCGCGAGTTCTTCGGCCTCGAGTTCCGAGTCGACCGCCGCGTGCTCATCCCGCGGCCCGACACCGAGGCCCTGGTCGAGGTCGCGCTCGAGCGCACGCGGGCGGCCTACATGTTCGGCAACGCCCTCGACCTCTGCACCGGCTCGGGCTGCGTTGCCGTGGCGTTTGCCAAGCAGCGGCCCACGTGGCGCGTCACCGCGACGGACATCTCCGAGCCCGCGCTGGGGTTGGCGTTCGAAAACGCGCAGCGCCTCGGCACGGTGTTCGGCATGACGTTCTCGGCAGGCGACCTGTTCGCCGCGGTGCCGGCCGCCGAGCGCTTCGATCTGATCACCGCCAACCCGCCGTACGTCTCCGGCCCCGAGGTCCTGAAGCTCGACCGGGGGATCCGCGACTTCGAGCCGGCCCTCGCGCTGGGCTCCGGCGCCGACGGGCTCGATCTGATCCGCCGCATCGTGGGCGATGCGGGCGCACACCTCGCGCCCGGCGGCGTGCTGGCGCTCGAGGTGCAGTTCGACCAGGCAGACCGCGTGGCCGAGCTGATGCAGTCGGCCGCATTCACCGCCATCGAAAAGCGGCGCGACTTGGGCGGGCACGAGCGGGTGGTCAGCGCCCGCTGGCCCGCCGCGCCCGCAGCATGAAGCCCGCCCGCCCGCTCGCGCTCAAGCCTTCGGGCCGAAGGCCGTGACCACGAAGCCGCCGCCCTTCTCGTCCACGTGCATGTCGAGCAGGCCCCGCCGCCCGGCGTCTTCCAGCAGCTGATTGAAGGTGCGATAGCCGTGAAACCGCTCGGAGAAGCTCGGCCGCTTGCGCTTCAGCACCTGCTTGATCATCGACCCGTGCACCGCGCCGTCCCGGTCGCCGAACAGCGCCTCGACCGTGTCGAGCACCAGCTCGAGCGCCTCGTTCTGGCGCACCTCCAGGCTCTGCTCGGGCTTGTCAGGCTCGCCTGCCGAGGTCGGTGCCGAGTTCGGCGCCGAGGTGGCCGCGGAAGTCTGCGCCGAGGTGCGCGGCGGCGGGGGCGCCGGCTTGGGCTGCGGCCGCTTCTCCTTCCCGCGCCGCTGCTCGCGCTGGGCTCGCACCAGATCGTCGTAATAGATGAACTCGTCGCAGTTCTCGATCAAGAGGTCGCTCGAGCTGTTCTTCACGCCGAGGCCGATCACCCGCTTGGCGTTCTCGCGCAGCTTCGAGACCAGCGGCGAGAAGTCGCTGTCGCCCGAGACGATCACGAACACGTCCACGTGGCTCTTGGTGTAGCAGAGGTCCAGCGCGTCCACGACCAGCCGGATGTCAGCCGAGTTCTTGCCCGAGTACGACACGTGGGGGATCTCGATGAGCTCGAACGAGGCTTCGTGCAGCATGCGCTTCGAAGATTTGTAGCGGTCCCAGTCTGCATACGCCCGCTTGACCACGACCTTGCCCTTGTCGAGCAGCCGCTCGAGCACCAGGCCGATGTCGAAGGCCTCGTACTTGGCGTCGCGGACGCCGATGGCCACATTCTCGAAGTCGCAGAAGATCGCCAGGTTCAGGGTCTCGTCGAGTCGCTCGGTCACGCCCGACCATAGCCCGATCGGGCGTCACGCGTGGTAGCGGCGTGAAGGCCTCGGCACGAATTCGCTGCGAATACCCGCGGAGCGCCCCGGGGCTCGACGCGCTCGACCGCGCGTGCGCGCAGACTTCGCTTGCGCGGAGCGCTGCGCAGATCGACAATTGCTCCAGTCGACGGCGACCGGGAGGTGCACATGGCTGGCATGGGGTTCGCACGCACGCACGCACGCACGCACGCTTGTTGCAGGTCTGATCGCGCTCGCCTGGTTTGCGCTGAGCTCGCGGGCGGGGGCCGCGCCGCTCGACTGCCGTTTCTTGGAACGGTCGCCGGTCTTCCTCGACCGTGACGCCGAGGCCCGCTGCCAGATGGACGAAGACGGCAACGGGCTCGACGACGAGATCGAGCAGCAGCTCGCCGACTGCTTCACGCCGATCTTTCGGTTCGACGCCGACGAGCCGTTGTCCGGCGAAGAGCAGAGCCTGTTCCCTGGCGAGCCAAGGGTCGGGTTCTCGGCGTACCGGATGCCCGACACCGTTTCCGGCGAGGTTAGGATCCGCTTCGAGCTCGCGGCAATATGGAGGCGTGATGGGGGCTTCCCGAGCGAAACGGGCGCGGACTGCGAGGACGACCACCCAGGCGACAGCGAGGGCATGGCCCTGGAAGTGCGCGTCTTCAAGGACCAGGTGTGGCGTGCAGAGCTGTTGAAGTTCTCGAGGTGCTGGCCGGCAGAGATGATGTACGGGACGCACCCTGTGGTGTACCCCACGGCGGGCAAGCACCACTTCCACTGCAGTGCAGGGGTTGCCGAATTCGACGTCGAGTGGCCGCTGATCGGTAAGGTGACGTCTTGCAAGGATCCGCACCGTGGCAACGGCCCGCTGCGCGTCCCCGAGCCGCTGTTCAGGGTTCCGGCGAACGGCTTGGTATTCTGGGATGCGCTCGGCAACGAGTACTGGCCGAACACTTGCACCCTGGCGCGCACGGGCCAGACCGTGCTTGCGAAGCGCATGCAACCGGCCAGCCTGAGCAACCTCGGGTTCCCGGCAAATCAGAAGCTCTGGGACTTCTACGATCCCGATGACGTGACCGCGCCGATGACGTACCTGGTGCCCGCAGTCGCGTTCACTTACGACGCCGACGGCGATGGGCGGCCTGAGTCCGATCAGATCCAGAATGGGATCGGCCTGCCAGCCACGGACCTCTGTGCTCTCGACACCGGCCCGGAAAAGGACGCCGATGGCGATCACCTCTACAGTTCCTGCGACTTCGACGGGACCTTCCGTCAGAGCTGGGTGGGCATCGGGACGCCGGGCAAGCCGCCGGTGCCGCAGGAGTTCAACGGCTGGCACCCCGTCCCCACCAGTGCCTACGGTGGCTTCCTCGACACCGATCAGGACGGGCCGCCCGACGGCGTCGACTCTTGCCCCAAGCTGCCGCTCGCGCTCGCCCCCGCAGGCGGCGTTACGATCAGCAACCGCTGGGGCGAAGACCTGAACTGGCCGCCGCACCCGATGGGCAACAACGAGCTCGGGGCCCTGCAACGCGGCGAGCAGTGCGATCCCTACCCGGCGGCGTACTCGACCTGGAACCCGAAGAGCTCGTACAACAAGACCTGCGGCGGCCCCGGCTGGGTCTCGGCTGGGCAGGACGTGATCGGTGTCACGACACGCGTTTCGCGCGGGGTCAGCGCCAACGACCCGTTCTGGCTCGCCCCGAAGACCGAGCTGGCGGCAGCGTTCCCGGTGCAGAGCTACCGGTGCGCGTGTCGGGATAGATTCACCGGTGCGGCGCTGAGTGGCGCAGCCTGCGTTCTCAACCAGAACAGCGACTGCTACCGCGGGAGCGCGCGGCGGGCGGATGATGACGTCTACGACGGCCGCGGCTTTCGTCCGATCGATCGTCCGGGCTGCGCCCGTAACCCCGAGAGCTGGTGCGACAGTTTCCCGCTGGCGGTGCCGCGCTTTGGATCGGAGCCGTCGAGCGTTTCGTGGCGCTGGCTCGACGAGCTGAAGGCCTTCGGGCCGGCCAGCCCGACCCCGCACTTCGCTCCGGAAGACGTGAGCACCGAGCCCGCTTCGCCATTTTCCGGTGCGCACCAGGGCCTGAAGCACCAGTACGCGGTCTGGACGTTGCCCGAGATCAGCGCACCGCCGGCGACGTCGAGCAAGCAGGGCCAGTTCTCGTTCCACTACGATCCCGAGTACGACCCCCAGCACCGCGCCGACGAGCTGTGGGACCTCGAGAGCGACCACAGCATCCGCATGCGAGCCACCTTCTCCGAGCAGCCGATGGCGGACCTGGTCTCGAACCACTCGGCGTTCTCGCTGAAGCCGCCCTGCGCGGTGCTGACCATCGACCAGCAGCTGGCCCTGGTGAAGCTCTGGTTCGGGCCGGATCCGGTCAAGCCCGAGGTCACCGGGTTTTCGGGGCTTCGCTTGCTGGCGCACGACGGCGGGCTGGTGACACACGGGGTGGTGGCCCGCCCTGCCGAGGGAAGCTACGCCACGTTGACGCTCGGCACTGTCGCGGGCCAAGGCTGGCTGGCCACCGCAGCGGTGCTGGTGGCGCCGATGGGCGCCGCTGCGCCGACCACGCCGGTGCTGGCCGCCCTCGCGGCGCCGCTGGCGTCGGCCCGGAGCCGCGCGGAAGAGCCCGCGCTCCTCGCGGTCGAGCGCTCGTCCGGGGTCGCGCGCTGGGCGCTGCTCGCGCCGGTGGCCTCGGCCGATCAGTCGATCACCTACGAGATCGCAGGCGAGGGCACGCTCCCGGGTGGGGTGAGCCCGAGCGCGGTGCTGATCGCTGACCCCACGGGAATGACGGTCGCTCTGGTGGACGCTGCCGGAGGCCGGGTGGATTGGTTCTCCACGGGCTCGCGGCTCTGGACGGAGAGCGCGCTGCCGCCCGAAGTCGCGGGTCTCGACGGCGCGGCCCTCGCGCTCTGGGGCTCGCACCTGCTGGTCGCGGGCGGCGCTCGAGACGGCGTGCTCGTCGCGAAGCTGTGGGACATCGGGCTATTCGGTGGCCCGGTGTCGCTCGCGCGCTCGGATCTGCCGGCGCGGCGCGGCGCGGCGCTCAGCGTGAGCCCTGGCGGCGAGCGCATTCTCTACGTCGGCGGCAGCGATTCCAGCGGCGCGAGGCACGACGACGTGTGGCATGTCGGGCCCGAGCCCGCCGCGACTGCGCGCTTGTTCGGAGACACGACCCGCGCGAGCACGCTCGAGCTGGGCATCACCGCCGTGGTCGACTCGGTGTTCGAGGGCGCGCTGCGAGCGCTGACCTTCGATCTGACGCGCCCGGAGCTGGTGAGCACGCGGCTCAGGACCGCACGCGGCTGGCAAGAGGGGCGCGTTGCGGATGAAGGGCTCGCCTGCGCGCCGACCGACGTGCTCGGCGGACGGTTGTGCTCACTCGGGACCGAGTGGTGGTCGAGCCCCGGAGTCGTCCCGTGCGGCGCGACGGGCAGCGCGTGCGAGGGCTCCCGGGGCAGCCTCGCAGCCTCGCATTCGCTCCCCGGCCCGGCAGTCGCGGCGGACACGGAGCGCCGCTCGGTCTGGGTGCTTCGCGAGATGAGCATCGAGCGCTGGTCGGTCACGGGCTCCGCGCCGGCGCTGATCGCGAGCGCGGTGCTCCCGGCGAAGGCACGCGCCCTTTCAGTCAACGCGGAGGGTGCAGTGGTGGCGACCGACGCGGGGGTGACCAAGGTGCGTGCGGTTGGCGCAGCGCTCAGCCTGGACGCGGCCCTCGCGCTCTGCGGGCGCCCGCTGCAGATGACGGCCCTCGGCGAAGCGAGCTGGGCGGTCGTCACCACGGTCGGGCTCGCGATCGTCGGCGCGCCTGCCGGCGAGCCGCTCGCGCTCCAGTCGATGTCGCTGCTCGTTCCCTTCTCGCCGAAGCCCATCGCGCTGGGCACGGACCCGGCGTCGACGGCGCTGTGCAAGAAGGCCGACGCCATCTTGCCCGGGGCCATGGTCGACGCGCTGGCGAAGCTGGTCGCGGTCGCCGCTGGCGACCAGCGCCTACTGGTGGCGTCGGGGCCAGTGTTGTTCGACGTGGGCGCGCGCGATCTCGCGCATCCGACCCTCGGCGGGCAGAAGGTGATCGTGCACCCGCTCGAGGCGCTGCGGATCGATCCCGCTGGCGGTCGGGCCTACGGCGTGAGCAAGCATGGGCAGCACCGGCCGGTGATCGATCTGCGCGGGGGCGGGCTCGCCCTCGCGGGCAACCACGGCGTCGAGAGCTGGGTGCGGCGGCGCGATCGGGGCGAGCTCGTGGTGCGGGTCCTGCCCGCTCTGGTCGAGATCGCGAAGGTCGTGCCGTGAACGGCGCGTCGCGCTGGCTCGGTGGCGCGCTAGTGGTGGTGGCGCCGTTCCTGGTGCTCGGCGGCTGTCCCGGCGGCGAGAACGACGGCGCTGGCACCGGCGCCACCGGCGGCGCTGCGGGTGACGCCGCCGGCGACGTGGCGGATGGCGACGGGGCCGAGCCGTGGGATCCGGTCTGGCACGACACGAAGCCGAAGGTGTGGCCCACGGTGGGCCCCGAGAAGAACCCCGACTGCGGGCCAGGGTGCCGGGTGGCGTTGAACGTGCCAATCAGCAGCACTGTCGAGACCCCCGACTACACCAGCGAGCGCGTGATGGGGCTCTCGTCCAACGGGCAAGGCGTGGCTTTTTCGGGCGTCGGCGAGAGCACCACCTCGCTCGTCCCTCGGAAGAACGACACCGGGCACATCCAGCTCGGCATGTGGGGCAACTACATGTCCAGCGCGCGTTCCTTCGGCATCGGCGACGGCCAAATCGAGCTCACGAGCCTGCTCACCGGCGAGACCAAGGTTGTCTTCCGTTGGACGCCGCTTGACGGAAGCGCAGACGGCAGCCAGTGGACCGCGCTCAACGACAAGTACGTGTTCTACATCTTCAAGGGGATCCACGCGCGCAATCGTCAGACGGGGGAGCAGAAGTTGCTCAGCTTCGGCTCGTGCTACTCGCTGCTCGCCACCCAGACTGCGCTGATCTGCGACTCGGGCAAGATCTACGTCATCGATCCAGAGAGCGCGGAGATGAACATGCAGAAGATCGACAACGGCACCGAGCTCCAGTTCGACGGGAGCGGTTCGGCCGATCGCAAGCAGTACGTCTGGATCGACTACCGGGACCCGCCAGGGCCGGGGTCCCACGCGTTCTCGACCCGCAAGGGCGGGCGCGGGACGTTCGACTCGCCCGACAAGCCGCGAGCGAAGGTTTATCCCGGCATTGGTGACGGCCTGGTGGTGTGGAACGAGCCGCCGCTCGGTGCGACGGATCCAAGCCCCGAAGACTGGGGGTCGTACTACGGAGGAAGCACGGCGCTAGCGACGCTCGACCTGGCGACGGGGGAGCGGTGCCAGTTGCCAGACGTGAACCTCGGCAGCACCCTGGCGTACAAATCGGTGCACGGCCGCCACGTGTACGGGAGGTGGTTCGACAAGAAGACGGTGAAGACCTATCTCGTCGACATCGACCTCGACTACTCGGGGTTCACCTGGCAGTGCCAGGACACGCCCGGCTGGGTGCAGTGAGGGAGGCCTCGGGCCCGGGTCCGGCAGCAGCGGTTCGGCGGCTAGTGAGCCGCGAGGCCGTCACTGGTTGACGGTCGCGGGCACGCCGGCTTGGCCCTTGCCCTCGCGAATGTCGGCCAGCACGCCGCGCAAGAAGGGCAGGCCCCGCACCAAGAGCGCCAGCGCGCTCACCGCCTGCCACACCACGCTGAACGCCAAGACGCGCTCCGGCGGGGCCCAGGGGCTGAGCAAGAGCCACGCGCCCTGCACCGCGCCGAAGCCCGCCACGTTGATCGGCAGCGAAGCCACCACCAAGATCACCGGCATGTACGACAGCATCACGCCCAGGGGGATGTCCAACCCGAACCAGCGCGCGGCGAGCCAGGTGGCGCTGGTGGTGGTGGCGTGCTGACACACGCGGATGGCAAGTTGAGCCAGGCCGCGCTTTCGCCCCACCTTGACCCAGATCTGCAAGAAGCCGAAGCGCTCGCTGCGGGTCGCCGGCAAAAGCACCACGGCGGCGATCACCGCCAGCGCCACGCCCAGCACCACCGGCAGCACGCTGCCCGGCACCGCGGGGCGGCCGATGCCGATCACCAGCGCGGCGTACAGGCACACCGAGCCGAGCTCGCCCAGGATGATGTAGAAGATCAGGCCGCCGGCCTGACCCACGTTCAGTCGCGTGCGCCGGGCCACCCAGGTGGCGTAGATGCCCTGGCCCAGGGCATAGTGCACGATGTGCAGCACCACCGCGGCCGCCTTGCCCTTGGCGACGGCGAAGTAGGTGGGCGTCAGCTCTTCTGGCAAGAGGCCGCGGAGCACGGTGCGGTCCGCCGCGGCGACCCAGGCCAGCGACGCGAAATAGGTCGCGAGCGCCAGCGGAACCAGCGGCAGGGCCTGGCCCTTGGCCATTTCCGCCCAGATCGAGCGAAGCGAGTACTGGCGGCTGATGAAGGCGATCACCGCGGCGGCGATCACGTACGGCATCAGCCACGACAGCCAGGTGCGCAGGCGTCGACGGGCGGGGGCGGGGGTGTCGCTGGAAATCAGAGCTCTCCCACGAAGGCGTCGGCCTGGGCGATCAGCCCCGGCAACCCCCCGGTGTGCACGAACAGCACGCGCCGCGGCTTGGGCTCCAGCTTGGCCAGGGCGAACAGTGCCTTGCCGGTGTAGACCGGATCGACGATCAGCCCGGTGCGACGGGCCACCTCGACGATGAAGCGGCGTTGCTCGTCGCTGGCCACGGCGTACGCCGGGCCCTTGAAGCGGTCGACGACCGTGAGCTTGGCCTGGCGATCGAGCTCGGGCGCCAGGGCCTGCGCTTCCACCGCGATCCGCCCGACCACGCGCTCGAAGTACGTGGCGTCGTCGCACACCGCCATGGCGTGGGCCTGGGGCGCCACCTCCCACTCGCTGGCGCCCAGGGTGATGCCGGCCGCGGTGCCGCCGGACCCGCAGGCGAACACCACGCTGTCGAACGGCTCGGGCCCGCCGCCGAGCCCGAGATCGAGCTGCTGCCGGACCTCGCGCATGGCGTCGACGTAGCCCAGGGAGCCCAGCGCGTTCGAGCCGCCTTCCGGGATCACGTAGGGGCGCTGCCCGCGCGCTCGGAGCTCGTCGGCGGCGCGGGCCATGACCGCTGCCCGGCTGCGGTAGTCATCGGGCGAGATCAGCCGCACCTCGGCGCCCACCAGTCGATCGAGCAGCAGGTTGCCGCTGGGCGCCGGCGCCATGCTGGGCGTGGCGGTGCGCAAGAACAGGCACGACGACAGGCCCAGGCGCGCGGCGACGATCGCCGTGGCGCGCGCGTGGTTCGACTGGAGGCCGCCGCAGGTGAGCACCACGCTGGCGTGCTGGGCCAGCGCCTCGGCCATCAAGTACTCCAGCTTGCGCAGCTTGTTGCCGGCCTCGGCGCCGCCGGTCATGTCGTCGCGCTTGACCCACACCTGGGTGCCGACCAAAGCGTCGAGCGCGTCGGAGCGCCAGAGCGGGGTGGGCAGGTGGGCGAGCGCGATTTTCTCGCGCATCAGCCCACCGTCACCAGCCGAGCGCCGCCCTCGACCGCGTCGCCGGGCTTCACGTGGATCTTCTGCACCACGCCGGCGCGGGCGGTTGCCAGCTCGTTCTCCATCTTCATGGCCTCGACCACCACCACCGGGACGCCCGCGGCCACCTCGTCGCCCTCGGCGACCAGCACCTTCACCACCTTGCCCGGCATGGGCGAGAGCACGTTGCCGTCGGCGCCGTCGGCCGACTTGCCGCGCACGCTGCCGGCGGCGCGCATGCGTGCGCTTTCGACCGTGGCCCGGGCCCGGCGGCCGCTGACCCACGCCCCGACTTCGGGCAGCGCGCCCTCGAGCACCACGTCGAACACGCGCTCGCCGATCTGGAGCGTCCGCGCCTGGCCGGTGTGGGTGAGGCGGGCCGAAAGCACGCGGCCGCTGGCCGGATCGGCGTCCGCCGAGTCGAGCAGGCGGATCTCGTGGTCGCCGCCCGGGAGCTCCGCGACGTCGACCGCGTGCTCCACGCCGTCGATGCTGACGAAGTAGCGCATTTTGCGCGCAAGCTAGCCCAGCGCCCGGGAAGTCGCGACAGAAATGAGCGCCGCTGCCGAGCCCACGGCCACTCTGCCGGTCTCGAGTCGCGTGACGAATTGGTCCAGCGCCGCTGCCTCGAGGGGCATCGAGAAGTCAGCCGTCTCGGACCGCCCCCCGGCCTGGTCCGCGTCCGACCGCAGGGTCACGTCCAGCACCGCATGCCCCGCGCCGTCGATGCAGCGGAGACGCAGCCGCAGCCCGCCACCGGCGCACCGCGGCGCGAAGGCGCCCAGCTCGATCTCGCGATGATCCTGGTTCGACGTCGGGAATGAGCGCAGCGCCCCGGCGAGCAAATCGAGCACGTCGTGGCCCGCATACAGCCGGACCTCTCCGGAGAAGCGTCCGTTCGACGCGTGAACGCTCAGCTCGACGACGTCGGCGTCCATCCAGACGATGCAGAGTGACAAGCCCGGATCCACGCTGACCTCGCCCGCGAAAGTCCAACATACCAGAGTGCGACGCGCGGCCCGCGTCTCGTTCACGACGCACGGACTTCTCCCGTTTTCGATTTTC
>JAKLKA010000139.1 GCA_023150915.1 Polyangiaceae bacterium
GCCGCAATGGAAGACGTCGCGGCGTGGCAGAGCCGGCCGCTCGACACGGTCTACCCCATCGTCTACCTCGATGCGATCGTCGTGAAGACTCGCGACCAGGGCGTCGTGCGCAACAAGAGCGTCTACATCGCGCTCGGCGTCACGGTGCACGGCAACAAGGAAGTGCTCGGTCTGTGGATCGAGCCGACGGAGGGCGCGAAGTTCTGGCTCAAGGTCGTCAACGAGCTCAAGACGCGCGGCATCCAGGACGTGCTCATCCTCTGCTGCGACGGCCTGAAAGGCTTCCCGGAAGCCATCGAGGCGGTCTACCCGAAGGCTGTCGTGCAGACGTGCATCGTGCACATGATTCGCAACTCGGTGCGCTTCGTCAGCTACAAGGACCGCCGCGAACTGGTCCGCGACCTTGAAACCCATCGACGCTGCTGCCAGCCGCGAAGACGCCGAGCACGCGCTCGCGGCATTCGAGGAGCGATGGGGCCGACGCTACGCGATGATTGGCGCTGCCTGGCGGAACAACTGGGAGCGCGTCGTGCCGTTCCTGGACTTCCCGCCGGAAACCCGCCGCATCATCTACACGACCAACGACATCGAGTCCCTCAACTCGAGCCTGCGGAAGCTGGTCTTCCACCGCGGCCACTTCCCCTTGGACGAGGCAGCGATCAAGCTCTTGTTCCTGGGCCTGCGCAACCTCGAGAAGCGCTGGACGGGAACGCCTTGATGCAGCACGGGTGCTCGCCGCATAGCAACGGCCGCCACATAAGACTGGATCGAGCCCGAGGCCGCGCACGGCGCCGGCGAGCGCGCCGAAGGAGCCGCGCATGTCGAGCGGGGCCACCGCCACGAACACGCGCACCGTCGGAGGCAGGCTCAGCACGAGCGCAGAGCCTCGAGTACCCAGTGCAGCGTCTCGACTGAAACGTCGTCGCCGAACTCCACCCGTGCCCTGGCAACCTCGAGAACGTATCGGCCCCTGCCAGCTACAGTGACGGTCGGCGAAGCGGGAACGAGCTCGAGCAAAGCGCGCGCCAAAGCTTCCGCCTTCGACTTTCGCCGTCGCGGCCGAGCGCCTGGGTCCCGTCGCCCGAGATTCACCCGCCACGCGTTCAGAGATCGCCCGTCGATGTCGTGCGCCCGGGCCCAGTCCCCGACGCTCAGGCCCTTCCGCTTTGCTGCGGCCAGCCACCGGCGCGCCTCTGCCTCGTCCTCGATCTTCCGTTTGCTTGCCACTGACAACCTCCGCTTCGCAGCCGAGCCCGGCGGCCATGTCAGCGGAAATCATCCCGGTGTCGCTGATGGGTCACGCCGCGACGAACAACCTCTACGTTCACGTAAGTTCACCGTTGGTCTCGCCCTACTACATTCGGACAGCTCTCGTGCCAAACTGCGACTGGGCCGCCGACACCTGCAACTCGTCAGTGGGCGACAGCTGCCGCGCAGCGCTCTGCTGCAAGTGATCGCAGTCGCTGGGAGAAGGATGAGTCTCCACCGTCTGCGGGATTGACGACTTGTGCGTATGCCCGCTTCCAAGGCCCGAGCATCGGAGAAGGAGCGGTGGCGTAGTGCGTTCCTCTCGACAATGCCAAACCAGATCTCGACCTGGTTGAGCCACCTGCCGTGCGTGGAGTGAAGACGAAACGCACGCGCTCAGGGGAAGTATGGCACGTCGACCGCGCCAGTCCGGGCCGGTTGCGGAACGGGTTTCTTCACCACGGGAATGAGCGTCACCTCGATTCGCTGTGCTTCGCTCGCGCCAACGTCACGTCGAGCTGGCTCGAACCCCGCCCGGGTCAGCGCGAGCGGGACGCTTTGGGTCGAGCGCGGCAGGTGGACAGCCACAGGTGAGAGGCCGCGATCGATCCCCCCAAGGATGACTCGAGCCCCCGGTGGCGTGGTAACGATCTCGATCTTGACGGTGGGCGCCGGCTCCGGCCGCCGCTGCGCGACGGCGTAGATCGGCCCGGAGGGTCTGATCTTGTGAAGCAAAGCGGGACTGGGCGGGCGAGCCACCAGCCATCCGACGAGTCCGACCATGCCGGCGAACACCACTGACGCGCTCCACTTCGCGACGCTCGCTGGTCGGCGGCGAGTCCACGGGAGCTTGGCCGAGCTTCGCTCAACGGATGTCGATATCAGAGTGGCGTCGGGCAGCTGCACGTTGCTGTCGGTCTCCACTGGTGGGATTAGCGTAGGCGCGCTGCCCGCGCTGACGCGGCGGAGGAGGTCGCGCTTTGCCTCGATGCGATCATCGAACAACTGATGCATCAGGCGCGAAACGGCCTCTCGAGGCTCGTCGCCCACGCCGAGCTCGCGGGAGAGCGCCAGCAACTCGCGGCGCATCTCCCCTGCGGTCTGAAAGCGATCGCGTGGGTAGCGCGCAAGAGCTTTGAGCGCCACCTCCTCAAGGCGCTTCGGGTACCCGTCAACCAGAGTTCGAGGCCGGACGATCTGCTGTTCACAAATCGCTTTGAACGTCAAGAGCTCGTTGTCCCGCTTGAATAGCCGCTTGCCTGTGCTCAGCTCAAAGAGGACGATCCCGAGGGAGAACACGTCGGAGCGGCGGTCAAGCGGCTTGCCCAGGCATTGTTCGGGAGACATGTACTGGAACTTGCCTTTGAGCTGCCCCGCGGAGGTTCGCGCGCTCCGGTCAGCGGCCTTGGCGATCCCGAAGTCGATCACACGAACGCTGCCGTCGTACAACACGAAGACGTTCTGCGGCGAGATGTCTCTGTGGACAAGGCCCAACCGGTGGCCATCAGAGCTGGTCAGTTCGTGCGCCGCGTGCAGCCCGGCGCACGCCTCCGCCATGATGAAGGCAGAGGCACCATAGGGAATGGGGGCGCCACGGACGATTGCGCGGCGCGCAAGCCCTGCGAGGTTCTCGCCCTCAAGGTACTCCATTACCAGGTAGAGTTCTCCACCGGTCTCCCCAAGCTCGTGCACTTGGACGACATTCGGATGCCGAATTCGTGCCACCAGGCGCGCTTCGTCGAGGAACATATCGCGAAACTCCCGAGAGTCCGCAAGGTGCGGAAGGATCCGCTTGATCACGACTGGGCGCTCGAACCCGCTCGGTCCGACCAGGCGGGCGAGCAACACCTCCGCCATGCCTCCTGTGGCCAACCGGCCCAAGACCTCGTAGCGCCCGATCGCCCGAGGGTTTACGTCGTCGCGGGCCATCCAGCATGAACGTTATTTCGTTTTTGAGTCGTGCGCAAACGCTGCGACCCCCGCGTGCTCCGAGACGCTGTGCCGCGCTGCCGGGGAACTCCCGCAGCGCGTCAGTCCAACCCGTAAAGGCAAGAAGCGGGGGGTCGCGCCGCGGCGGAACGGAGCTACTTCAAGGCACGCCCCTTCAAGATCTGAAAATACCGGCGCCCGATGCCGGAGGCGGCCGCGGCCCGCGAGACATTGCCGCCTTGATCGGCAAGCGCCTGCTCGATGTAGCGCCTTTCGAATTCGTCGACGACTCGAAGTCGCCCAATGGGGAGCGGTACCCGCTCGGCGACGACTCGACCGATGAAATCCTGCCCCGTGGCCTGCGGTGGCGTTGCTTCGTCGTTCACATCGACCTCCCCCAACGCGACGTAGCGCGCCACCGCG
The DNA here is from genome assembly GCA_023150915.1 of Polyangiaceae bacterium. Taxonomy (GTDB): domain Bacteria; phylum Myxococcota_A; class Polyangia; order Polyangiales; family Polyangiaceae; genus JADJKB01. The sequence goes on from JAKLKA010000139.1 coordinate 3,601, forward strand.
TTGCGGAGTTCCCGAACGTTTCCGGGCCACGGGTCATCACTCCATTTGGCCAACACGTGCGCCGGCAGTTCGCCCTGACCGTTGAGCTCGGCAAAAAAGCGGCGCGCCAGAATCCCTACGTCCCCCTCGCGATGGCGCAGCGGGGGGAGCTCGATTCGACCGACTGCCAGACGGTGAAACAAGTCGTCGCGGAACCGGCCCGATTGGACTTCGTGATCCAGATCGCGGCGAGTTGCTGCCAGGATTCGCACATCGAGGCGGATCGGCCGGTCGCCGCCAATGCGACGAATCTCCGACCGCTCGATGGCGCGAAGCAACTTGGGCTGCAAGTTCAGCTCCAGGTCGCCGATCTCATCGATGAGCAGCGTGCCGCCGTGAGCCAACTCGAAGAGCCCCCGACGGGACTGGGTCGCACCGGTGAATGCGCCACGCTCGTGACCGAAGAGCTCTGATTCCACCAGGGAGGCTGGAATGGCTGTGCAGTCGAACACAACGTAGGGGCCGCGCGCGCGAGGACTCTGCTCGTGCATGGCTTCGGCCACGAGCTCCTTGCCGGTGCCGGTCTCCCCCTCGATGATCACGGGGATGGACGTCGCGGCAAGCCGGGCCGCGATCGGGTAGACGCGACGCATCGCCGGGCTCGATCCCAGAACGGCTCCAAACGCGGTTTGGGGCGGCAGTTTCGATGATGCATCGGGGACGCGTTCTACTCTCAACACCGAGGAGCCGAGTCGAACAATGTCTCCCGGGCACACCAGGCCATCAATAACTCCGACCCCTTCGATCCAGGTTCCGTTGGTCGAACCGAGATCACGGAGCCGCAGCCCGACGCCGGTCACCTCGAGCGCGAGGTGGCGGCGCGACACCTCAGGGTCTGTGAGGCGAAGAGCGCATGCGGGGCTCTGACCGACCAGCAGGGCTGGCTGCGCGCCGTCGATCTCCACGAACCGGCCCTGGTCGGGACCGTCGGCTACTGAAATGCGAAAGGCGGCTACACCACCGGAAAGATGTTCACTTGGGCGGACGGCAGTCGCCGCGTCTTCGGTTGGGCAGTCCGCCGGGTCCACGCGCCGATGCTACCACACGCGTTCGGCGGCGCGACCCGCACCTACCTGCCACCCTGCAACACCTACCAGCGTACGTACGCCTCGTCCGCCCAAATGAACCCGCCCGCCGTCGACGCAGAGCCGGTGAGATTGACCTGTCTTACGCCGGGCGCAAGAACCGCGTAATCGAGAAGTTTCGATTGCAGCTCGAGAACACGAAGCGGGAACTGGAGCTTGTGGTACTTTCCGTCACTCGGCAAGGAGAATCCGGACAGGCGGTATCGATCGGGCGCCGACCCAACTCCCAGCCAGACCTCACACCAGGACAGTGGTGCGGCCGAGGTGCTGCGCACGAAAACCTCGAGGTAGGCCTGCGTGAATTGCCCTTCGCTCAACCCGAGAAGGAGCGGCGTGTCGAATACCCAGGTCAAGTTGGCGAAACACTGCCCCGACTTGCAGTCGTTGGTCCGAAGGCAATTGCTGCCCGTCAGACATCCGGCGCCATCTTTCACGTGGGTGATGTCCGAAAAGGGTGTCCCCGAGGGCGCGGGTTCGCCGAAGAGCTTCGCTTCTCCGCCTTGTGGCAACGGAGTAACAGGGGCCGGGACGGAAGTGGATTCGAAGACGCATGCGGCGGTGTCCATCACGCGGAGTCGCCCCGTGTAACCCTTTCCCGGCGCGAGGCCCCGTGTGACGGTTGCATTCGTCAAATCCGCGCCACCGTTTGGTTGAACGTACATTCCCAGCTCCGGGTTTGTCGTGGGGTCGAACACCAAGTCGGCGTTGTTCGAATCAGAGACAAGCACTTCGTACCGGACAAACTGGTCCTGCGCGCTCGCGGGCAAGCTCGGTTTCCACGTCCACCGAATTGACTCCGGTGTGGACCAGCTGGCCGCGAAGTTCTGGACGGTGATCTTCGGAGTGCAAGGACTCCCAGCCGCGCCGCCAGAGCCGCCGCCGGGGGTTCCGCCGGTTCCGCCCGCCCCACCGCCGCCGGCGCCATTCGCGTCCGCGGCGCAGATCTCCCCGGGGATCCTCCGCGCCTTGACACAGACAGCGCACACAGTGTCGCAATCGAATCCGTCGGGACATGGGCAGCGTTTGCCTTCGACGTCTACATCCACGCGCCCGCAGGACAAGCTGACGGTCCAGAGCGCGGCGAGCCAGTGCGAGATCGGCGCAGGTTGTGGTTGGCGCGAACGCACCATGTCCAGTATATAGCCTTCGCGCCCGGCTCACGGAAGCCGGGACGCATGCGGCGTGTGCCCCCACGTGGCGGGCCGACCATCCCACCATCTGCTGGGCGCGCTCGCACTGCTCCGCGAGACCGGCTAGATTGGGCAGAGCTTGAGAACTCGCCTCTTCGCCGTCGCAGTGTTTCTCGCTCTTTTCGGCTCGCCTCGCCTGGCCTGGTCCGAGCCGGAGCGGGACACCGAGCAGCTCCGCGAGTTGGTTCGGGCTGCCACCGAAGCCTATGGTCGCGGTGAGCTGGAGACGTCTATCCGTCTGCTGCGTCAGGCATACGGCCTTCGAGCAGATCCACGGCTGCTCTACAACATTGCGCGAGCCGAGGATGGTCTTGGCCGATACGCCGACGCCGTCAGCTCGTACCGGGCGTTCCTCGAGAAAGCCCCAGAGTCCGCCCATGCCAAGTTGGTGGTCGGCAGAATCAAAGCCCTGGAGGCCACGATCGCACAGGCGAATCGTCGGGCAGCAAACGAAGCGCGGTTGCGCGCCGAACGCGAAGAAGCACGCGGTAACCGCCGTGCGGCAATCCACGAATTCGAAGTGTATCTGACCCTAGCACCCACGGCCCCGGATCGCGCCGCGATTGAATCCCGCATCCGGTCCTTGCGGACTCCGCAAGCGACGACGCCGGACCAACCGCAGAGTGTAGGTGCCGGGTCGAGCCCGTGGGCCTGGACCACTTTGGGAGGAGGTGTGGCTGTCGCCGGAACCGGCGGCGTCCTGTTGTTGCTCGCGGACCGCAAATACGCCCAAGCCGAGAAGGCAACCACCGGCACCGAGACGGCGAGTCTCCGCGACTCGGGAGACCGCTTCACGACGTGGGGCAACGTGGCCCTGGTCGGAGGGGGCTTGATGGCGGCCGGCGGAGCGGTGTGGCTGCTCATGGGTTCCACGCGCGAACCGAGAGCAAGCTTCGCGATCACACCGGCCGCCGCGTCGCTCGGTTGCAGTTTCTGATGGCAGAGCGCGCTGTCCGTTTTCGCTGGGCTTCGCCTCGAGGCTCTGCGCACCATCGCGCTCATCCGGCGATCACGCGCGACGCACTTGTGTCGTTCCACACTTCGACTCCAGTCCTGATTCCGCTCAGGACCGACGGCGCAGTCGTCGTCGTGGATGATCCCCAGCGCACCTGGACTCCGCCTCGGCGCGCCTGCTGCCCGGGCGCCGCCTTGCGAATCAGCCAGGTCCTGCCCGTGCATAAAAGTACTCGCTCGACCCAGTGGTGACCGGCAGCCTGCGCCTGCGGAAGTTCGAAAGAGCGTGATACCGTCCCGACGATGAAGCGGGCACTCTATGGGGTCGCGGTGCTGGCTGCGACGGCACTGGCGCAGGCACAAGGGCCGGGAAGCAGCGGAGCCCTTCCGCCCGAGCCCCCCGCGCCGCCCCCGGCGCCCAGCGCCACGCCACCGGCGCCCGCGCCGAGCGCGGCGCCCACCGAAGGCGCGCCGCTCTCGCCGCCAGCACCACCGGCCACCGCGCCCCCTGCGGCCTATCCACCGCCGGGCGGGTACTACCCGCCGCCTGGCGCTTACCCGCCGCCGCCGCCCGCGCCCCCGCCCGAGCCGGTGCGCAACGTGTCGCTGACGCTGTCCCCGGTGCACTTGCTCGCGCCCGTGTTCGAGCTCACCGGCGAGGTGCGCGTGGTCAACCACTTCGGCGTGGCGGCGATCGGCGGCTATGGCTCGCTGACGGTCGAAGGCGAGCGGTTCAAGGTGTGGGAGGTGGGCGGGCAGCTGCTGGCGTATCCGATGAACCCCTTCCACGGCCTGCACCTGGGTGCCGAGCTCTTGTACGTGAAAGTGGACGCCGACGACCTGCAAAGCGGTACGGTCCGAGGCAGCGGGAACGGCCTGGCCGTGGGCCCGCTGGTTGGCTACAAGGTGCTGACCGCGGGTGGGTTCACCTTCGTGGCGCAGGGCGGCGTGCAATACATCGCGGCCCGGGCCGAGGCCAGCGACAGCGCGGGCAACTCGGCCGAGGCCGATGATCAGAAGTTCATCGCGCTGCTCAACCTGAATCTCGGATACTCGTTCTGAACGGTTTCACGGAGCCAGTGTCTGCTCCACTTCGAACGACTGCCCGGTGATCTTCCAGATGTCGACCGGGCCCTTGGTCTCTTCCGTGAGCGGGTCGTAGTCCAGCGCGCCGGACGCCCCCTGAACGTCCACGCTGCCCCCGCCGGCAAGCGCCTGAGCCACGCTCGCCCAGCTCGAGGGCTGCACGTCGGCGGCAGGCCCTTTGCTGAGCTGCCGCAGCCCGCGGGCGATGCCGACGCCGTGCACGAAGCCCTCTTGGCCCTGAGAGCGCGCGGCACCGTAGAACGTGAGCCAGGTCGCGTCGTAGGCATGCGCCACGTACGAATATTGATTGGCATCGGCCTTGTAAGCCGCCTTGAAGCTGGCGCGGAAGAGCTCGTACACGTCACCGGCCGGCACCGCGAACCGGCTGCCGCGAACCCGGGGAAAGAGCGCGCTCGAGCCGCTGGCGCCCTTGAACAGGTCGGCGTTGGCAGCGCTGTCGGTCAAGAACAGCTGCTTCTTGGCGTAACCCGACAGGGTGGCGGCAGCATTCAAGAACGCGACGGCGTCGGCGGTCTGCGACGAGACGAAGAGCACCCACGGCGCCGCGCTCTTGCTCGCGGCGGCGATCGCGGCGTCGCGCTCGGCCGAGGTCGAAAACGAGCTCTGCGTCGTCTGCCCGCCCAGGCCCGAGAACGTGCCGTCGAACACGCTGGACAGCCCTTCGCCATAGGCGCCGCTCTCGTGGATCACGACGACCGAGCCCGCGGCCTTGGCCTGAAGATAGAGGGCAATCGCGGCGCCCTGCAGCGTGTCGGGCGGGGCCGTGCGCCAGAAGCGACCCGGGGCAGCGTCCGTCGGGTTCTTGTCGTCCAGGCTGCTCAGCGCCGGGCTGGTGGCCGACGGCGAGATCAAGAGCACGTCCCGCTCCTTCAGCGCCTGGTACGCCGCGACGGCATCGGTGGAAGCGCTGGGCCCCACGATGGCCGAGACGCCGTAGGCGTCGGCCAGGTGACGGGCGGCCTCGGCGGCGGCCTCGGTGTGGTCGAGCGAGTCGTAGTTGGTGTTCTTGGCGATGTCGCACAGCACCACGCCGAAGTACCGGCCCCCCAGGCCCCCGGCTTCGTCCGCCTGGGTCGCCGCCAGAATGATCGCGGCCTCGCGCGCCACGTGGGTCGCCAGCGATCGGTCCATCAAGCTGCCGATCAGAATGGCCGAGGGGTAGCTCTCGGGCCGTGACAAGAGATCTTTGGGGAAGCTCGCGTTGCAGCGCGGGTTCTTGCGCATGGCCTCGCAATAGCCGTCGGCGTTGCACACCGAGCCGAAGCCGAACACCTCGCGGCAGCGCGAGCTGCTGGAGCAGGCGGTCACGTCGGAGCGCGACAGCGAGCAGCTGGCCAGCGCCAGGGCAAGGGCGCAGGCGCGCAGCAGGCGGTCAGAAGTCGGCCCGGACACGGACTGCTCCCCCATGCGGAACCACCAGCACGTCGGCAAGGGGCCGCGCGCTTCTGGCTTGCTCGCTGCTCGACGCGGTCAGCATGAAATAAGTTCCGGCGCCCAGCGCCGCCAGGCCCACGCCCCAGCCCAGATCGGCGAACAGCGAATAGCGGCGGTCGCGATCCACCGCACCCTTGGCCGAGGCGTCGCACAGCGTCTGCCCCGACGAGTGCTTGCACGCCGCGTCGACGTCCTTCCGTGCCGTCAGCGCCATGATGCCGAACGCGGTGCCCGTGGCCACGGCGGCGCCGCCGACCCCCAGCAGCACCCAGCCCAGCGTGGCGTCGCCCGAGCGGGCGGCTTCGTCGGGCGTCTGGGGTGCGGCGGCTCTCTGCTCGTCCGCCCGCGGCTTCGGGGCCGGCTCTGCCTCGTCTTCCAGCTCGACCTCGGGCTCGGGCGCGCGCTTCCGCAGGTTCTCGATTCGCTTTTCGAGCGTGGCCTTTTCGCTGGGCTTGGCGTGCGGCAGGTACTTCTCGAGGGCAGCGGCCGCTTCGCGCAGCTTGCCCAGTCGCTCGAGCGCGTTGCCGATGTTGAACAGAAGCCGCGGCCGCTGGCTCAAGCGATGGGCCTCTTCGAAGGCTGCCAGAGCGTCGTCGTATCGAGCCTCGGCGTAGGCCGCATCCCCCTCACGGAACAGCTGCCGCGCGCGGGCGTCGTCCGCCGGCCCGGCGAACACCTGCGTCGAGGCCGTCAGCAGGGTCCCGAGCAGCACCCACCCCCGCGCCCTCACTTGTCGTCCCACGGATCCACGTTGTCGGTCTTGAGCCCTGTGCCCTTCACTCCGGTGCTCGCCGGTCCGGGTTTGGGCGGCGCGGGCGCCTTCGGGCCCCCGGGCTTGCCCGGCTTGCCCGAGGCGTCCGTGGGCCCAAGCGGCGTCAGCGCGATGAGCTCGGGGGGCAGCGAGGTCCCGTCGAACTCGAAGGTTCGAGTCGCGTGGCCCGGGGCGCTGACCCGCAACGTGTGCCGCCTTTGGTCGGCCTTGAACGTGCTCGACAGCGCTCCGCTGCCGATCACGCGACCGTCCAGCTCGAGCGTGGCGTCGGCCGGCGTGGCCCGCACGCTCAGCGTGTAGCTGCCGCCGCTCAGGCCCAGCCCCTCGACCACCTCGCCCTCGGAGCCGGACGAGTCGCGGTTCTTCGAATGCGAGACCAGCTGCGATGCGCCGAACGTGACACCCCCGCCGAGCAACAGCGCGGCGGCGCTGGCCAGCGACCACCACGCCAGGCCCAGCGGTCGCGGTGCGCGTGTGGCGCCGGTGGCCAGAGCCGCGGCGCTCTGACCCAGAGTGCTGCCCGTTTCCTCGAAGGGCGCCCGCGGCAAGTCCGGAACGGTCGCCTCTTGGAGCTTCGGCGCAGACATCGCGCCGAAGCGGGGCTCCCAGATGGTCCGGGTGCGGGCGCTGGCAAACGGCAAGAGCGCGCGCCCCAGCGCCCCCACGCTGGGGAAGCGATCGCCCTTCTGCCGCGCCATGGCCCGCAAGATCACCCGCTCGAAGTCGGTGGGCAGCCCCGGGCGGTGCAGGTGCGGCGGGTCGAAGTCGCCCTGGGCGATGGCGTACATGAGCCCCATGAAGGTGTCGGCCTTGGTGGCGAAGGGGCGCACGCCGGTGGCGCCTTCGTACAAGATCACGCCCAGCGAGTACTGATCGGCCCGTGCGTCCAGGTTGCGGTCGCCCCGCGCCAGCTCGGGCGAGACATAGTGCGGCGAGCCCAGAAACGTCGAGTCGGTGGTCAGCTCGGAGGGTGCATCTTCCACGATCTTCGAGATGCCGAAGTCGAGCACCTTTGCCGAGACATCGTCGTTCCAGCCCCGCGCCAGGAAGATGTTGGCGGGCTTCAGATCGCGGTGCACCACGCCCTGCACGTGGGCGGCGTCCACCGCCGCCAGCACCGGCAACACGAGATCGACCAGCTGCGACAGATCGAGGGCGCCCTCGCGGCGGAAGTAAGCGTGCAGCGACTCGCCGTCCAGATACTCCATCACCAGGCACGGCAGCCCGTCGATCATGCCGACGTCCGTCACGTCGACGATGTGCGGGTGGCGGATGCGTGCAGCGAGCTGACCTTCGCGCAAGAAGCGCGTCACGACCACGTCGTTCTCGGCGTAGGCCCGGCGCAACGTCTTGATGGCGACGCGCTTGCCGAGCCCGGTGTGCACCGCTTCGTACACCTCGCCCATGCCCCCGGCGCCGATGCGCCGCTGGATGGTGTACTGGCCCACGCTGGTGCCGGGGGCCAGATCGGGGGTCTCTTGGGGCCGCACGCCGACGAAGTGTACCAGCGCTGGGTGCCCCAAGGCCCGCGGCGGGCCGGCCGTGGTACCGTTCTCCGGATGTTTTGCGCGATTTCCGCGCCGATCGACCCGATCGCGATGGCCACGAACGATGTTCTCTCGGCGTAGCGCCTTTGCTCGCGAGCCGAACGCCCTGGCGCGCGCCACCGTGCACGCGCGAGCGCGGGGCCAAGCGTTGATCGACCTGACCCTGTCGAACCCCACCGCGGCCGGCCTCCCCTACGAGCGCGAGCGCATTCTGCGGGCGCTTGCCGATGCACGAGCGCTGACTCACGAGCCGGCGCCCTTCGGGGTCGAGGCAGCCCGCGAGGCGGTCGCCGTCGAGCTGGCGCGCGACGGCCTGGTGGTCCCGGCCGATCGCGTGGTGCTCACCGCCAGCACCAGCGAGGCCTACGCCTGGGCGTTCCAGCTGTTGTGCGACCCGGGCGACGCCGTGATGGTCCCGGCACCGAGCTACCCGTTGCTCGAGCACCTGGCCACGCTCTCCGGCGTCCGGCTCGTCCACTATCCGCTGGTGTACGACGGCGCATGGCACGTTGACGCCGAGCTCTTGCGCCGTGCTTGCTCGCCCGACGCGCGTGCGGTGGTGATGGTCAGCCCGAACAACCCCACCGGGTCGTTCACCAAGACCGGAGAGCTGGCAGCGTTCGCTGCGCTCGGGCTGCCGATCATCAGTGACGAGGTGTTTGCCCGGTACCCGGCGGGCGACGACCCCACGCGGATCCGGAGCGCGCTGGACACGGACCGCGTGCTGGTCCTGGCGCTGAGCGGGCTGTCCAAGCTCGCTGCGCTGCCCCAGCTGAAGCTCGGCTGGATGGCGGTCGGCGGGCCGGACGTGCTGGTGCGTGAAGCCCTGGCTCGTCTCGAGCTGATCGCCGACTCGTACCTCTCGGTTGCCGCGCCGGTGCAACACGCGCTCCCCGAGCTGCTCTCGGCCACGCGCTCGACCACCGCCGCCCTTCGCCACCGCATCGGTGAAAACCTCGGCGTTCTGCAGCGCGCGCTCGCCGGCAGCGCGGTGACCCCGTTGCACGTCGAGGGCGGCTGGTACGCGGTGCTGCGCCTGCCCAGGACTCGCAGCGAAGAATCATGGGTCATCGAGCTCGTCGAGCGTGCCGGGGTCCTGGTTCAGCCGGGCTGGTTCTTCGACTTCCCCGACGAGCCGTACGTGGTGGTCAGCTTGCTGACCCCGCCGGCTGAACTGGAGCAAGGGCTCGGGCACCTGGTGCAGCTCGTCGGTCGCGACTGACACTGGACGCCCGTCCTTTATTGCCTTTGGGGTGGGGCTTCGCCATTCTCACCGCGGCCCGAAACTTGCTCGACTGGCGGCCCGCACCGGCTCGCCGTGCGCTGGAGGACACTTTGAATCGTCGTCGATCGCTTGGGTTCGTGCTTCTGAGCAGCGGAATTCTCGTGGCTTGCGGGGCGCGCGACGCGATGGACAGCCCGTGCCTGGTCGGGTTCGCCGACGAGAACGGTCAGTGCATTCCGATCGCGGGTGGCACAGGCGGCAAAGGTGGCACAGGTGGCATCGGCGGGGTCGGTGGGTTTGGGGGCACCGGCGGGTTCGGCGGTGGCGGCATGGGCGGGTTCGGGGGCACCGGCGGGTTCGGCGGCGGCGGCGATGGCGGAATGGGTGGCTTCGGCGGATTCGGCGGCGGCGGCATGGGCGGCACCGGCGGGTTCACGGGCGATTGCTGCTCGCCGCACCAATGGCCCGGCTGCAAGGACCCGTTCATCACCAAGTGCGTGTGCGCCGCGGATCCGTTCTGCTGCAACAACCAGTGGGACGGCGCCTGCGCCGGCGAGGTGACCTCGCTCGGCTGCGGAAACTGCGGCGCCGGAGGCGCCGGCGGCATGGGCGGCATGGGCGGCATGGGCGGCTTCGGCGGGTTCGGCGGGTTCGGTGGCGGTGGCGCGGGCGGCACCGGCGGGTTCGGCGGGTTCGGCGGGTTCGGCGGGTTCGGCGGCGGCGGCGCGGGCGGCACCGGCGGGTTCGGCGGGTTCGGCGGGTTCGGCGGGTTCGGCGGGTTCGGCGGCACCGGCGGCACCGGCGGCTTTGGTGGGTTCGGTGGCACCGGCGGCTTTGGTGGGTTCGGTGGCACCGGCGGCATGGGCGGCATGGGCGGCGTCGGCGGCATCGGTGGCGTCGGCGGCATCGGCGGAGCGGGTGGCACGGGCGGCACCGGCGGCACCGGTGGCACCGGCGGAACCGGTGGAACCGGTGGAACCGGTGGCAGCGGCGGAACCGGTGGCGGCTGCACGGTCGGCGACTGCGACAACGACGGCTACAAGGTCTCGGACGGCGACTGCTGCGATCAGCCCGGCGGCTGCAGCACCACCCCCGATCTGGTGAACCCCGGCGCCATCGAGTACATCGGCAACGGCGTCGACGACGACTGCGACGGCTTCTTCGACGAGATCGATCCCCCGTGCGACAACGCGGTGGCCAACACCGGCACCGGCGATCCGCTCGACTACGCCAAGGCGCTCGATCTCTGTCAGTTCACGACCGAGACGGTGCCGACCAAGAAGGACCAGAAGTGGGGCGTGATCAGCGGCAAGCTGACCCGCGCCGATGGCTCGGGCGTCCCGTCGGTCCAGAGCCGCGCGGTGCGTTCCAAGTTCGGTTCAGCGCTCTTCCCCCTCAAGGGCCAGAAGATGGCCATCCTCTCGTCGGGCACGGCCGCGGCGCCCGGGGACACCAACCCGAACCACCAGGCCTTCCAGTCGGGCATCGACACCGGCACCACCAGCGGCTTCCCCGCCGACTGGTTCGCGGCCAACGGCAACACGCTGCCCAACGCGCCGGGCTGCCCGGGCGCGGGTCAGGGCGGCGGTCAGGCGTTCAACCCGGTGATGCTCACGCTGCGCCTGCGCGTGCCCACCAACGCCAAGTCGTTCAGCTTCAACTCGTTCTTCTTCTCGGCCGAGTTCCCCGAGTTCGTGTGCACCACGTTCAACGACTTCTTCGTTGCGCTGGTCGACGCGCCGGTGACCACGAACCCGAAGGACAAGAACCTGGCCGTGTACATCGCGCCCGACTACAAGCGCTACCCGATCGGGGTGAACCTGTCGCACTCGACCAACCTGTTCGCCGTGTGCGACGACGGGGCGACGGGTTGCTCGGGCGGGGTGCCGGGCACGGCCAAGTGTCTGATGGGTCCGGCGCTGCTCGGCGGCACCGGCTTCGACACCAACACCGGCGGTTGCGGCGCGCCCCCGAACGACAGCAAGTTGCTCGGCGGCGGCACGGGCTGGCTCACCACCGCCGGCAACGTGGCGTCCGGTCAGACCATGGAGCTGCGCATCGCGATCTGGGACACCGGCGACGGCATCTTCGACTCGCTGGTGCTGCTCGACAACTGGATCTGGAACCTGAGCCCGGCCTCGCCGGGAACGCGCTGATCAGCGCCGCCGGCGCGCCGCCAAGACGCCCAGGCCCAAGAGCCCGAGCGCCAGCCCGGGCCCGGCATCGCCGCGCGTGTCGGCCAGCCGGCACCCGCACCCGCCCGGCTTCTCTTTCACCTCGCCCGGCTTGTCGTCCTTGGTGTCAGGGGTCGGCTCGGCGGACTTCTCTTCCGCGGCGGGCTCGTCCTTCTTCTCGTCGCCGCCCTCGGTCTTCTCGTCCTTCTTGTCGCCAGACTCGCCGTCCTTCTTCTCACCGCCCTCGGCGTCCTTCTTCTTCTTCTTGTCCTTCGGGTCGGCAAAGACCATGGCGCGGCGATCGATGATCTCGTTCTCGCCCTCGAGCTTGAGGGTCACGGGGGCGCCGATCAGCTGGCCGTTGCGCGCGTCGCGCACCGACGCCTTGTACTCCCCGGCGTCGAAGCCGTGCGCTCGCGTGATCTTGAAGCTGAAGATCGTGCCCTTCTCGATCTTGCCCGAGCCCGGGTCCATGAACCCGACCTCGACGCCCTCGATGATGTCCTGCCGGCCTTCGAGCGGCACGCGGCGCTCGACCAGCTTGTCGCCGTCCATCATGGCGCGCTCGTAGTAAGCGATCGGCGCAAACTCGAACTTCACCGGGATGTGGGCCACGTCGGGCGCCTTGGGCAAGAAGAGCTTGATCTCGAGCTTCCACGCCTTGGCGTCGTTCTCTTTCACCGTGGTCTTGGTCCACTGCACGCGCCCCGCTGCGAGCGCGATGCTCGACACGACCAAGAGCGCGATCAGCAGAAACGAGCTGGTGACGGCTCGCACCCAGGAATTCCGCCTCGACATCTGGCAACCTCCGGGGCGGAAACCTAGCGCGGTTTTCCAAAAACTCGAAACGTGATGAGCGCCACCCACGCCCGATTCAGCTGGTTTTGCCTGCTCTTTCCGCTGGCGTGCGCCGCACACCCCGCGCCGGGGCCCGCGCCGGCGCGCGCGGGGCATGCCGAGCCTCTGCCCCAGCGGCCGCCCGATGCCGCGCCCCCCACACCGGTTCTGGCGCCGCCGCCGTGCAGCGACGTGCTCGGCGCCGACGCGGCGCGTGTGAGCTGCGATGCCTCGCGGTTCGTGGTGGCGCACCCGATCGAGCTCCATCCGGACCGGCCGGTCCCCGACGAACCCACGCGCGGGGTGCTCGGCAGGGTCGGCGAGCTGATGAGTGAGCGTCCCGAGATCTTGCTGCTTCGGATCGAGGTGGCCGTGGGGCGAGACCCAGGGCCCGACCTTGCCAAGCGGCGCGCTGCCCTGGCCAGTGCTCAGCGCCGTGCCGATGCGTTGCTCCAGTATCTCTGGCGCCGGCTCGGGATCTCTGCCGAGCGGCTCGAAGCCGTCGCCTACGAGCACGATTCGAAGCGCACCTCGGGGCGCGAGCCCTACCCGGTGGTCTTGCGCATCGTGCAGCGCGCACAGCGATGAGCCTTTCCTTTCCCGAGCCAGGCGGCGTACGCTCGGCTTCGATGGGTCGGAAGGTCGCGCTCGCGCTCGGGTCGTCGGTGTTTCTTGCTGCGGCGGCTGCTCGGGCCGAGCTGCCTCGGGACTACTTCCTCGATGCGCCGGCGGCGGGCACCTTCTCGATGTCCGACGTGTACAACGTGGGTGCGCAGCAGAGCATCGAGAACCGCGCTCACCTCGAAGAGGGGATGAGCATGCTGACCACCCGCCTGTCGGGCATTGCCAGCTACCCCTACGCCGACGGCAGCCTCAACCTCGATGCCCGCGTGTTCTTGTTCACCCTGGGCGGCAGCGCGGGCTATCGGCAGGTGTACCGCAACCACACCTTTGCGGCCGGCGCCGACTCGAGCCGCGACGTGCGCAACGACCGCGAGTCGGACAAGGACTTCGACGCACAGGGCTACGCCTATGGCGAGGGCCGGCTGCGGGTGGTGGTGCCGCTCGACCCGTTCTTTCTGATCTCGACCAACACGCTGCGCTACGAAGACGTGGACGACAACTCGTTCGACTGGATGCACGCCAACATGCACGACGGCGGCACCCTGTTCAAGAGCGAGGCCACGCTGTTCTATCGTCACCGTGACCTGGGCGGCATCGGCCCGTATGCGCGGGTGATGAACGTCCCGCGCACCAAGGACGACGGCGGCCACCGCCGCGAGACCGAGCTGCACTATGGGCTGGTGTTCGGCACCAGGCCGGGGCTGGTGACGCCGCGGGGTGGCAACGCGGATCTGTTCTTGCTGCAGCTGGTCTTCAAGTTCGGCGACGAAGACTACGGGCTGCATCCGTATCGCCTGCCGCTGTACCCGCTGGCGGTGTACCGCGTCGTCTTCCGCTTGTTCTGAGCTCGAGCAGCCACGCGCCGCCCAGGCAGGTCAGCGTCAGCGCGGCCACCGTGAGCCAGGTCTGGGCCGGGGTTTGGGGCGCGAGCCCGGTCAGATCGGCCACGCCCAGCAACCCCAGATGCACGACGTATGCGGCCAGCGCGTGGCGCCCGAGCAGCGCCAGCGGGGTCAGGGGCACCCACTTCGGCACCGCGCGCGCCAGCGAAAGCGTGACGCCGATCGGCAGCAGCAATCCCAGGGCGCCCAGCGCGGAGTGGTTCCAGAAAAGGGTGGGTGCGCGGGGAGCGTCGCGCGTGAGCTCGAGCAACGCGAGCTGGCCCGAGTGTACGCGATAGAGCGATGCATGCTCCGTGATCCAGCGCGCGGACAGCGCCAGCGCGGCGAGCGAGCAGACGGCACCGACCAGCGTGATCGTCGCGTGCCCGCGCCCACGGGCGCGCCACGCCCACGCGCCCAGCGCCGTCACGGCGACCAGCGGAAACGCGCCGCCGGGCCCCGCGGTGAGCCCTGGCACCGACGCGCCGCGCCGGTCGAGCCAGGCGGTGACGCCCAGCACCACCAGTGCGGCGAGCGGCAGCACCCGATCGGGTGACGCGCTGGCAAGGGCCAGCGCGGTCACTGCAAGCGACAGTGCGATGGCCGACAAGATGCCCGGCGACACCACCAAGTCGGGCAGCTCGACGCCGTATTGAGGGACGAACAGCACCACGGCCAGTGCGTACAGCCCGACGGCGCGGACCAGCGCCTTCCGCAGAAACCCGCTCCTGCCCCGCTCGTGCGCCAGCGCCAGCGACACGCCGGCAATGAACAGGAACGACGCCGCGACGTACGGCTCGGTCCACATGAAGAAGCGCAGCGCCTGCTCCAGCGCCGTGGCCTGGGCCCCAGGCTGCAGGCGCCTGGTGTGGACCACGAACATCATCACGACCACCAGGCCGCGATACAGATCGAGCCCCGGCTCGCTGCGCTGCGTCGGAGGCTTCGCCCGGGTCACGATGCGCGGTACAATCGCTCTCGGAGGTACGCATGGGAAGCCGGGTGATGCGCGCGGTGTGGATCTCGGCAGCGTTCTTCCAGGTGCTGGGCTGCGGATCCGACGCCGAA
>JAKLKA010000140.1 GCA_023150915.1 Polyangiaceae bacterium
CCGCGCTGCCGCCGCCGGTCCCACCGGTAGCGCCGCCGGTTCCGCCGGTAGCGCCGCCGGTTCCGCCGGTAGCGCCGCCGGTTCCGCCGGTAGCGCCGCCGGTTCCGCCGGTAGCGCCGCCAGTTCCACCGGTAGCGCCGCCGGTTCCGCCGGTAGCGCCGCCGGTTCCGCCGGTAGCACCGCCGGTTCCGCCGGTAGCGCCGCCGGTTCCGCCGCCGCCGCCGGTTCCGCCGGTTCCGCAGCCGGTGATCGGCGTGTTGACGCAGGCGCCGGTGTTCGCGTTGCACGAATCGGTGGTGCAGGCGTTGCTGTCGTCGCAGTTCTTCGCCACGTGCGTGCAGCCCGTGGCCGGCGCGCAGGCATCCGTGGTGCAGGCGTTGCTGTCGTTGCAGTCCACCGCCTTGCCAGGCTGGCAGCTGCCCGAAGCGCAGACGTCACCCGTGGTGCACG
The DNA here is from genome assembly GCA_023150915.1 of Polyangiaceae bacterium. Classification (GTDB taxonomy): domain Bacteria; phylum Myxococcota_A; class Polyangia; order Polyangiales; family Polyangiaceae; genus JADJKB01. The sequence goes on from JAKLKA010000140.1 coordinate 451, forward strand.
CGTTGCCGTCGCTGCAGGCGTTGGTGTTGAACGTGCTCAGACACGCGCCGTTGCTCGGGTTGCAGGTGTCGGTGGTGCAGACGTTGTTGTCGCTGCAGTTCTTGGCAGTGCCCGTGCAGGTTCCGGTGCCATCACAGCTGTCGCTCAGCGTGCACTGGCTGCCGTCGCTGCACTGAATCCCCTTGGGCATGGGGACCTTGGTGCAGGTCGTCGCGGCGGTCATGTCGCATGCGGCGAACACGCAGCCGTCGATGCCGTAAGCGCACGGGTTGGCGAGCGCGACGCACTGGCCTGCCGCGTTGCAGGCGCCATCGCACGAGTCCGAGAAGCCGCCCGGGTTGCTAGGCGGCCGGCACGCGGTGCCGACCTTCGCCTGGCCGACGATGCACGCGCCGTTCTGACAGGTGTTGGCGCAGCTGGTGCCGCCCGACGATCCGCAGATCCGACCGTTCAAGCTGGACACGTCGGCCGCGCTCAGCGCGCCACAGCTGACGAACCCGTTGCCGCCCAGCCGGCACACGCCCTGACACTCGAGCAGCGGCCCGCTCGAGCCGTCGGGGTCGCAGGGGTGCCCGAGCGTGGCGTAGTTGCAGCTGCCAGTGAGCTCTTGCGCCGTCTCGCCCGCTGTCTCGGGTGCCTCTGCCGAGTCGTCGGCGACCGAGCACGCGAGGAAGGAAAGAGCACCAAGGAGCACAAACGAGCCGTTGAGCTTTCGCATCGGGACCTCCAAAGTCGAGCCAAGAACCGAGCCCAGGATACACGCGGGGGCGCGCCAGCGGCCAGCACGATTGCCGCGGGGGCGCTGCGTCTCTACGCATCGAGTCATGGATCGCACGCCGAACCGGCTGATCGCGGAGACGAGCCCCTATCTGCTGCAGCACGCCCACAACCCGGTGGACTGGTACCCGTGGGGTCCCGAGGCGCTCGAGCGGGCGCGCCGCGAAGACCGCCCGATCTTGCTCAGCATTGGCTACGCGGCGTGCCACTGGTGCCACGTGATGGAGCGCGAGAGCTTCGAGGACGAGAGCATCGCGGCGCGCATGAACCAGCACTTCGTGTGCATCAAGGTGGATCGGGAAGAGCGCCCGGATCTGGACGAGATCTACATGGCGGCCACCGTGGCCATCAGCGGCGGCGGCGGCTGGCCGATGACGGTCTTCTTGACCCCGGACCAGCAGCCGTTCTTCGCCGGCACCTACTTCCCCCCACGCGACAACTACGGACGACCGGGGTTCGCGACACTGATCGAACGTATCGCGGAGCTGTGGCGGAGCGAGCGCGCTGATCTGCTCTCGCAGGCGCGGCAGCTCGCCGAGCACGTGGTTCGCCAGTCCGAGCTGGGTCGCCCCGCCGCCATCGACGGTGAAGCCCTGCACGCCGCCGTCGATCAGCTGGCCGCGGCGTTCGACCCGCGCTGGGGCGGCTTTGGCGCCGCGCCCAAGTTCCCCCCGTGCGGCGGGCTCGAGCTGCTGTTGCGGCACCATCACCGGACCGGTGATCGCGCCGCGCTCGAGATGGTCGAGAAGACCCTGGACGGTATGAAGAACGGCGGCCTCTACGATCACCTGGGCGGTGGGTTCGCGCGCTACTCGACCGACGAGCGCTGGCTCGTGCCCCACTTCGAGAAGATGCTCTACGACAACGCGCAGCTGGCTCGGATCTACCTCTGGGCGTTCCAGGTGACCGGAAGCCCAGAGTACGCGCGCGTGGCCCGCGAGACGCTCGACTACGTGGTGCGCGAGATGCAAGGGGCCGAGGGCGGGTACTTCTCGGCGACCGACGCCGACAGCGAGGGCGAAGAGGGGAAGTTCTTCGTGTGGACGCCGGAGCAGGTGCATGCCCTGCTGCCTCCCGACCAGGCCGAGAAGTTCTGCGGGTTCTACGACGTCCGCGAGGGTGGCAACTGGGAAGGCCACAGCATCCTGAACACGCCCCGCCCCGATCCCGAGCTGACGCAGGCGCTGGCCCCGGCGCGCGCGAAGCTGTACGCCGCGCGCCGCGAGCGGGTTCCACCGCTGCTCGACGACAAGGTCCTGGCGGCGTGGAACGGGCTGATGATCGGCGCCATGGCCGAGGGCGCGCGGGTGCTCGGCGATCGTCGCTATCTCGAGAGCGCCGAGCGCGCCGCCGACTTCGTGCTCGATCGCATGCTGCGGCCCGACGGCGGGCTCTTCCGCACCGCGCGCGGGGGCACGGCCCACCTCGACGCCTACCTCGAGGACTATGCCTACCTGGCCGACGGCCTGCTCGACCTGTACGAGGCCGGCGGCGCGGCGGGGCGGCTGCAAGACTCCGAGGGCCTCTGCCAGCGCATGCTGGCCGACTTCGGAGATCCGGAAGGCGGCGCGTTCTTCTTCACCGCGCACGGGCACGAGAAGCTCTTGGCCCGCCCCCGCGAGGGTCATGACGGCGCGCTTCCCAATCCGGGCGCCGTGGCCGCACGGGTGCTCGCTCGGCTGTCGTATCACCTCGATCGTCCGGCGTTCCGCCATCGCGCCGCGGCTGCCCTGACGGCCTATGGCGCCCTCGTCGATCGCTCGCCGCGCTCGTTCTCCACCGCGCTGGGCGTGATCGACTTCTTGCTCCAGCCGCCGGTCGAGCTGTGCGTGGTGGGCAGCGACCCCGCGCCCATGGCACGCGAGCTGGCGCTTCACTACCTGCCCAACCGCGTGATCGCCTGGGTTGACCCAGCCGCGCCCCACGCCTCTGCCCTCACCCGCGACAAGCACGCGATCGACGGCCACACGACCGTGTTCGTCTGCCGCGACTACGCCTGCCAGGCGCCGCTGACCGAGACCTCGGCGCTGGCCGCGGCCCTGGGCGCGCACCAGAAGAGCGCGCGCGAAGCGCGCGGCGACAGCGTGGGGGTGCGCAAGCTGGCCGGGCACGCCACCGACGAAGGCACCCGCGCGTTCGCCGACAAACATGCCGAGACGTGGGGCGAGGGCGCGTTCGCCGAGCTCGGAAGCACGGGCCTGTGGGTCAGTCGCCTGGGCTTCGGAGGCTACCGCGTGGACGCCCACACCCCCGAGCACCGCGCCGCCCTGCAGCGCGCCTTCGCGAGCGGCGTCAACCTGGTGGACACGTCGACCAACTACACCGACGGTGAGAGCGAGCGGCTGGTGGGCGAGGTGCTGAGCGAGCTCGAATCGCGGGGCGCTCTGTCGCGCGATCAGGTGGTGGTGGTCTCGAAGATCGGCTACGTGCAAGGCAAGAACTTCGCGCTGGCCCAGGAGCGCGAGGCGGCGGGGCGGCCCTTCCCCGAGATGGTCAAGGTGGGCCCGGGGATCTGGCACTGCCTGCACCCCGAGTGGCTCGACGATCAGCTGACACGCTCGCTCGATCGGCTGGCGCTGCGCACGCTCGACGTGTGTCTCGTGCACAACCCCGAGTACTTCCTCTCGGACGCGCTCAAGCGCGGAGAAGGGAACGTCGGCGATCTGCGTACCGAGCTCTACCGCCGGCTCGAGGCAGCCTTCGCCCACTTCGAGCGCGAGCGGAAGCGCGGGCGCATTCGCTTCTACGGGGTGTCGAGCAACACCTCGATCAGCCCGCCCGACGATCGCGACGCCACCGACCTGTCGCGGATGCTCGACGCCGCCCGACGCGCGGGGGGCGACGACCACGGCTTTCGCGTGCTCGAGCTTCCCCTCAACCTGCACGAGACGGGCGCCACGCGGCCCGACGGGCCGCTGGCGATCGCGCTCCGTGAGGGCATCGGCGTGCTGGTCAACCGACCCCTGAACGCGATCTCGGACCGCGGTCTGGTGCGGCTGGCCGACGTGCCCACCCTGGCGGGCGCCCTGCCGGTAGAGCGGGCGCTCGAGCGGGTGGGCGAGCTCGAGCGCGAGTTTCGGGTGAGCTTTGCGTCCAAGCTGCGCACGGGTCCGGGCAGCCCCCCGCCCGAAGCGCTGTTCGCCTGGGCCGAGCAGCTCGGCCGCTTGCCGGCGGCCGCGCAGTCTTTCGCCGAATGGAGCCAGCTCGAGCGCGACGTGGTGCTGCCGCGAACGCACCACGTGCTCTCGACCCTGGACCGAGCGCTGCGCGGAGAGGCCGAGAAGCCGTGGAAGGACTGGAGCGCGCGCTACGTGCCGGCGCTGGAGGCGCTCTTGCTCTCGGTTGCGCAGCGGTCGGCCGAGGCCAGTCGCGCCGCGGCTCTGCGCCTGCACGCCGCGCTCGATCCGAATCTGCCTGCCGCGCGCCGTACGGCCACCCTCTCGCAGAAGGCGCTGTGGGTGGCGGCGAGCCTGCCCGGTGTGACCACGGTGCTGGTGGGCATGCGCCGTCCCGAGTGGGTGGCCGACGCGTGCCAGGTGCTCGGCTGGGAGAAGTTGCCCAGCCCCGAGCGCGCGCTACCCGTCCAGAGCCAGGCGCACCCGCCGAACTAGATCGGCCCTGCCGAACGGCTTTCTGAGCAGCTGGCGCGACGCCTCGGCATCCACCGCCGCGAACGCGCCCTCGGGCGCGTGACCCGAGATGAACAGCACGCGCAGCTCGGGGCGGCGCCGCACCATCTCGCGATAGGCCTCGGGCCCGCCGAGCCGCGGCATCACCACATCGAGCAGGGCCAGGTCCACCCGGCCTTCGAGGCGATCGAACTCCTCCAAGGCGCGCAGCCCGTCTTCGGCCAGGATCACCGTGTAGCCGAGCGGCTCGAGCGAGCGACGGATGACGGCGCGCAGGCTGGGCTCGTCTTCCGCGACCAGCACCGTCTCGGTACCCTCCAGGCGTGGAGGGACGGTGTGCGTCGAAGCGATCTTCGAGCGAGCCCCCTTCGCGGCCGGCAGGCGCACCCGAACGGTGGTGCCGGCGCCGAGCGTGCTGTCGACCACGATCACGCCGCCGTGCTGCTGCACGATGCCGTACACGATCGAGAGCCCGAGGCCGGTGCCGCGCTGCTTGGTGGTGAAGAAGGGCTCGAACAAACGATTGCGCGTGGCCTCGTCCATCCCTTGCCCGGTGTCCGACACGAAAAGCTCGACGCGCAAGTCGTCGTCGGCCCGCCCCAGGGCCCGCGTGCACAGCAGCAGTCGCCCGCCCCGCGGCATGGCCTGGCGCGCATTGGTGGTCAGGTTGAGGACCACCTGCTCGATCTGACTCGAGTCCACCTCGACCAGGGGCAGATCGGGGTCCGTGTCGATCGACACCTCGATGTCTTCACCCACGATGCGGCACAGCATGGCGCTGAAGCCGCTCACCACCTCGTTGAGCTGCAACACCTGCTTCTGCGGCGGCCGGGGGCGCGAGAAGCTCAAGAGCTTGTTGGCCAGCTCGGCGCCCCGGGCCACCGCGTGCTGGATCTGCTCCAGATCTTCCGCGGATTCGCTGCGCGGGGGTACCTCCTCCTTCACCAGCGACGCGAAGCTGCCGATGGCTGCCAGCAGGTTGTTGAAGTCGTGGGCAATACCGCCGGCCAAGAGCCCCAGGCTGTCCAGCTTCTGCGTCTGGCGGAGCTGGCTCTCCAGGCGAATGCGCTCGTGGTTGGCCAGCAGCAAGCTGACCAGATCGGCGATCGACGCGGCGAATTGCTCTTCGCCGCCGGACCAGTCGCGGAGGGTGTGGAAGTGCTCGTGGCGCACCACACCGACCACGCGCGCGTTCATGCGCACCGGCACGTCCAGGGTAGATTCCACGTTTGGATCCACCGCACCCGCCGCCAGCAGCTCTCGCACCACGGGGTCGGTGCGGGCGCACCGGGCGGCGATGGTGCGCGCGCTCTCCAGTCGCTCGCGGTAACGCGGTATGTCGGCCAGGCGTACTGGCGGGCAGGTCGCGTGCGAGTCGTCACCCAGGCGAAAGGCGTCCCGGCACTGCAGGTGGGTGCCGGACTCGCTCAGCTGCCAGAAGCTCACGCGCTCGACCACCAGGGCGCGCGCGCTCTCTTCCAAGAGCGCTTCGAGCGCGCTGTCGACCTCGCCGTGCTCGACGCTGCCCAGCGCCAAGAGCACCCGGGAAAATGCGCGATTCTGCTCGGTGATGGCCTCGAGCTCGCGCTCGGCGCGCAGCCGCTGTTCGATCTGTGCGCCCAGGGCCAGCTCGGCGGCACGCACCGCGCTGACGTCGCGGCACACCACGATGGCTTGCCCGGGCAACCCCGGCACCACGCGCACGTCCAGGAAGTTCCCGTCGTGCCGCAGATCGAGCGTGATCAGCTGGCGATCGCCCAGGCTCTGGAGCACGGCCGCGCCAATGCTCTTGCCGATCTGCGGTCCGAACACGACCTCGAGGCTCTCGCCCACGGCCGGCAGGTGCCCCAGCACGCTCTTCGCCGCGCCGCGCACGTCCAGCACGCGCCCTTCGGCGGTGGTTCGCAAGATCAGATCGGGGAAGCAGCGCAACACGCCGTTCAGATCCGAGTTGGCCGTGAGCAGCTCGCGGGAAGAGAGCTCGAGCGAGCGCTCGACCATCACGCGATCTTCGTCCGACCCCTGATAGGCAGCGTCCACGGCTTCGATCAGCTTCGCCAGGCGAGGGTCGCTGGGCGGAGCATCACCGAAGGCCTTGAGCAGCTGCCGACGCAAGAGCGGGTGCATCGCGTCAGACTTCCGAGAGCGTCGTGATCGTCATGGTCTGGTTGTGCAGGGTGCAGGCGGCCTCGGGTGTCAGCGGCGAGATCTCTCCGTAGGAATAGAACCCCGCCAGCATGGCGCCGGGGCCGAGCACGTCTCGCACCCCCTCTACCTCTTCTTCGATTCGCTGTTTGAGCACCAGCTTGCGCCCCACGCAGCTGATCAAGATGGCCAGCTCGGGCGACACCTTGCCCAGCGCGTCGTAGCTGGATCGCGCGGCCCCCACGGCCCCGTCGATCAGGCGGTCGAAATTGGCCTTCATCAGCCGCGCGTAGGCGCCTCGCGGAACGTCCCCCGCGAAGGTCATGCTCTGGGTCGCTTCGTCGACGCTCAAGATGGTGCGCACCACCTCTGCGCCGCCCTCGGTCAGGGTGATGCTGAGCGGAAAGAGCAGCGCCGAGGCGGGCAGCCCGGCCGCGGCGTCGCCCAGGTACTCCTTGTACAGCGCCAGCGCCGACCGCCCGTCCAGCTCGTAGAGCACGTTGCCTTCCGAGCGGGTGACCAGGCGCACCGGTCCGAACGAGTCCCACCCCCCGAGCGATCCGAAGCCCACGCGCAGGCGCTGGCCGTAGAGGCCGACCGCCACCACCCGCCCCGCGGCCGCCATGCCGCCCCCGATCACCCGGGTCTCCTCGAATCGAGCCGCGTCGCCGGCGAGCCCGCCGGTCACCGCCACGCCGCTCGGCAGGGCGCTGGCCATGCCCTCTGCCAGCCGGCCGCCGTTCAAGCGCGTCCCATCGGACAGGACGAACACGTGCCGGAGCCCGCCGGGATCGAGCTTCGCGGCCAAGCGCAGCCCCAGCTCGCGGCTGTCCTCACCCGACCGCGCGGGCTCGGCGACCACTGCGAGCGACGAGTGCTCGAAGCGCAGCGTGGTGACCACGACCCCGCCGTCGGTCACGTGCGTTCCGTGGATCTCGCCGGCCGTCGAGCAACCCACCAGCTCGGTGCCCGGCAGGGCTGCGCCGAGCTGGGCCAGCGGCCCGTCCGGTGAAAGTGCCTCGCGGGCGCCGAAGACCAGGGCCAGCTGTGCCCCAGCGGCCCCTGGGGGAGTGGACCAGCCCGTTTCCGGGGACCAGTGGTGTTGCGTGGTGTGGATCACTCGGTTTCTCCTGTGTCACGGCGGCGGACGGAGGGCGCCAACCTTCAACCCTACACCCGATCGAAACGGCGCACGACCCCCTCCGAGCTGCGGTATAGCCCGGCCACCGTGCAAGCCCTGTACCTCGCACCCCCCGCCGCAGGGGTTCTCGCGCTGATCTTCGCGTTTTGGAAGACCGCCTGGATCAACCGTCAAGACGCTGGCACCGCCGAGATGCGGGAGATTGCCCAGCTGATCCGCGAAGGCGCGATGGCTTTCCTGGCGCGCGAATACAAGGTGCTGGCGGTGTTCGTGCTGGCGGTGGCGGGCCTTCTGGCGGTGGTCAACTCGCAGAGCAAGCTCGGGCAGACCCCGCTGGTGGCCCTGGCCTTCGTGGTGGGCGCCACGGCCTCGGCGCTCTCTGGGTATCTGGGGATGCGCGTGGCCACGGCGGCCAACGTGCGCACCACCGCCGCGGCGCGCAGCGGGCTGGCTGCGGCCCTGGCGGTCGCGTTCAGCGGCGGCAGCGTCATGGGCATGACGGTGGTCGGCCTGGCGCTGCTCGGCCTCGGGTCGCTGTTCATCGTGTTCTCGCAGTACCTCTTCCCGGGCGCGAGTCACCTGATGACCGCCATCAACGCCCTCACTGGGTTCTCGATGGGCGCTTCCAGCATTGCGCTCTTCGCCCGGGTGGGCGGCGGCATCTACACCAAGGCGGCGGACGTGGGGGCCGATCTGGTCGGCAAGATCGAGAGCGGCCTGCCGGAAGACGATCCGCGCAACCCGGCGGTGATCGCCGACAACGTGGGCGACAACGTGGGCGACGTGGCCGGCATGGGCGCCGATCTCTTCGAGTCGTACGTGGGCGCTATCGTCGGCGCCATGGTGCTGGGTGCGGGCGCCGCCAGCATCGAGTCCGGACAGTACGGGCCGGTGCTCTTGCCGCTGGTGGTCTCGGCGGCCGGCATCGTGTGCTCGATCTTGGGCACCTTCGTGGTGCGCACCAAAGAGGGCGGCAATCCCCAGGTTGCCCTCGACACCGGGTCGTTCGGCGCGGCCGCGGTGATGGCCGTCGCGACCTTTGCGCTCTCGAAGCAACTCTGGCCCGCGGGCGGCACCGAGCTCGGCGGCAAGCTGGTGACCTGGAGCGACGTGGGGCTCGCCACCGTGATCGGGCTCGGCACCGGCGTCGCCGTCGGGATCATCACCAGCTATTACTGCTCGCTGGGCAAGGGCCCGGTGAACAGCGTGGCCGAGCAGAGCAAGACCGGCCACGCCACCAACATCATCGCCGGGCTGGGCGTCGGCATGCGCTCCACGGCGCTGCCCATCGTGTGCATCGCAGGGGGTGTGCTGGGCTCGGCCCACGTCGCGGGCGTGTACGGTGTCGCCATCGCCGCGCTGGGCATGCTCAGCACCACCGGCATTCAGCTGGCCGTGGACGCCTACGGCCCCATCGCCGACAACGCCGGCGGCATCGCCGAGATGAGCCACCAGCCCCCCGAGGTGCGCGGCCGCACCGATCGGCTCGACGCCGTGGGCAACACCACCGCGGCCATCGGCAAGGGCTTCGCCATCGGCTCGGCGGCCATGACCGCCCTGGCGCTGTTCGCCGCCTTCGCGCAGCAGGCCAACATCAACGCCATCGATCTCACGCGGCCCATGGTCATGGCGGGGGTGTTCGTGGGCGGCATGCTGCCCTTCCTCTTCAGCGCCATGGCGATGAGCGCCGTGGGTGAGGCCGCGATGGAGATGATCCAGGAGGTGCGGCGGCAGTTCCGCGAGATCCCCGGGCTGCTCGAGGGCACGGCCAAGCCCGACACCGCGCGCTGCGTGGACATCAGCACCCAGGCCGCGATCAAGCGCATGGTGCTGCCCGGCGCCATGGCGGTGGTCACCCCCATCGCGTGCGGCTTCTTGCTCGGCCCCGAGGCGCTGGGCGGGCTTCTGGCGGGGTGCACCGTCAGCGGCGTGCTCTTGGCGCTGTTCATGAGCAACGCCGGCGGCGCTTGGGACAACGCGAAGAAGAGCTTCGAGGGCGAGGGCTACACCATGAGCGACGGTAGCCTTCACCCCAAGGGGTCCGACGCCCACAAGGCGGCGGTGGTGGGTGACACGGTGGGCGACCCGTTCAAAGACACCGCGGGCCCTTCTCTCAACATCTTGATCAAGCTGATGAGCGTGGTGGCGCTGGTGATCGCGCCGCTGATCGCTCTCTCGAGCTGAGCCATGCGCTGGCTGGACGCAGTGCTCGCGCTCGGCTGCTGGGGGCTGTGGGCCTTCCTTCCCAAGCTCGCGACCCGGCATCTGCCCGACGCCTACAGCGCCGTGCTCTACCAGTACGTGGGCTCGTTCATCTGCGTGCTCGGCTACGGCGCGGCGCGCGGGTCGCTGACCCCGCGCTACGACGGCAAGGGCGTGGCCTATGCCGCGCTCGCCGGCGTCGCGGCCACGGCGGGGATGGCCTTCTACTATCGGGCGGCGGCCAAGAGCCCGATCAGCACCGTCGCGGTCACCACCGCGCTCTACCCGATCGTGTCGGTGGCGCTGGCGGTGGCGTTCTTCGGTGAGCGCCTGACCCCGCGGCAGTGGCTGGGCGCTGGTCTGGCGCTGGTGGCCGTGGCCTTGCTGGCCCCGGCAAGCTGAGCACCCACACCGTCGCCGCGAATTGGTTCAACCAGTCGTGTAGCCCGGTACGCACCCCGAGTTACGCAGCGGCACGCCAACCCGCTGAAATTCCAGCGACCCGATCCTGGCACGCGCCTGGCTTCAGTGGCCAGCGTGGTGAACCCAACCTACATCGCAGGCCTGGCGACCGTGGCGCGCAGCGCGACCATCGGCATCCTGGCCACGCTGACCGACCTGACGGCGCTCGCGCTCTTGGTCAGCGGTTTCGGAATGTCGCCTCGACTGGCCAGCATGCCCGCGCTGGCGCTGGGCATTGCCGTTCAATTCGTGGGCAACAAGTGGTTCGCGTTCGGCGACCGTTCGCCGGCGTGGTTGCGGCAAGGCGCGCAGTTCTTGGGGGTCGAGACCCTGGGCTTCGTCGCGAACCTGCTGCTGTTCGATCTCGCGCTCCGCTTCACCCAGCTGCCTTACCTGCCGCTGCGCTTGCTCACCACCAACCTGGTCTACTTCGCCATCTGTCTCCCGCTCTGGTCGTTGATCTTCAAAAACCGCACCGAGGAGTCGTCATGAATACCGTGGCCTTCGCTCTGACGGGTCTCTGCTCTGCATGGACGCTGCTCGGAACACTCTCGGTGATTCGCGCCACGCGCGGGCAGCGCCTCCCCGAGAGCGTTGCGAGGCGAGTCGAAGATCCGCTCTTCACCAATCCCGACCGCGGGCAGGCGGGCAGCGAGCGCGCGGGTCGCGCTCGCGACCTGCCGCCCGTCAGCGTGCTCAAGCCGCTGTGCGGAAAGGACGCCGGCCTTGCGGACAACCTCGAGAGCTTCTTCTTGCAAGATCACCCGAACCTGGAGCTGGTGTTCGGCGTGCAGCGGCCCGACGACCCCGCCATCGGCGTGGTTCAGGCGCTGGCCGCCCGCTACCCGCAGGTGGCCACCAAGCTGGTGATTCACCCGGGATCGGGCGCCATCAACCCCAAGGTCGACAACCTGCTCGGCATGCTGCCCCATGCCTCGCACGACCTCTTGCTGATCAGCGACAGCAACGTGCGCGCCCCCGCGCACTACGTCTCGGAGATGGTCGAGACCTTGCTGGCCGACCCCAGAAACGGCCTGGTCACCAACTTGTTTGCCGGCACCGGCGAGAACGGACTGGGCTCGGCGCTGGAGAACGTGCAGCTGAACGGCTTCTGCGCGGCCGGCTCGGCGCTGCCCACGCTGCTGGGCGACGCGCTGGTGATCGGCAAGAGCATGCTCTTCTCGCGGCAGGTGTTCGAGGCGCTGGGCGGGTTCCGACGCGTGGCCGATGTCTTGGCCGAAGACTACGTGATGGGCAAGCTGTTCCAGCACGGCGGCTATCGCGTGCGCATTGCGCCCACCGTGCTCGACAACGTGACCTGCGGCATGACGGTGCGCGGCTTCGTTCAGCGCCAGCAGCGCTGGGCCATGCTGCGCTCGCGCCTGCGGCCTGCGGCGCAGCTGGTCGAACCGCTGACCAGCCCGCTGGCGCTCTTGCCCCTGGCGTGGTGGGGCATGGGCCCCGCGGCGGCGCTGACCTGGATGGTGGTGCTGCTCGCGCTGCGCGACGTCGGCGGCTGGGTGGCGCTTCGCGGGTTCCGTCGCGCCTGGCTCCCGGCCCTGCTCTCGCCCGCGCGCGAGCTGTTCATGCTGCTGGTCTGGGCGCGGGCGCCCCTGAAGCGTCACGTGACCTGGCGCGGTCACAAGGTGCGGCTCGGGGCTGGCACCTTGGTGTTCGTGCCGGCCGAAGCGCGCGCGCGTTGACGCGACGAGACCTCCCGCGTGCGGGTCGCGTACGCTCGTCGCCGCCGTGATTTCCTGGCTGGATCGTCGCCGATCGACCGTGTAGCGTCGGGGGCCATGAAGATCGAGACCGTCACCATCACGCGCCTTCGCGACGCGCTGCTCGCCAGCGGCCGCCGGCCCACCACGGTGCTGTCCCCGGCCTACGAGACCCTCACCCGCGAGGGGTTGCTCAGCAACGAGGAGACGGTGGCCCTGTCGCGGGTAGAACCGCTGGCCGAGACCATGTTCTTGATGATGAGCGCCGACGGCAAGATCGAAGAGGCCGAGCGCGACGTGGTGCGCGGCGCCATCCGGGGGCTCAGCGACAACCTGCTCCGCAGCGGCACCATCAACGTGATGCTCGAGACGTACCAGCAGCGCCTGGACGAGCAGGGGCGCGACGCGCGCCTGCACGAGATCGCGGAAGAGATTTCGGGGGAGCCCAGCGAGGCCGAAGGCGCGTTCGCGCTGGCGGCGGCCGTGGCCCTGGCCGACGAAGACGTGGCGGACGAAGAGAACGCGCTGATCAACCAGCTGGCCGAGTGGTTCGGCATCAGCGAAGAGCGCGCCGGCGAGATCCTGGACCAGCTGGAAGAAGACGGCGCCTGAGCCAGATGAGCGGCGACGACGAGGCGCCGGCCGGGCAGCAGGCAGACGAGGCCGCGCCCATCGCCGATCCGATGGTCACGGCGCGGGCCGCCGAGGCAGACGTGCTGCTGCTCGAGCGGTTTGCCGCGCGGGCGGGCGTGCTCTCGAAGGTCTGCCTGGCCGCCGGGGCGCTGGCGCTGATCGTGGTGCTGGTGGCGCTCACCGGGCGCGTCGACACCGGCGTGGTGCTCTACGTCGCCCCGATGGGCGCGCTGCACGTCTGGCTGGGCGTGGTGCTGGGGCGCGCCGTCCCGGCGCTGTCCGACGTCGCAACGTCCCGCGGGTCGAGCCGGGCAGCGCTGGTCGGCGCGGTGCGCGAGCTGCACTCCGCGTTCGGCATTCAGCTGATCGCGGTGGGGTTCTTGGTGTTCTTGATGAGCGTCGCGTTGCTGGTCGCGGCCACGTTCCAGCGCGTGACCGAGATCTGATCAGCGCGGGTTCTTCACGCAGCGAAAGCCCAGACCCGGGACGCGATAGGTCTTCTTCGAGCCGGCCCGCCACGCCACCTTCAGCGCCTCTTTGCTGCGGTTCCAGCCGCCGCCGCGCAGCGCGCGCACGTAGCATTCGCCCGGGATCTTCGGGTGCGCCTGCGGGCTTGGGTCCACCACCTTGCCCTCGGGGTAGGGCAACAGGCAGTCGTTGGTCCACTCCCAGAGGTTCCCGCCCAGATCGTGCAGATCGCCGTTCGGCCAGCTGCTCTTGCCGTTCGGGTGCGACTTGACCTTGCTGGTGCCGCCACCGTGGCAGCCGACGTTGCCGGCCGGGTCGGTCTTCGGCGAGCCGCCCGGCGTGAAGTCTGCGGTGCCGTTCTCGCAGGTGGGCTCGAGCTCGCCCCAGGGGTACTTCCGACCGTCGCCGTGCCCCGCGGCCCATTCGAACTGTGCTTCGGAGGGCAGCGCCTTGCCCTGGCTCTCGCAATACTGCTTGGCCTGCCCGAAGTTCACCATGTTGATCGGGTGATCGTCGCGCTGGTATTCGGGGCGATAGTTGCTGTTCTGATCGTTGAGCTGCGGAATGGTGCAGCTGCCCGCGTCCACGCACTTGCGATAGGCGGCCACCGTGACCTCGGTCGCGTCCATGCAGAACGGCTGGCTGAGCACCACGGTGTGCTTCTGGTCCATGGCGAAGCGCGGCCCGCGACCCATTGCGAACCCGTCGGGCCCCGTGGCGGGGACGTAGACTTCGCCGGCAGCGCACGCGGGTGCGCACTGCCCCGCGTCGCAGCGCTCGATGCTGCGGCACGGCGCCGCGCACGCGGGCGCACTCGGCGGCGCAGCAGCGGTCGCCGCTGCCACGGGCTTCTCCGCGGCGCTGGCCGAGGGCACCGGCGAGTCGTGGGTGCTCTTTCCGCAACCCCAGAGCAAGAAGGGCAAGAGCCACCCGATCTTCATCGCGCGCGCCTCTCGCGAGTGCTCACCGGGAAGCACGAGAGCGCACCCGGATCGCCGACGTTGGTGCCGCCGGTGGCGGCCGACACCACCTGCAGGTGCTGCTTGAACGCGCGCTCGCGAGCGGGGCGTGATTTGCCCTCGAACGGCATCGGCACGTGCCCGAGCACGTGATACGGGCAGGCCTCGGCCTCGAGGCGTCCATCGGCGTGGAACGTGACTCTCGCCATGAAGCTGGTACCCGTCCAAGGGTAGTCGCTGTGCATGGCGAAGACCAAATTGCCGAGGCTGTAGAACGCGGGCTTGTCGCCATGCCACCCGATGCCGTGCGGCACGTGCGGGTGGTGTCCGAAGAAAGCGTCGGCGCCGCCCGCCATCACCTGCGTGACGAAGTTTCGCGTCCACTGCATCGGAACGTCCTGGTACTCACCACCCCCGTGATAGAGCACCAGCACCAGGTCGTGCTCCTTGCGCGCTTTGGCCAGCGGCGCCTCGAGCAGCTTGTACGCGGCCCAGGCCACGTGATGGCGCGCCTCGTGCTCCTGGATCGGGCCCTGGTTCCAGATGTCGGTCACGGCGAACACCGCCACGCTGAAGCCCTTGGCCCGAAGCACCGTCGGCTCGTGCATGCGTGACCGCTCGCGGCTGGCTCCGGCATGGCGCACCCCGGCCCGTTCGAGGTGGTCCAGGGTCTCGAAGAAGGCGCTCTTGCCGTAGTCCCACGCGTGATTGTTGGCGAGCGACACCAGATCGATGCGCGCGCGGGCGAGCACGGCGGCGCCGCCCGGGGGGCCGGTGAAGACCAGGTGGTTGTTCGGGTGCTGGGTCTGGCCCTTCTGGTCGCTGAGCTGGGACTCCAGGTTCACGATGCGCAGATCCGCCGTTCCGAGCAGCGGCGCGATGGCGTGGAACGGGTCGTAGTTCGGGTCTTTCAGGATCTGCTGCCCGGCGCCGCGCCCCAGGTTCACGTCGCCGCCCACCAGCACCACCAAGCGATCGCTCTTGGCGGGGGGCGCCGCGTCGGGCTCGGAGCTCGGCACGGCGATCGCGCTGGGCGTCGGCGCTGAGATCTGCGCATCGGCGGGGGCGGGTCGCTCCGCGCGCTCAGCGCAGCCGCCCAGCCCGCCCAGCAACGCGGCGAGCCAAACCAGGGTGCTTCGCATCGGTGACGCGCGTCAATTGTGACAGATGCGTCGGCAATGGGCCCGTTTCTGGATCCGCGCGCGCCGCCGCGAGATAGTGGCAGCGATGTGGCGCGCGGCGTTGGCGGTCGGAGGCGCGGTGGTGGCATGTGCTGCCACGCCCGAGCCTGCGTCGGCGCCTGCCTCGGCGCCGCCACGCGCCGCACCACCGGAGCCGGGCTCGCGCCCTGCCACTGCGCCGAGCCCCGAGCCGGCGGTCGTGGCGCCCACGGTCGTTCGAGACGCGTTCGGCGAAGGCTACCCGCGCGCGCTGCTCCGCGCACCCGGCGCCGGAGTCGGATCGCTGGGCTGGGGAACCTGGATCCAACCTGCGCCCCGCGCCGGCGCACTGCCGCTTGGGAGCATACGCCCCGGCGACAGCCTGGCGCTCGAGTCCACCAAGCTCTTGCCGGGGCACGGGAAGTGCCCGCGCTTCGCCCGCGTTGCCGGCGGCTTCGTCTGTGCCGGACCGCGCGCCACGCTCGACATGCAGTCGCGCTGGATGAAGGCGGGCGTGTGGACCGAGCCGGCGCCGGGGGTGATGCCGTACCACTACGCGCTCAGCGTCGGCGCGCCGATGCTGACCAGGCCCCTGCCTGCCGACAAGATGCTGTGGAAGACCGGCGCCCGCGATCGCCCGCGCATGCGCGGGTGGAACGAGGGGCACGACGAGCTGGCGGAAGACGCGGCCATCGAGGCAAACGGTCCGATGCCGGACTTCTTGCAGAACGGCGGCCAGGTGCCCACGCCGTGGGGTGAGCCGAAGGGGGTGTTCTTCAAGATGATCCCGGCCGGCACCATGATCGCCTACACGCGGGCCTTCGAGGCCTTCGGCGAGACCTGGGTGCTCTCGACCGACATGAGCGTGGTCCCGGCGCGCGGCTTGAAGCGATTCCGCGTGTCCCAGTTCCACGGTGTCGAGCTCGGGAACGGCGTCGAGCTGCCGGTGGCGTGGATCCGCAAGAAGCCCCGACCCAAGTGGCGCAAGAGCGCGACCGGGTTCGAGCAGACCGGCGAGAGCTGGCCCGCGAAGGTTCACGTGGCGCTCACCGGCAACGAAGCCAGGCAGGGCACGAAGCGCTTCCTCGAGACGCGCGAGCCGGGCGTGTTCCTCGAGCGCGGCGACGCCAGCGTGGTCAGCGCACGCCCCAAACCCCCGTGGGAGACCAAGGGCACCGGCAAGTGGATCCACGTGCGCGTGAACAGCGGCACGCTGACGCTGTACGAGGGGCCGAAGCCGGTGTTCACCACCTTGATGTCCCCCGGCAAGGAAGACGCGACGCCCTATGGTCGCTACTTCGTCGAGAGCAAGCACCACTTCTCGACCATGGCGACCGAGCACAGCAGCTTCTGGATCGCCGACGTACCCTGGACGGTCTACTTCAAGCGCCCTTACGCCATTCACGCCAGCTACTGGCACGAGGACTTCGGCCAGCGGAAGAGCGGTGGCTGCGTCAACCTGTCGCCGATCGACGCCAAGCGGGTCTTCGACTGGATCGCGCCGGATCTGCCCGCCGAGTGGGACACGGTGCAGGCCTATGGCATGGGCGGCGGCACCTTCGTGCTGGTCGAGGGCTGACGCCCGCGATCAGTGGTTGGTGATGGTCAGCATCAGCGACAGCACGGTGGTGTCGTAGTTGGTCTTGACGTCCGTCGAGCCGATCGAATCCTCGTACTTCAGCGGGGCGTACATCACACGCAGCTCGGGGCCCAGGCTCCACTGCTCGCCGATCCAGAAGTCGTAGCCGCCGCCAATGCCGAACACCGCACCGCTCGGCCGCTCTTTGCCATTGTCGTCGTCGTCGTCGTCCAGCTGAGCGAAGCCGATCAGGCCTTGCACATAGCCGCCCGACTTCGCGTCGAAGTAGTACTGACCGAACAGACCGACCACGGAGAAGGTGAGTGTCTCGTCCGTGGTGTCGACGTCGGTCGTGTTGCCGCTCGCGTCCTCGATCTCGAACTTCGGCTCCGAGTAACCGTGACCCAAGAGGGTGCCGCCCAGCACGAAGCCCGGCGCGATGGTGCCGCCGATCATCAACAGGCCCATGGCAATGCCACCGCCCTTGATGGTGCCGCTGGCGCCGGTGTCGGGTTCCTTCTGGTCGATCGAGCTGCGCAGATACGAATAGCCCAGGCCGAACCGCATGAAGAATCCGTCGTGCTCGTGCACACCGGCCGGCGGTGGCGGGGGTGGCGGCGGTGCGCCCTGGGGCGGGTAGCCGTAGTAGCCGGGCGGCGGCGCGCCCTGCCCGGGCGGCGCCCCGTAGGCGCCGGGCGGCGGCGCGCCCTGGGGCGGTGGACCGCCATAGGCGCCGGGCGGCGGCGGTGGCGGTGCCGGCTGCGCCGTGGTCGGCGGCGG
>JAKLKA010000005.1 GCA_023150915.1 Polyangiaceae bacterium
GGCGCCGCTGCCGCCGCCGCCCGTGGCGCTGCCCCCCGAGCCGCCGGCGCCGCCGCCGCCGGTGGCGCCGCTGCCGCCCACCGAGCCATCGACTGCACCGACGCCGCCCCCACCGACACTTTCGGCCTGGGCGCAGCTCGAAAGCGAGAACAGGGACCAAGACCCCAAGAAGACGACAAGCAAGCGCATGAGTGCCTCCGATGCGGCGCACAAAACCTTATCGTCAGTGCGCCGACAGTTCAAATCGCTGGGCCTCAGTCGTCCGCCGACTGGTGATAAATCGGGGAACGGTGCTCGCAGAACTCCACGATCGCGTTCAGGTCTTCGGGCTCGATGTCCTCGAAGGCCACTCCCATTCCGGGCGCCATGTCGCCGCGGGCCGCGACCGTCCAGCGCACGACGCCGCTGGCCTTCACGGCACGGCCGTCGGGCAGGACGAAGTGCACGGCCATCCGGGTCCCCGGGGGCTGGGGCATGTAGGTCGCGACGAACACGCCGCCCCGGGACAGATCGCGCGACAGCCCGGTGTAGAAATGGGACTGACTCGCGAAGCCGATGTCGACCTCGACGAACACGCGATTGCCGCCCTCGCGCTTGTTCGCCCCGGCGAAGTCGTCGCGCTCGGGCGGGACCCCCGTCGGCTCGGGTGCCGGGGCCGCAAGGCCGCGGATCGAGTCCGGCTCGGCGAAGATGTCCAAGATCACGCGTCGGCGCCGCCGCTGGTGCGTCCGCGCAACCGGATAGAGCAGCGCCAGCGTGCGGGCCAGCCCTTCCAGCGCGGCATCGGTGCCGGGTCGGGTGGGGACCTCTTGCAGCAGGCCCACCGCGTCGCTGATGTGGGCGATGGCCGTGCGAATGTTGCGGTAGTCCTGCGAGGCCGGCGCGTCGATCTCCAGCTCGTAGAGCGTGCTGCTGGCCTGGGCGACGCGCTCGACGGCCGGCTCGAGATCCGCGCCCTCGCACAGCTGCAATGCGGCCGAAGCTTCCGACAGAATGGCGCGCGCTTCTCGGGCGGACCGGAGCTCGGCAGAACGCGGGTGGCCGGGCTCGGCCATCCTCACAGCACCTTGTTGAACACCACGCGTGGCCGGGCCGGGCCCGCGTAATCGTCGACCGGTGTGATGGTCCAACCCATGGCCCGGTGGAACGCGATGGAGCCGTCGTTGCCCACCGTCGTGATCGCCTTCAGCCGGGCCGCGCCCTGCGCCAGGCACTCTTCCTCGAAGCTCTGGTAGAGCACTTTGCCGACCCCGCGCCGACGGTAGTCGGGGTGGATGCCCACCAGGTGGACGTACCCCGTCTTGGGTGGACCTGGAGCGACGAATCCGAACAAAAACCCGACCAAGATCCCGTCGTGCTCCACCACCCGCGCCAGCTGCCCCAGCTCGTAGAAGAAGATCGGGTGCGCCAGCGAGCTGGTCGGGCCGCCCCACCAGCGGTCGATGACCTGGACGATGTGGTCGTAGTCCTGCTTGCTCAGGGAGCGCGTGATCATCGCTGGGCCCTCGAAGGTCGGGCGGAGGGTATCACGCCGAACACGGCGGGCGACCACATTCCGCGACCCCGCTGGTCGCGACGTGCGAGGTCGTGTATCCCGGGTCTCATGCCGCGGAAAGTGCGCATCGCTCCCTCGATTCTGAGCGCCGATCTCGGGCGCTTGTCCGACGAGATCCGCAGCGTGGAGGCTGGCGGCGCCGACTGGATTCACGTCGACGTCATGGACGGGCGGTTCGTCCCGAACATCACCCTCGGCCCGATCGTGGTGAAGGCGGCGCGGGCGGCCACTCGCCTTCCGCTGGACGTCCATCTGATGATCGTCGAGCCCGAACGCTACATCGAGGCGTTCGCCGAGGCGGGCGCCGACGTGATCAGCGTGCACGTCGAGGCCAGCGTGCACCTTCAGCGCACGCTGGGCGAGATCCGGCGCCTGGGCAAGCGGGCCGGCGTGGTGCTCAACCCGCACACCCCCGAGAGCGCGGTGGAATACGTGCTCGACGACGTGGACCTGATCCTGATCATGAGCGTGAATCCGGGCTTTGGCGGGCAACACTTCTTGCCGGCGGTGCTCCCCAAGATCGCCAAGGTTCGCGAGATGATCGAGCGCCGCGGGTTGTCGGTGGATCTCGAGGTGGACGGCGGCGTCGCGCCCGACACGACCGAGGCCGTGGTCCGGGCCGGCGCGGACGTGCTGGTTGCGGGTTCGGCGGTGTTCGGCAAACCCGACCGCACGGCGGCGATCCGGGCGATCGTCGAGCGAGCCGGCTGATGCGCCGGCAGTGGGTGTGGGCGCTGGCCCTGCTGGGTTGCTCGCCGCGGCCCGAGCCCGTGGCTCCGGCCGCGCCGGCCTCGGCCGCGCCGCCTGCCGCCACGGCGTCGGCGCCGGCCGTGGACGCGGGCGCCCCGGCCGCCGCGGACCAGGTCGTGGCCCAGGCCATGGCTCTGGTCGAGCGCCGGCGCGAGCTCCCGTCGAAAGGCCCGGTGCAGGGTCGCACCATCGAGCGCGCCGAGATGGTGGCCTTCGTGAAAAAGCAGATCCGCGAAGAGATCCCACCGCCCGTGATCCGCGCGCAGAACGAGATGCTGTTCGCGCTCGGCGTGGTCGACGAGGGCTTCGACTACGAGAAGAGCTTGCTCGAGCTGATGGGCTCGCAGCTCGCCGGCTTCTACGACCCCAAGCAGAAGGCGATGTTTCTTGCGCGCGATCTGCCGCCGGTCGAGCGCGACGCGACGCTGGCTCACGAGCTGGTGCACGCCCTGCAAGACCAGCACTACGATCTCGAAAAACGCATCAAATTCCGCGAAGATGCCACCGACGAACAGAGCGCGATTCACGCCCTGGCGGAGGGCGACGCCACCAGCGCGATGCTCGACCACGTGCTGGCGGTGCGCGGGTTGCGCGCGGTCGACGTGTCGGACGACCTGGTGGCGCTCGAGGTCCGCGGCAGCATCGAGATGTCGGCCGACGCCGCCAACGTGCCGACCATTCTCAAGCGCTCGGTGGTGTCGCCTTACGTGGACGGGATGATCTTCGTCAACGGGATCCGGCGGAAGCGGGGTTGGGCCGGCGTGGACGCAGTTTGGCGCGACCCGCCGGTGACCACCGAGCAGCTGCTTCACCCTGAGAAGTTCGAGCGGCGCGAGCGCGCCGAGAGCGTGCCGTTGCCGGCGGCTCGAGCCGGTGGTCCGAGCGCGGTGATGTACCGCGACGTGCTCGGCGAGCAGTCGCTGCGACTTTTGTTCGAAGAGTGGATGCCGCGGCGCATCGCCGCCGAGAGCGCCAGCGCCTGGGCCGGCGACCGTGTGGTCGTGTTTCAGTCCGGCGAGCGGTTCGCCCTCGTCTGGCACGTGCGCTGGGACGACCAGGCCGCGGCGATTCGCGGCCTCTCGGCCTTCGCCCGCGGCGTGGCGCGGCCCGAGAAGGCCGCCCCCGGAGAGTTCGCCGACCCCGAGCGCGCCCAGGCCGCTGTGAAGAAGGACCAGGCGTGCGTCGAGCGGGCACGATCGGGGCCGCTGGCGGTGAGCCGATCGGGGCGCGACGTGGCGCTGGTGGCCGGGCCGTTCGAGCGCCGGCCCGGCGGCGCGAAGAGCGCGGGCCGCTGCGCCGAGGCCCTGGCCTGGGCGGGCAGCGTCGCCCGGCAGCGCTGACGCCCGAGTCGCGGTGACCTGGCCAGCGCCGTCATCCTGACACCGGCCGCCAGAGCGCCGGCACTCTGCAGCGCATGATTTTGGCGGAAAACGGCCTGCGGACTGGTTGGCACGCAAAGTGCTTATGGAATCGTCGTGCATCCCCTCTCCGGCTCCGTCAGCTGGCTCGCGCTGGTCGCAGCGACCACGCTGGGCGCCGAGCTGGATCAGGTCCGGGCGCACGTCTCGGGCGGGGTGAGCGGAGAGAACCTTCGCCTGGTCGTCCAGACCTACGCGTCGCAGGCCTTCGACGCGAGCGGTCGCGTCTTGCCGCGCGCGCGGCCCCTCGGGTCGATGCAGCGCGCGGTCACCGCCGACGAGCTGTCGCGCGGCGTGTCCGTCAGCATCGTGCAGGTTCGAGCCGACTCGGATACCGCCGTCGTCATGGCCTGGGTCGAGCCAGGCGATCCGAACCTGGAGCTCGACGCGCTCACGGCTCGCCCGCTGGCTTCGGCGCATGTCGGGGTCTCGCGCACCGAGAGTGGCGAGGCGGCGCGCGTGGTCGTGCGGCCGACCTGACCGTCAGGCCGCTTCCTGGTCGGCGGTGCGCAGCTGTTTGAGCGCGCGGACTCGATCGGCGAACGCCTTGCGCTCCGCCTCGTCCAGTTGCCGGGATCCGAAGCGCGCTTCGATGTAGATCTCGGTCAGCTCGCGTACCTCGACGGCGGCCGGGTGGCCCAGGGCCTCGAGCCCGCGAGCGTGCGCCAGCGGCGGGACACTGGGCGGGCGCGGGATCCCCAGCGCGACCAAGCTGGACTCGAGCGAGCGGTACAGGGCGACCACCCGCTGCGCGCTGAGCTCGTCCGGCTTTTTCGGCTCTTTCTTGGCCGGGGCAGGCCGCCGGGTGCGGCGGAACCAGTACCCGCCGGCGGCGATCAAGGCGATGCCCAGCGCGAACAGCCACGCGCGCCTCGGCGTGCCGAGCGTCGCGGCCACCTTGGAGCTCTCTCTGAGCGAGGCGTAGCGATCGCGCACCGACCGAAACAGCGAGACCTGCTGCTTCAGATCGTAGCCCACCACGTTTCGGTTCCAGCGCTGAGCCGCCGCTTCGACGAAGTCGCGCATGAAGGCCAGCACGCCGGTGATCTCGCTCTGCGGTGCGGCATCTGCCGGCGGCGTGGGATCGAAGCGATGCCACCCCTGCCCGTCCAGGTACACCTCGACCCAGGAATGGGCGTCACCCTGCCGAACCGCGTAGTAGCGGCCGAAGCGGTTGAACGTGCCGCCCACGAAACCCGTCACGTTGCGTGTAGGAACGCCCTGAGTGCGCAGCAGCACGGCCATGGCCGTGCTGTAGAACTCGCAGTGGCCGCGCTTCGATTCGAACAAGAAGTGGTCCAGGGGGTTGGGCTCGGCCCCGGACGGAGACTCGAGATCGTATCGGTACTCGGTGCGCAGGCGGGCCTCGACCGCCGCCGCCTTCGCGTAGGGCGTGGCCGCGGCGCCGGTCCACTTGCTGGCGAGCTCGGCCACCCGCGGGGGCAGCTCGGCGGGCAGGCTCAGGTAGCGGGTACGCTCGGCGACGTTCAGGGGTCGCGGCGGCGTCTCGCTCTTCCCGGCCAAGAAGACCTCGTAGCGGATGCCTCGGTCTTCGGCGCTCACGTACTTGAATTCGCCTTCCGGGCCGGCCAAGACGGTCGTGGGCTGGCCGATCACCGCGACGCCGCGCCCCAAGAGGCGCAGCGCCACGGCGTCATTCGGCAAGAAAACCACCGGGGGATCGATCGGCTCGAGATCGATGGTGAGCTTCCGGTCGGCGCTGGGGTCGGGGGGGCGCCGGATCCGCACCGTGCTGCCGTTCATGTCCGCCGGCGCGCGCTGGGCGCTGCTGCGCGACCAAGTTCGGCCGTCGTACTGATCGAACGCCGTGCCGCGCAGGTAAAGCGCCACGCGGAGCGGCGGATCTTGCGCGAGCTCAGAGGGCTCGACCCGCATGGCGATCGTGGGGTCGCTGCGCAGCTTGCCCACGCCCCCGAGGTCGACCTTGTCCGAGAAGCCGATCATCCGCTCGGGGCGACCGTGGTTCAGCAGCAAGAGCGAGAGGCCGACCCGGGGGAACATCACGAACAAGACCGCCGTGAAGAGGAAGATCGGAACCGAGAGCAGGCAGGTGAACAGCAAGAACTGCTTGCCGATCACCCGGCGGCTTCGCAGGATGCGCGGCACGTCGACCGGCAGCCCGGTGCGATCGCGAGCCCCCTGCCGGTAGTTGCCTTCCACCTCGCGCCGCAGATGGCTGAGCACCAGGGCGCCGGGGGCCACGATCAAGAACCCGAGGAAGCAGAGCCCATAGGTGATGCCGCCCCCGAGCACCGTGCCGGCGATCAGGTGAAGCAGCGCGAGCACCACGACCTGTTGGTCGTGCGCCGCCCCGCGCCGGGTGGCGAGGCGCACCACCTGCAACCCGGCGGCGAATTCCACGGCCAGCGGCAGCACCGGGGCCCCCAGGCCCAGCCGCGCGATCTGCAGGGTCAAGAGCCCGACTGGCGCGACCACGCCCACGTGGCGCATCAGCCGAAGATCTTGCCAGCGCTCGGGGATCGCGAGCGCGGTCACCAGGCCGAGCACGATGGCGGCGGTGATCCAGCGATGCAGCTCGCCGCTCGTGACCAGTGCAAACAGACCGAGCACCGCCAGCGCGTCGGTCATGATGCGATGCACGAGCCCGAACCTCATGCGGCCTCTTGCGGCTTGGCGTCCGCGCCGGGCGGGGGCTTCGAGCTGGCGGGCCCAGGCGCCGGCTCGAGCAGCGCCAAGAATCGCAGCAGGGGGTCGGCGCCCACGGTCGAGTCGGCGCGCACGCGGTCGCCGGTGGTGCAGCGCACGGTGACCCCGTCCCCGCGCTTGATGTGCGCGACGGCCCGCGAGGCCACGTCGCGCACGCGGCGCTCGAAGCGCGTCGACCAGTCCTCGGTCGGGGCGGCTCCGGGGTGGGTCGGGTCCAGAGAAAGCTCCACGTCGCGGCGCGATTCGCGGGCCCGCTCGCGCAGCACCATCTGCGTGGCCATGGTGCTCTTTCGCCAGTAGATGTCGCGTGGATCGTCACCGTCGCGCATCGGACGCACGCCCACGATCTCGTCGCCCGCGCCGCGCCCCAGCGCGCCCTCGCCGCCCAGCCGTCGACCCGCTTGATCGGGCGGCAAGCGCACCGGGTCCACCGCCGGGTAGATGATCAAGTCACCCTCTGCGCCGAGCTCGCGCGACTTCTCGAACAGCCCGAAGGGGAACCGAGTGGCGACGCGAAACCCGACATGGCGGTCCCGACCGCGCCGGGCTGGCGTCCGGCGATAGGCGGCGACCTGCGCCGACCGCGGGCTTATTTTCAGGAAGAAGCAGCGCTTGTCGGCGGGTTGGCCCGCGCGCAGATCTTCGATCTCGATGGCGTACGACGGCACCCGTTGCTTGTGGTTGTAGACCTCGATTTCCACCAGGTGCGCGCGGCCCACCTGAGCGCGCGGCGGCAAGCGCCGAACCACGGTCAGGTGGCGGAGCGACAGCTCACTCATCACGCCCGACACCACGATCAGCGAGAGCAACATGCCCAGCAGCAGATAGAGCAGGTTGTTGCCGGTGTTGATGGCGGCGAAGCCGACGCCGAAGGTGATGCCGATGAAGTACTTTCCTTCTCGCGTGAGGCGTAGCTTCCGCGGCGGCCGAAACCAGCGCCGAACCCGCCCCCACCACCCCTTGGGTGGGGTGGCGTCTTCCAGCGCGCGCTGACTTTTCGGGTGGGTCGCGAGGCGGGCGCCGGCCACGATCGCCTCAGAGCGGCACGGGGACGCGCGCTACGACGTCTCGCACCGCGGCCTCGGCCTCTTCTCGCGTCGGAACGTAACCCTCGGCGTGGGCTGCCAGCCGCACGCGATGAGCCAAGAGCGGCACTGCCAGGTCGTGGATGTCGTCCGCGATGCAGTAGCGGCGGCCGTTGAGCAGCGCCCGTGACTTCGCCGCCCGTGACAGGTTCATCCCGGCGCGGGTCGAGGCGCCCAGGGCCAGGGTCGGGGTCGAGCGCGTCGCGGTGATCAACGCCTGCAGATACGTGCCCAGCGCGCCGTCCACCGCCACCCGGTCGACCTCGCGCTGCAAGGCGACCAGCGATTGCGGGTCCAGTACCGACGGCACGCCTTCCACCCGGTCGCCGTCGGGCTCGAGCATCAGCCGCGTCTCCACATTGGGCGGCGGGTAGCCGATGCGCAGGCGGACCATGAACCGGTCGAGCTGCGATTCCGGCAGAGGGAAGGTCCCGGTGAAGTCTTGCGGGTTCTGGGTCGCCACCACCAAGAACGGCTCGGGCAGCGGGATCGTCTTCCCGTCGATCGACACCTGCCCGTCGTTCATCGCTTCGAGCAACGCCGACTGGGTGCGCGGGCTGGCGCGGTTGATCTCGTCGGCCAAGAGCACGTTGGCAAAGATCGGCCCCTGGCGCAGGAAGAAGTCGCCCGCGCGCTGGTCGAAGACCGACACCCCCAGCACATCGCTGGGAAGCAGGTCGCTGGTGAACTGGACGCGGCGCATCTCACCGCCCAGCGAGCGGGCGATGGCGCGGGCCAGGGTCGTCTTGCCCACGCCCGGGACGTCCTCGATCAGCAGGTGCCCTCGGGCCAAGAGGGCAATGATGGCCAGCTCGACCACGGCCGTCTTGCCCTCGAGCGCGCACTCGATGGCCCGCCGAAGCTCGGCGAGCCGCTCGATGCGCTCGTTGTCCAGGGCTACGGCAGAGGACGTCATCGGGCGGATGGTAGCATGGGGGTCAGTGGGGACCTGGTCGCCAGACTGAATGAGTAGCACGACTTCGAGGTGGTTCGATGCCCGCGGGCGGGCGTCCTTGGGGCGGGCTGTGGTATTCGTGGCCGAGCGTGGCTGAAGTCGAGCGAATCGAGGTCCGGGCGGTCACGCGGCTGTTCGGGGCGACGCTGGCGCTGCGGGGGGTCTCGGTGGACTTCACCCGGGGGGAGCTGGTGTTCCTCGAAGGCCCCAACGGCGCGGGCAAGAGCACCCTCCTGGCGGTGGTGGGGACGGTACTTTCGCCCAGTAGCGGGACCGTCCACTACCACCCGATGGGCGACGATCGCGAGCGGGCCCGCGAGCAAATCGGCTGGGTTGCCCACGACTCGCACTGCTACCGCGAGCTCACGGGTCGCCAGAACGTCGAGCTCGCGGCGCGGCTTCGCGGCATCGAGCCGCGCGCGGCCTGGGACTGGGCCTGCGCTCGGGTGGGCGCCAGCAGCTTCGGTGAGCGCCGCGTGGCGACCCTCAGCCGCGGCCAGAAGCAACGCATCGCGCTGGGTCGCGCGCTGGTGCACCGGCCATCGATCGTGCTGCTCGACGAGCCGTTCTCGGGCCTCGATCCGGCCAGCTCGGAGCGCCTCGAGGGTGTCCTGCTCGAAGAGCGCGAGCGGGGTGCGATCGTGATCGTCGTCAACCACACGCCCGGCCTGGCAGACCGGCTGGGCGCGCGGACGGTTCGTATCGAGGGCGGCCGCGTGGTCAGCGCCTGAAGGCCGAGAGCACCGCTCGCGCCAGCGGCTCGGCGTCGTCGTCCCCGCTGGCGAGCACCAGGGTGGGATCGGCGATGCCCAGCAGGCGAAGCTCGTCCGCGTTGGTCCCCGTGGACTCGTCGCTCCAGGCCGCCGAGAGCGCGACCAGGTCTGGCGCCCGGCCCAGGGCCCGGAGCGCGACCAAGGTCGCTGTCATGGCGTGCAGCACCCCCAGACCATCCGGGCCGACCAGCACCATCAGGGCTGGGTCCAGCGCGATGCAGAGGTCCAGGTTGCGCGCCTCGGGCGTGAGCGGGGAGAGCGCTCCGCCGGCAGTCTCGATCACGGAGCAAACATATGGTGACGTAGCGTCACATAGGGCAAGTGAGTCCTCGGCCGCTTCGACCCACTCGACCAGAGTTTTCACGTGGAACTGCTGCCCCTCGCGCCGCGCAGCTAGATGCGGCGAGAGCGCTGCTGTGAGCGCGATCCGCGGGTGCGGCGACACCGCGACCGGGTTGTCCGCGTCGAAGGCGCGGGCGTCCCCACCTGCGCCCGACTCGACCGGCTTGAGCGCAAGGGTCGGGGCTCGACGCCTGAGCGCCCGGGCGAGCGCCCGCGTGACCCGGGTCTTGCCGACCCCGGTTCCCGTTCCGACCACCACTACTCGGCGCAGGCGCGGATCAGACATGCTCCCAGGCGGGCGAGCGTAGCGTCGTCCAGGCCGGCTGACACCGTGATTCGCACGCGGGCGGAGCCTTCGGGGACCGTGGGTGGACGGATGGCCTGTGCGCGGAAGCCTGCGACTCGCAGGGCTTCGGCTGCGCGCAGGGCACGGGCGTTGTCGCCGAGCAGGACCGGGATGATCGGCCCTGCCGATTCCTGAGTCAGGATCACGCCTCCGGCGGTGAGCTGGTCGCGGAGCGCAGAAGCCGCTGCGGCCAGTCGCGACCGCGCGGCGTCGTCGCGCCGGGCCCGACGCACGTGACCGAGCGTCAGCCGAGCCAGCAGAGGGGAGCTTCCGGTGGAAAAGACCAGGCTCCGGGCCCGGTTCCAGAGCCAGCGGGTCAGGGTGGACGAGCCGGCGACGAAAGCCCCCTGCACGCCCACGGCCTTTCCGAGGGTTCCCACCAGGGCATCCGGCGTGATCCCGGCCTCCCGGCACAGGCCCCCGCCCTCGGGGCCGAAGACCCCCAGAGCGTGCGCCTCGTCGACGAACAGCGCCGCCGAGTGTCGATCGCAGATCTCGCGGAGCGCAGCCAAATCCGCCCGATCCCCATCCATGCTGAAGTACGACTCGGTCAGAACGAAAGCGCGGCGGAATCCCCCGGCTCCCAGAACCCGGTTCACTTCGGCTGGGTCCCGGTGACGAACGACCTCGACCCGGGCTCGTGAAAGGCGCGAGCCATCGATGATCGAAGCGTGGTTCAGCGCGTCGGAAACCACCACATCTCCCGGGCCACAAACCGCCTGAATCAAGCCGAGATTGGCGGCGTAGCCGCTCGAGAAGAGCAGGCTGGACTCGAGCGAAACCCACTCGGCGAGCTCGGATTCGAGCGCGAGATGCGCCTCCGTGGTCCCGAAGATCAAGCGCGACGCGCCGGCCCCCGGCTCAGCCTCACATTCGAGCAGTGTTGCACGTGAAACAGGCTCGCGGGCGTAGCCCAAGTAGTCGTTCGAGGCGACGTCGACGAGGTCGGGGCGGGCGCCGGCAACCTCGCGAAGCAGCCCCAAATGGCTCAGCTCGAGCAGCTCATCCTCTAGAAAACGCAACATTCGGAAGAACTGATAGCAGCTTCCATCCCCAGCCGGGAGGGCGCGCCGTGAAACGCCGTCGCAGCACCCGAGCGCAGCCTAAAAGACGCACATGTTTTTATAAACTTTGCCATGTAATTTCATGTAGATACATGAGATTTTGCCAGATCGACCTCGCGACGGTCGTGATCTGAGGGCGATTTTTGAGGAATCAATAAAACAGAGTAGTCTTTCTGGATGGCCCCCCGAGGCCTCTACCAGCGCGGTCTGAGTCAGGCAGAGCGGTGGGCCCTTCACCGCAGCGAGCTGATCCGCGCGACGGCAGAGATGCTGAACGAGCGGCAGACGCCCAGCGTCCAGAGCATCGTTCGGCGGGCGGGCAAGGGCCGAAACACCTTCTACGCGCACTTCGCCGGTCTCGAGCAGGCCACCCGTGCCGTCGAAAGCAGCGCCGCGCTGCTGGTGGCCGGGCGCGTCGACGGTGCGCTTCGCACCGTGGTGGCGCCGCGCGAGCGCCTTCGGGGTGTGATTGCTGCGTGGCTCTCGGCCGCCAGTGATTCCCCCGAGTTGGTGGGGGCGTTTCTGTCGTCGGCTTCGAGCTCGCGCTCGGCGCTGCTCGCCCGCCAGCACCTGCGCGGGGCGCTGGAAGAGGCGCGGAGCGCCGGCATCATCGCAGGCGCCGTCGACGAAGCCCGCCTGCTTGCGGCGGTGGGCTGCTTTCACGCACTGGTACGCGTGCGCGTCGAGGGGCGCGCCGCTGCAGACGCCATCGAGCGGGTCGCGGTGGAAATGCTGCTGCGGCTGTTCCGCTGACCGCAGGCCATTTCCATCCGACTTGACCGGTGCTACGGTCCGCCAATGAGCCGCGCTCCGGTCGAGCTTCGCGTCGGGGGCCAGACCTACCGCGTCGTGGCTTCTGCCGGCGAAGACGAGCTGAAGCGGCTGGCAGGGCTGGTGGACGGTCGCCTGCGCGAGCACGCGGGGGCCGGTCGCTCGATCGCCCCGCAATCGCTGCTGCTGGCCGCGATCTCACTGGCCCACGACCTGGAGGAAGAGCGCAGCCGTCGCCTGGCTGCCGAGGCCCGGTCGCGCGAGATGTTGCGCTCGGTCCTGTCTCGCATCGATGCGGCTCTGGACACCCTACCCGAAGCCGAGACCGAGGCCGACGCCGTCGGCGCGCCGCAACCCTCTCCCGAGATCTGACTGGACGCCGCTCAGTCGCCCTCTTCGTTGCGCCCCGCGAGCCACTCGTAGCCGAGAACGAAAGGCAGGGCCAGCACCAGTCCGTCGATCTGGGCTGCGATCACCACCGCGCTCTGATTGGGATCGCGAAGGTCTCGCTCGACCCCCAAGAGCAGACCGCCCGCCATCACGTAGCTGGAGTGGAAGTTGAACGAGCGGCTGCCGAAGAACAACCACCCGGACACGCCCGGGCTGAAGCTGCCCTCGGCGCTGCGCGCGTGGGCGCCCGCCGACACACCGAGGGGCAGATACTGCGTGATGGGCACGAGCAGCGTTGCGCCGCCGCCGACCCGCAGGTCGTCGAAGCCTGCCGTGGTGACGCTGACGAACGGGCCCGCGCTGAGGTCCGAATAGCGCTCTCGCCCGAAGAGCACGTCGGCGCGCGCCCCGTTGTACCAGCAG
Organism: Polyangiaceae bacterium; assembly: GCA_023150915.1. Taxonomy (GTDB): domain Bacteria; phylum Myxococcota_A; class Polyangia; order Polyangiales; family Polyangiaceae; genus JADJKB01. Next base: position 12,561 of record JAKLKA010000005.1, read on the forward strand.
GTGTCGGACCAGTACGAGCTGCCGGTGCCCCGCCCGCACACGCCCGTGAGCGCGCTGGCGTTCCACTGAGGCTCGGCCCGCGCCGGAGCGTGAATCGAGAGCGTCGCCGCCAGGGCGAGGAGGGCGACGCGCCTCATCGGGTCGTCAGCCGCCCGGCGTCTGGCAAGCGGGATCGGTGGCCGCGCACGCGCGACAGTCGATGTAGTCGTCCTGACCCACGTAGCACGGGGATTCGTCCTCGAGCTTCTCGGTCGAGGTGCAGACGTAGGCCGGAAGCTGCGCCGGATCCGCCGCCTCGAGCGGGTAGCTGATCAGGCACTTGTCGCAGGTGTAGATCGGGTAGCGCAGCGGAGCCGAGGTGACCTCCGTTCCGCCCAGCGTCTCGCCGAAGGCGCGCACCTCGACCAGGTACAGCGAGCCGGGGCTCACACCCACGCCGCTCGGGATGAGCGTGGTCGCGATCACGCCGTAGGCCGGGTCTTCACCGCTCGAGACATCGACGAAGCCGACGCCGGGGACGGTGAATTCCGCGATCGTCTCTTCCTGGTCGGTGAGCAGCGTGACCTCGGCCCCCTTGAGCACCACGCGATTGGACTCGGTCCGGAGCTGGTTCTTGCTTCCGCGCTGGACCAGCTGATTTCCAACCAGCAGCGCCGCGTTGTAGGTGTTGGTGAAGTGCACGTCCATCACCCCACCCAGCAGCATGGTCGAGTTGGGGTCACCCTCGGCGATGCACTCGCCGCGCTGCAGCTTGAGCACCGCGCGAACGAACAGGATGGTTTCGTTGTCGGCACAGCCCTGGGTCGCCAGCGCGACAGGAGCCAAGAGTCCACCAATCACGATTGCCTTGGTCAAGAACCGGCGCATGGGAACCTCTAGGTCGTGCGCGCGCTATCTCGCGCACGCTCACCAGAAGTGTATCGAGAGCCGAGGGAGCGCGCCAAGAATCGCGGGGGTCGTGCTCGTCACTTCACTAAGTCTGTGCGCCTGCTCAGGGAAGCGAGAGCGAGCCGGCGCAATTGCTCGATGGGCAGAAGCTGCGTCTCTGGGCGACCCGCGGCCGAAACCACCACGAAGTGGATGTAGGTGCCTTGGCGCTTCTTGTCGTGCGCCAAGTGGTCGACCGCCTCTCGGATGGGCGATCGAGCGAGATCGGTGGGCAGGCCGAGGCGTGCGAGCAGGTCGGTGACCTGCTGGCAGAGGGGCGCCGCGGTGACCCCGAGTCGCTGCCCGATCTGCAGCGCAGCCACCAGGCCCAGCGCGACGGCTTCGCCGTGGGTGTATTGCCGAAACCCGGTGCACGCCTCGAGTGCGTGGCCCAGGGTGTGCCCGAGGTTGAGCACGCGCCGCAGGCCGTGCTCGCGCTCGTCGCGTGAAACGATGCGCGCTTTGACCGCGACGCAGCGATGAACGACCTCACGCAGCGCAGCGGGCGCGCGCGAGCGCACCGCTTCCGCCTGAGACTCGAGGACCGCCAGCAGCTCGGCGTCACCCACCAAGGCGGTCTTCACCACCTCGGAGAGGGCGCTCACGAAACCGCGCTCGGGCTCGGTAGCGAGCAAGGCCGTGTCGCACAGCACCGCTCTGGGCTGCCAGAACGCCCCGACCGCGTTCTTGGCCGTGTCGAGATCGACGGCGGTCTTGCCGCCGACCGAAGCGTCGACCATCGACAGCAGGGTGGTCGGCACCGCCAGCCAGCGCGCGCCACGCATCCAGGTTGCCGCAGCGAAGCCGGTGATGTCCGACACCACTCCGCCGCCGAAGGCCACGAAGGTCCCCCCCCGATCCAGGTCGGCTGCCAGCGCCGCCCGCCACACCGCCTCGAGCGCCCGCGGCGTCTTGTGCTCTTCGCCCGCGTCCAGAACGAACAGCCGAGCGCCCGCGCCCAGGCGGCCGAGGGCTTCGGCCTGCGCGCGCTGGACGTTGGCGTCGGTGACCAGCAGCGTGCCCGTGGTTCTGCCCAGAAGGGCCGGCCAGCGCTGGTGAAGGATGCCGTGCCCCACCTCGACCGCGTAGCTCTGCTCGCCCGCCGCGACGGCGATCGGGTCGCGCTGCCAGGCTTCCCGCACCGCGCACGCGGCCTGGTCGACGTCCCCGTGGGTCGTGTCCACTCGGGCATGGGACTCGGCGTAGGCGGCGCGCCGCGCGTCGAGCAGCGCGGCAGCCCGCGACGCCGGATCGGGGCCTGCCAGCAACGGGCGAGGCGCCCCGGCCACGCGCGTCAGGATCACCTCGAGCGGCGCTTCGAGCGTGACGACGCACGCCCGCTCCAAGGCGGTCAGCCGGAGCTCGCGCGACAACAGCGCCCCGCCGCCGACTGCGACCACCCGCCGCGCATCGGACGCGAGCACGCGCTCGAGCTCTGCCTGCTCGAGCTTGCGGAACCCTGCTTCACCCACCGATTCGAAGATCTCCGAGACGCTGGCGCCGGCGCGGCGCTCGATGCAGTCGTCCAGGTCCTCGAAGGGGACCCCTTCGAGCTCGGCCACCCGGCGTCCGACCGTGGACTTTCCCGTGGCCATGAAGCCATTGAGCAAGAGTGGCCGCGCCATCGAGCGCACGTTGCCAGAGCTCGATGCGCGCGGCCACTGTCGCGCCTGCCCACGTGGGCTAGTCTGTGGACCCCGCCTTGGACGATCTGGTCATTGTTCCCACCGATGCCGGTGTCGCGCTCCGGGTTCGGGTCAAGCCCCGGGCCTCGAAGAGCCGGGTGGTGGGCGTGCGCGACGGCGAGCTCGAAGTCGCCATTTCAGCGCCGCCGGTGGATGGCGAGGCCAACGCCGAGCTCACGCGGTTCATGGCCAAGATCCTGGGCGTGTCTCGCGGGGCCGTGGCCGTGCTGCGTGGCGAAGCCTCGCGGCACAAGACGGTGTCCGTGCGCGGAGTCGACAGCGATGCCGTCCGGCGTATGCTGACGAAGGCCGTCCCATGACCTTGCAGTTTCACAAGTACGAGGGGCTCGGGAACGACTTCGTCGTGATCGACGCACCCCACGATCACGCCCTAAAGAGCGAGCGGGTCCGCGCGCTGTGCGATCGCCACTTCGGTGTCGGCGCCGATGGCGTGCTCTTGGTGGTGCCGCCGAGCAGCGCCGGTGCGCGCGCGCGCATGGTGGTGCAGAACGCCGACGGCACGCGCCCCGAGATGTGCGGCAACGGCATTCGATGTGTCGCCCTTCACCTGGCGCGGCTCGATGGCGCGGGCGCCATCAGCTACGCCATCGACACCGATGCGGGTCCGCTGGCCTGCGAGGTCGAGCGCGAGGGCGATGCCGGCTGGGTTCGCGTGGGCATGGGTCAGGGGCAGCTCTTGGGCGAGCACCGCGTCGACTTCGACCAGCGGGTGGTCGCCTTCACCCGCGTCTCGATGGGGAACCCCCACGCCATCTCGTTCGACGAGCCCCTCGATCCGGCTCATGCTGACCGCCTCGGCCCGGCCGTCTCGGCCGCGTTCGCCGAGGGCAGCAACGTGGAGCTGGCTCACCAGACTGGCGACGCCGCCTTCGACCTGGTCGTCTGGGAGCGGGGCGTGGGGCGGACGCTGGCCTGCGGGACCGGGGCCGCGGCGACGGCGGTGGCTGCGGCGGTGAGCGGGCGGGCGAAGTACGGCATTCCGATGGCCATCACCTTGCCGGGCGGTCCGCTGGAGATCACCGTGTCCGAGGGGGCACTGGAAGTTTCGATGCGCGGTCCGGCTCGCCGGGTGTTCAGCGGACAGACGAGTGCATGACACCCCTCGACGCCGAATCGGAGCACGCCTAGACCGGCGGTGTGCCCGACAAGAAGAAGATCGCGATCATCGGAGGGGACGGCATTGGTCCGGAAGTGACCCGTGAGGCGACACGGCTCTTGGAGCAGTACGAGAGCCGCGGGCTCCCCATCCAGCTGTGGCAGCTGGACCTGGGCGCGGAGCGATTCCTTCGCGACGGCACGACCATGCCGAAGGAGATCTTCATCGCCATCCAGCGCGAGTGCTCGGCCGTGCTGCTCGGGGCGCTGGGTGATCCGCGAGTGCCCAGCATGGAGCACGCGCGCGACATCTTGTTCGGGTTGCGCTTCGGCCTCGACCTGTACGCCAACATCCGCCCGGTGAAGGCCCTGGGTGATCGCGTGGTGCCGCTCAAAGGTCGCGGAAAGAAGGACGTCGACTTCGTGGTGTTCCGCGAGAACACCGAGGGCGTGTACGTCGGCGTCGGCGGACAGGTGAAGCGCGGCACACCGGACGAGATCGCGATCAACGAGGACGTGAACACCCGCAAGGGCGTGGAGCGCATCATCCGGGCCGCCTTCGAGTTCGCGAAAGCCAGCGGGCGCAAGCGCGTGCACATGGCCGACAAGTCCAACGCCATGCGCCACGCCCACGAGCTCTGGCTTCGCGTCTTCGACGAGGTTCGCCGCGAATACGCTGACCTTCAGGCCAGCCACGTCTACATCGACGCGCTTTGCCTCTACATGGTGCAGGACCCGAGCCAGTTCGACGTGGTGGTCACCAACAACCTGTTCGGGGACATCGTCACCGACCTGGGCGCGGCCTTTCAGGGTGGCCTGGGCATGGCCGCCAGCGCCAACGTGCACCCCGCCGTTCCCGGGCGCGTGGGGCTGTTCGAGCCGGTCCACGGCTCGGCCCCCCCTCTGGCCGGGAAGAACGTCGCGAACCCGTTCGCGGCCCTGCTCACGGTGGGCATGCTGCTCGCGCACCTGGGCTGGCCCGAAGAAGAGACCCGCATCGAGACCGCCGTGGCCGACGCCCTCGAGGCCGGCAAGTGCACGGCAGACGTCGGGGGAACGCTCAGCACCGAGGCGGCCGGCGCGGCGGTGCGGGAGCGGCTTTCGCTGGCCTGAGCCGCCACTGGCGGCACGAGGATCCGAAAAATAGGGCTCTTCGCCGGCCTGTGATAGGCCCCAGGCGATGATCGAGGTCGAGGAGGCTGAACGTCAGTCTGCCCATCCCCGGATGTCCCAAGCGCGGGCCGAATTCGTGGGAACGTTGGGCCGCCGCCTTGCGGCGCTGCGGAACACGCTTCATCAGCTCGAAGACGACCCGGCCAGTCGCGAGCGCCGGGACATGCTCCTTCGGCGGGTCCACGCCCTGGGCTCCGCCGCCCGAGTTCTGGGCTTCGAGGGGGTCGCCGAGGCGCTGGAGGGCGCCGAGGGGGCGCTGGGGCGCAGCGCCGCCGGCGGTCCCGTCGCGTCGACGGATCTCGCCGAGGTCTCCCGCGCCATCGACGTCTTGCCGTCCATCGCCTGGGGCGCGAAGCCCCCGCCGACCAGCGAGCTGGCCGAAGACGCCGACGTGCTCGGCAGCGGTTGGCCCCTCTGCATCTTGGTCTACGGGCCCGCCGCCCTCCAGAGCTCGCTGTCCGCGGCCGAAGACGAGATGGTCGAGGTGGAGCTGGCGGCGGACCCCGAGGGCTTCCGCGACCTGGCCGAACGGGTCGGCCCCGACGTCGCCGTGATCGACGGCGACCTGCGTGAAGCCCGCGAGATCATCGACAACCTGGCGCACGACCCGAACGTACCGTCGTTCCCGGTGGTGGTGGTCGGCTCGTTCGACCACCCCGAGGCGGCCACCGCCTTCGTCTCGCTCGGGGCGTCGCGGGTGCTTCCCAAACCGGTCGGCCCCGACTCGCTGTGGCGCGCCGTGCTCGAGGTCAGCCGGCACTCGACGGGGCTGCGCGCGCCGCGCGAGCCGATTGGCGACGTCACCGTCGACGAGCTGGCCCAGCGCATCACGGCCGAGATCCGGCGCGGCCTGGTGGAAGGCGTGGACCCGGCCAGCGCACGGGTCAGCGTGCCGCTGGGTGAGGGAACCGACGTGCTGGCGGCGGTGTGGGGTGCCGTGGCGCGGGTGCGCGAGCTTCTGACCATGCGCTCGCGGGGCGGAGTCCGTTTCACCTCCGGCGGGCCCGAGGGCGCCGTGCCGTTGGCCCCCTGGACGGGCCCCGAGCGACGCGCCGGCGAGCGCGGCACCGGGCTTCGACGGAGCGACGGCGTGCGGCTCGAGGGTCGCCGTGCGGTGGTGGTGGACGACGACCCCGCGGTGGTCTGGTTTCTGAGCGGGCTCTTGCGCACGTCGGGGGTCGAGGTGGCCGAGGCGCACGACGGAATCACCGCGCGGCAGCTGGTGCTCGACACCATGCCCGATCTGGTGGTCAGCGACGTGCTGATGCCGGGCATCGACGGTTTCACGCTGTGTCGCGACATCAAGCGCGACGTGGCGGTGCGAGACGTTCCAGTGATCCTTCTTTCGTGGAAAGAGGATCTGCTTCAACGGGTGCGTGAGCTGGGCGCCGGCGCCGACGGCTACCTGCGAAAAGAGGCCGCGGCGTCCACCGTGCTCTCGCGCATCCGCGAGGTGATGCGGCCGAGGGCTCGCGTCGAGTCGCGCCTGGCTGCGGGTGGTGAAGTGCGCGGGCGGCTCGACGGACTGACCACGCGGACGCTGCTCGAGATCGCTCGACGTCACCAGCCGAGCTCCCGCATCACCGTGCGCGACTCGGTCTATCTGTACGAAGTCGAGATGCGGAGCGGCGAGCTTCAGTGCATCACCCGCACCTCGAGCGACGGATCGTTCGAGCGCGGTGCGCGGGTGCTGGACGCGTTGATCGGTGTCAGTGCCGGCCGGTTCGTCGTCGCGCCGAGCACGGCGCACGCGCGCCAGGACTTCAGCGGATCGCTCGAAGAGCTGCTCAAGCCACGCATTCGACGGGCGCGGGCCCTTGCGCGTCTGTTCCAGGGCAGCGAGATCGACCACCTGGATTCGGTGCTGATCGACGTCGACACCGTCGGCGCCTATCTGGACGCCACACCCGAGCCGGCTCGGGGGCTGTTCGCACGCTTGCTCGAGGGAAACGGCCCCCGGGCACTCCTCGAAGCGGCCCCGGCCCAGCGCTATTTCCTGGAGCAGGTGCTCGCAGACATCGCGCGGCGGGGTGCGGTGGTCGAGGTGACGCGCGACGGAGAGGTCGTCGACCTCGACGCGCCGTCGCCCGCGTCGAGCGCGCCGCCGGAGCAGCCCGCGCTGGACGCTTCACCGGCGCCGTTGTTCACGCTGGACCTGTCCCCCGCGCCGCCCGACGTGGCCGATGCCGTGCAGCGGTGGGAGCAGCCGGATGTCGTGGTTCGCGAGGCGTCGCTTCCTCTGCCGCTCAGTCGCTCCGTGACGCCTGTTCCCGTGATGATGCCCGCGTCGGCCGACGGCGGGTTCGGAGAAGAGCCGCGCACGGCGCCCGGAATGGGTCCCGTGTCTCTGCCGCTGCAGCGCGAGGCCGAGCCGCCGCCTCTGGAGCCCGTGAGCGGCGCACCGGAGAGCGACGCGGAGCCACCGGAGTCGGAGCCACCCGAAGACAGCGCACCCGAATCGCCCGCACCTGGAGACCCCACGATGAACGCCGAACCCGCCCTCGAGACCGCCCGCTCCGAAGAGCTTGCCCGAGCCGAGGCCCCCGATGACGACCACGACGAGGACGAGGAAGCCATCTCGCTGGTCAGCCAGCGCGAAACGCAAACCCCCGAGACCTTGCGCGTCGACTCGTCGCCGAAAGCGGCGCGCGCCGCCGCCGATGCAAAAACCGAGGTCGCCGCGACGCTGCCGTCGGCGCGGCCCATCGAGTTTCCTCGCAAGAAGTCTGGCCCCGCCGCGGCCCCGTCGACCAAGCCGGCGGCCCGCCCCGCCTCGGTCCCGCAAGGCGCCGAGCCGAGGATGGGCTTCGGCAAGATCTTGCTGCTGGTCGCGGGCGCCGGCGCGGCGGCATTCGCCAGCGCCACCTTCGTCCGTACCCATTTGTTCCGGCCCGCCTCCGAGCCCGCAGTCGCCACGGCGCCGGTCGAGAGCGCCGCGCCCGCGCTGGCCAAGCCCAAGCCCCCGCCCGGGCTCGAGCTCGTGGTGACCGAGCAAGGCATCGAGGTCGGCACCAACGTCTCGAACGACAAGGGCGTGATCGACGTCAACCCGGGGGAAAACCACCCGGTGTACGTGGACGGGGCGTTCGTCGGCCGCGGACGCCGCAAGGTACCGGCCGCGCCCGGAGCTCACCAGGTCGTGGTCAAGGCGCCGGCGGGCGATGCCAGCCTTCAGGTGGACGTGAAGGTCGGTCGCCGCTTCGTCGTAGCGCCCGCAGCACCCGCGCCCTGATCGTGCCCGGCGCGCGCTTTCGGGGTATGCGGGCGACGGTGCTCTGGCGACCTCTAGCTCCGTTCGCGCTCGCGCTGCTCGCTTCGGCTTGCGACCCGAAGGTCGAGCGCGCTCCGGACGGAGGCCCACCCGAGCCCTCGGCCAGCACCGCCCAGGGCACGGCGCCAGCGCCGGCGCGCGAGAAGGTCGATCTCCTCGAGCGACTGCCCGGCTGCGAGGTTCGCCATCGGGGGTTCTTGCTGGATCTGGGCGCGGCAGCGGCCCAGGCGCGGCGCGGTTTTCGCGCCGAGCCGACCGACGACGTGGTGGACGCGGAGCGCGAGGGATCGACGGTCGCGCGGGTCATGGTGCCGCGCATCAGCTACGAGATCCCCCTCGACGAAGCGCAGGAAGAGACCGAGCTGAGCCTCAGGCTTCGACCCGGCGCCGCGCGCTCGGTCACGGCAAGCCTGGGAGATCGGCGGCTTGGAACGCTGAGGCTCGCCGCTGGCGAGACGCGCACGGTGGCGTTTCCCGTGCTGAAGGCCGCGCTGGCGGCCGGGCGCTACACCCTCGGCTTGAGCTTCTCCGGGCGCCCGCGCGGGTCCACGGAACCGCTGGCCGAGATCGACTGGGTTCGGCTCGGCCCCCCGGACGAGAGCCTTGCCAGCTACTCCGCGCCGACGCTGCGTGACGTGATCACCGATGCCGTGCTCGACGGCGCTCCGCGCAGGGCGCTGACGCTGCGCGCACCGGCCTCGGTCCGCTGCCGCGTGGTGGTCTCACCCGGGACCAAGCTCGAGTCCGACGTCGGGTTCTGGGGCGACGGGCGCGGCGCGCTCGACGTGCGCGTGCTGAGCGACGGGGACGCTCCCACGGTGCTTGCCGAGCGCAAGGTGACGGGCGGCCCCGGCGCCACGTGGACCTCTCTGAGCATCGATCTGCGCGACCACGCCCTGCAAACGGTCTCGATCGAGCTGCGCGCGGTCGAGACCACCAAGGGCGGCCGGGTGCTGTTCGGCGACCCCGTCCTGACCCGCACCGCCGAGGTCAGCGCGGTCCCCGAGGCGTCGACCGTGGTGCTGTTCGTGTCCGCGGGTACCGATCGCAAGAGCGTGCCGCCCTGGGGGCCCAGCGCGGGGATGAGCACGCTGAGCGAGTTGGCGCGGGTCGGCGCCGCGTTCTCGAACTACCGCGTGCCCACCACGGTGCCCGCGGCGGTGGTCGCGTCGCTCATCACCGGCGAGCCGCCGCACGTTCACGCCCTCGAAGACCCCGCCGCCCGTCTGCCCAAGGCTGCCCGGACGCTGGGCGAGTTGCTCAAAGAGGCCAGCGGTCGGACCGGGATGTTCACCGCGGTTCCCGCCACCTTCTCGGCCTTTGGCTTCGACGCGGGCTGGGACCGCTTCGTGCAAGTCTCGCCGGTGCAAGACATCGACGCGACCCAGCCGATCCTGGCGGCCGCGCGCTGGCTCGACGACGAGCTGCGCGACGGGGACACCGGCCGCCGGCTGCTGGTCATCCACGCGCGCGGAGCGCATCCGCCCTGGGACGTGAGCCGTGAAGAGGCCGCGCTGCTTCCGCCCGAAGAATACAGCGGGCCCCTCGAGCCTCGCCGCGGCGGCGTTGCCCTGGCGCGCCTGCGCACCCAGCGTCGCGGTCAGAAGAAGCTGGGCGACGACGACTGGGCCCGGCTGCGGGCGCTCACGCACGCCTCGCTGGTGAAGCAAGACGTCGCGCTCGGCCAGCTGGTCGCGGTGCTCAAGAAGAAGGGCACCTGGGACTCGACGCTCTTCGTGTTCGTGGGCGACGTGGCGCCCGGCGAGCCGCCGGGCACCCCGTTCGACCCTGCCGGCGAGCTGGACGAAGAGCGCCTACAGGTTCCCCTGCTGGTGAAGTTCCCCGGTGGGAAGTTCGCGGGGAAAGAGCTGCAGACCCCGGCCACCGCGGTGGACGTCGGCGCGACCATCTTGCGGGCGCTGAAGCTGCAAGGGGGCGCGGCCGGCAATGACCTGTTCGCCGCCGCCGACGGCGTCGAACCGCTGGCGGGGCGCGGGCTGGTGGCCGCGCTGGGCGACCGCTACGCCACACGCCTTGGCCCGTGGCTCTTGCGCGGCACGCTCACCAAGGTGCCCACTCTGTGTCAGCTCGACGTCGACCCGGCGTGCGTCAACGACGTGTTCGCGCAGAAGCCCATCGCCGGCTGGGCCGCGTGGCAGTGGACGTTCGACGCCTTCATGGCCAACGCCGTCCGCCGCGTGGCGCCGCGCGAGCCGGCCAGCATCGACCCCGACACCGGAGCCGCGCTCACGGTCTGGGGCGACATATGAATCAGCGACTCACGACCGGTGGGCTCTTCAAGAGCTGAAGCAGCGGATCGACCACGTGGGCCTGCACGTTGTCGCCCACCGAGTTGGTCTCTTCGTAGTGGTCCCCAGGGGAATACTCGTCCAGGTAAGGGTTCGTGGGGTGCAGCTTGAAGTCGTAGTCCGGCACCAAGTACCCGATCTGGTCCTGCATCAGCCCCACGGCCCAGCGGTACTTGACCTGGGGGTCGCGCGCCCGATCGATGATCTTGTCGCGGTCCATCTGCTCGATGGCCGGCGGCCCGTCGTCGCACTGCGAGTACCCGTCCTTGCCACAGCTCGGGTGGGTCTTCGGGTCGTTCAACACGAAGTATGGCATGGGCGTGAACGGATACGGCGCATCGAGCGCGCTCTTGCCTTCCGGCGTGGCCAGCAAGAGCTCGGCGTGCAGCTCGCCGGGAAACCCGATCAGCTCGGCGGGTCCGATGTCGATCGCGGCAATCTGGCTGCGCACCGACGGCAGGTTGCCTTCGCCGATCTCCAAGCTCGGATCGTAGAAGTACCCGTCCCTGGGGAAGAGCTGCTGGGCGAGCGCGATGTGATAGCCGCGGTTGCGGATCTCGACGTAGATCTCGCGCGCGCGGAAGCCGAGGGCCGCGGTCTCCAGCGTCTCCGCACCCTGGGTCAGCGCCTCGTGCGCGTACACCGCGAGCAGCCGACCGTTGTTGTAGGCGCGCTCGAGCCCCGGCGGCACCGGGTTGCCCTCGAAGTCGGTGTGGTTGACCTTGCCCGGGCCCACCTGACCCCCCAGCGGCCCGTTGAAGAAGATCGCCACTCCGCCCACGCCGGCGCGCTTCATCAGCGATTTTCCCGCGGTGCTCTTCACGTCGAGCTCCTTCTCGACGCCCTCGCGCAGGGTGTGGACGTAGTCGGCGCTGGTCAGCAGGTTGTCGTCGCCGCCGAACTCCGGGTGGCTGGTGAAGTTGATCAGCGTGGCCACCGTCGCGTGATCGTCCGTAGCCACGAAGCGGATCACCCGGAGCTCGTTGTCGATCACCACCGGGTCACGGGTATCGCTGACGAATGCCGCGGTCCCGTGCCCCTTGGGGTCGGTGCCCGCGATGTGGCCATCGACCTTCGACGCGCCGAACTGGAGTTGCACCGGCTCGAGCGCGGCGTTGGCCTTCGAGAGCGCGGCAGCCGTCTTCTCGCGAATCAGCGCGTTGTACTCGGCCTTCACCCCGCTCTTCGAGTCGTTGGGACCCCAGATCCCCATGGTGTCCTGGGTCTCGTGCACGTGGGACGACGCAACGGCCACGAAGTCCAGATCCAGCTCGGGGTACTTCTCGGCGACGAGCTTCCGAGTCGCTTCGACCTCGCTGTAGAACCAGCCCACAGCGTCCACCGAGCAGAGGCCGATCTTGGTGTTGCCGCGCTTCATCACCGCGCAGCGCACGCTGGTGGCGTCGGCGTTGCCGGTCGCCGGCCGACCCGTGCCAAAGCCAGCGATCCACGTGCATTTCATCGGGTCGACCGCGGTGCAGGTGGTGACGTCGGACAGATCGCACGAGCCCTTCTTCACGCACTTGTCGCCGCCCATCGGGTCGAAGTAGTTGTGTCCCTGGTTCTGGGGCGCGAAGGCGACCACGTGGTCCACCTGTGGCGTGATGTCCTCGACCGCCGCGCCGGCGTAGAACGTGGCGTCGTCGCTGGGCCTGCACGTCGGGTCGCCCGGGCAGCGCAGGTCGCAACCCACCTCGACGTTGTGCTCGCTGCCGGCGGGCTCTTTCTCGCAGTGGCCGCTTCCGCCCGACGACGCCACCTCGGCGTCGTCGCCGCAGGCCTGAGTCAGCAACAACGTCCCAGAGCCCAGCGAGAGCACACCCAGCGCCGCTACCCACCGCATGCGCGCCAGGTTACGCGAGGTCAGGGCTCGACCCAAATCGGATTGGTGCAGCCGAGGGGTGTCACGCCTTCTCGAACCCGGACTCTGCCCAGAGCTTCTTCTCGAACGTGGCCAGCGCGGAGCACCCTGCTCGGAGGGCCCGTTCTCTGATGACATAATCGGCGAAGTCCCCCTTGCCGGCCTGGAATGCGGTGACCGCACGATGAACGATGTCGGCGTCGCCCAGCTCGACTTGCTTGGCGCGGGCCAGATCGAGCAGAAGCGCCGCGATCTCGCCGCGGGGCACGCGATAGGCCCCCGCGAGCACCCAGACGACCTCACACAAGACCACGTCGGAGATGAAGAGCCGTTCGCCCTTGGCGAGCGCCCGGCGGAACAGCTGCCCGGCGCGCTTCGACTGCTGTGCGTCGTCCTCGACGAGGAACCTCACCAAGACGTTCGTGTCGACCCCAATCATCGGTTTTCGCCAGCGTGCCGCTTGGTCACCGCGCGCCGCACTGCAGCGTCCATTTCGTCGAGCGAAACGCCCCGTACCCGCGGACGGATGCGCCCCTCCATCGACATGAAGTCCAGCGTCTCGGGCTCGAGCACGACAGTTCCGTCGGGACGCTCGCGGAAAGCCACGCGATCCCCCTCCTCGAGCTGCAAGAGCACTCGGATTCGTTTGGGGAGAGTGACCTGGCCCTTGCTCGTCACGGTGGCGCTGGGCATGCCTTACAAGATCGCAGAGTCCTTACCCACGCGCAAGGCGCTCGCTCCGCGGCCGCGAGGTCAGGGCTCGACCCAAATCGGATTGGTGAAGCCGAAGGGTGTGGTCCCGTCGCGGGCGGCGTTGGGCAAGCCGCGCTCGCCCTGGGCCGTGACCACGAAGAACGTCGGGCCGGTGACCGGCAAGTCGAAGGTCTTCTCGAGCCGGAGCGGTCGTCGCGACTTGGGTATCTGTTGCCAGACCACGCGCTTGCCCTGGGCACCCTCGAGGATCTCGAGAGCGCGCACGTCGATCCAGGGCGCGGCGCGGACCACGACTCGCAGCCGGGCGGTCTTGCCGCGCGCTGTCTCGCCGGGGCCCTTGCCGTCGATGCTGGCTTCGATGATCGGGCCGCTGGTCACGATGGCGCGGCCGGCCTTGAGCGCGGCCAGCACGTCGGCCTGCTTCGCCGAGACGTCGTCGGCGTCGGAGCTGGCGCGGCCGTAGCGGATCAGCGTGCGCGGCAGACCGGGATCGAGGAAGGCCAGCGAGTGCGAGTCGCTGCTGCCGGTCGCCGCATAGCGATGGCCACGTCCCAGCAGGTGCATCCAGTCCGCCAGCACCTTCTTCACGGCCTTCAGGTTCCAGGCGTCGTCGCCGTTGTAGACCTCGAGCGTGTCGAACTTGGGGTCGTAACCCGCCACCTTCATCTCACCCGTGGCGTCGTCGATCTGGTGATAGGTGAAGTAGCCGAGCTTGGGGTCGAGCCGCGGGTGATTGACCTGCAGCACGCCCCCGGGCGAGGCCCGGCGCGCGTCCGCGAAGAGCTCGCTCGGTGTCACGTCCACGTAGCGGACGTTGTCGCCGACCTTCAACGGAAACACGTTGAAATGGCCGAAACGCCGACCCAGCGTGCTGACCTCGCTACCCACCACGGTCGAGAGCTTGCTGCGCAGGAGCCCGCGCTGCTCGAGCCACCGGACCGTCGGCGCCAGATCCGTCACCACGTAGTGATCAGTCGCGACGGCGAATTCCACGCCCTCGGCAGCGATGGCCACCACGCGCTCGGGAAGCCCGATGTCGGCGTCGACGCTGGGCGCCTGGTGCAGGTGTAGATCGGCGGCGATCCAGCCCGGGGTGTCGATCACGCGGGGCAGCCGCGCCTCGATCTTGGCCTCGGCTCCGGCGCGGATGGTCACGCTCTTCTCGACGGCATCGCGCTCGATGCCGGCGGTGATCAGCAGCCGATAGCGCCCCGGCGGCAGGGCGCGCGACACCTGTCCGTTGCCCGTCCAGAGGAAGCGGTCGGAGCCATCCAGGTCACCATCCGGCGGAAAAATGGCCCCCTTGTCGCCCTCGCGATCGACCCGCAGCTTGGCCGCGATGGGCTTTCCGTTCTCGTCGCGCACCTCGACGCGGAGTGTGCCAGGGTTCGCTAGCGGCGCCGGCTCGGCCACCGGAATCTTCTCGAAGGCGAGCTCGCGCGTTACGGTGACGCTCTCGCCGACCGCGATCTTGCCCTTGAAGAACAGCGCGGTCAGCGCCCCCTGGAAGCCCGGTTGCTTGGCCGAGGTGTAGTCGAGCCACATGGGCTTGCCCGGCCCGGGGCGCAGCATCAGGTCGCCGCCGGCCCCGCGCCGCCCCACCCACTTGGCCGCGCCCTCGTACTTCAGCCGCGGCTGTCCCAGGCCCTCGACATAGTAGCGCGTGTTGCCCCACTTCACCTCGTCGCCCAGCTCGATGGGGCCAGAGGCCGCGCCGCCTTCGACGCTGAACGTGGTCGTGATCGTCAAGCGGGGCTCCCGCGGGTGGAGCCGATGCACGGTGCGCGTCCGATAGCGAACGCCCTCGAGCACCGCCACGCCCTCGACCTCGACGCCGTCGGCCAGCGACGACACGCGCGAGGCGAGCGCCGGCGCGCTCTTGTCGCCGAGGCGCACGATAGGGTGAACCTGCCAGATCGCGTCGATGTCGGTCAGCGTGCCGAGCTGGGCGGTGGTGGGCAAAACTGGCCGATTTCGCCAGAAATCCACCAGAAACCCGTCGGTCTTGCGCACCACCGCGGTGACCGCCGGGTTCTCCAGCGCCGGATCGCCGGCGCTGCCGAACACCCGCAGGCGGGAGCCGGCGTCGTGCTTGGTCAGCGCGCGCGGCCGCACCCCCGGTGCATCCGCCGACGTGGCTGCCGCGCTGACCAGCAGAAGACCGACGAGCCCGAGAGCGAGGCGCTTCACTTCCGCGCTGCTTTACAACAGCGGAAGCTGGTCTGCGAGCCGGCGTAGATCTCGCTGTGGCTTTCGGTGGCGGCCCGACAGCGGTTGCGCCCCGTCAGCCACCAGCCGCCGCGCAGGATCGAGCGCCACGGCGGATCGCGGCTCTCGCGGGTGGTCCACTCGTCCACGTTGCCCACCAGGTCGAACACGCCGAACGGGCTCTTGCAGCGCGGCAGCGAGTCGGTGGCCACGCGCTGATCGCGCAGCTTGGCGCGCGGATCGAACAGATCCGCCCGGTCGTGGTTGCAGGCGGCGCCGTCCCGCACGTACCCATAGGGGTAGGGCAGCGCCTCCGGGCCCTCGCAGGCGAATTCCCACTCTTCTTCGCGGCACAGGCGCTTGTCCATCGCGCCGCAGATGTTCTGCGCCTCGCCCCACGACACGTTTACCAGCGGCAACGGCCAGCCCTTGGGCGTGTATTCGTAGCGGTCGATGCAGTAGCGCATCGCCTGCCGCCCGCCGGTGCACACGCTGGGCGCCTTGAATTCTGCGCAGGCGCGCTGCGGCTCTTGCCCGGGCACTTCCAGCCAGCGCAAGCACTGCTGCTCGGGCACCAGGCAGCGCTGGCCGTCGACCAGCTCCATGTCCGTGGGACAGGCCGCGCCTTCGGGCTCGTAGGGCGGCGGCGCGGGCTTGGGCGGCAGCGGCGCCCCCGGATCGTCGAACGAGCGCAGCCCCGTCGGTGCTGGGCTCTGCGCGCTGCCCGGGCTCTGCACGCTGGCGGCGACCACCGCCGGCGGCTCGTGCTTCAGCGCGGCGGCGTCGGGCTCCAGGCAGCAGCGGAAGCCGGTGGTGAAGTCGTGGTACTTCTCGCCGTGCCGCTCGGTGACATAGGCGCAACCGTCGCCGTTCTCGCTGGCGTCCAGGTAATGGCCGCCCATGAGCAGCGGCTTCGGGCCCCGCGTCCACTCGAGCAGGTTGCCCACCAAGTCGTGCACGCCCTCGGGGGTGACGCAGGCTTCGAACGCCGCCGCCGGCGCCACCGTGGACGCGATCTGGTTGATTCGCGCGTCGTTCATGTTCCACGAGTCGACCGGCCGGCGGCCGCCGTGCAGCAGCATCAACGGGTGCGCGCCGCCTTGCTGCGTGTTGCACGCGCCTGCCTTCTGGCTGGCACCGTACGGGTATTTCCGCTTGGGCTTCTTGGCTCCCATGCAGGCGTCGACCCATTGCTGCGTGGTGCAGAGGCGCTTGCCGGCGCGGGTGCAGGCCTGATCCGCCTCTTCCATCGAGATGTAGGCCTGGGGCACGACCCCAGGTCGGCTCTCGGCGCTGACCTTCTCGTGGGTCACGGCGTGGTAGGGCGAGTGATCCTTGCCGTCCTGGCCGCGCGTGATCGCTTCCCAGCGATCGATGCAGAAGCGCTGGTCGATCAGCG
The DNA here is from genome assembly GCA_023150915.1 of Polyangiaceae bacterium. Lineage (GTDB taxonomy): Bacteria > Myxococcota_A > Polyangia > Polyangiales > Polyangiaceae > JADJKB01. Next base: position 29,224 of record JAKLKA010000005.1, read on the forward strand.
CCATCTCGGGCGGGCAGACCGACCGGGGCTCGGACTGCACCGCCGCGGGCACCGTCGCGGGCTCGGCGACCATCGGCTCGGGCGCGGGCGCCGCCCCGCGCTCGGGCGGGGGCGCAGCTGGCTCGGGCGGCGGCGGCCCAGCAGCGGGCTCGCTGCAGGCCACCAGCAAGAGTCCGACCAGCCAGCGGGGCATCGTCGTGGAAGGATCCCCCGCGACGACGCGATGCGCCAGTTATCGGCAAATCTGCAACGCGGACGCCTACCCCAACGCCGTGAGCTCGGGCCAGTGCAGCGCGTGGCCCAGCGCGCGCTGCACCTCGACGTGCCGGCGAGCGGCGAGCCTGCCGGCGCGGGCGTCCAGGCAACTCGTGGGAACAGTGCGCAGCGTGTCGAGATTGGCGACGCACGCTCGCCTCAGCCCCTCGCGCTCGCCGAGCGCGACCTCTTGCGGGACGCCGCGTACGGTCGTCGTCACCTCGACCACCAGCACGCGAGTCAGGTAGGAATACGCGCTCGTGCGGCTCAGCAGCAGCACGGGACGCCGGCCAGCGGGCTCGGGAAGGCGCGCCCACCAAACGTCGAACTGGTGCGGCTCACGAGCGCTCACGCCACGCGCTTTCTTCGCTTCGCGCGGCGTGGCCCTCGTGGGGGAGGCCTCGTCTCGGCGAGCTCGTTGGCCGGGTCCCAGCCCAGGAGATCTCCGGCCTCCAGCGCGCCTGAGAGCGGTTGCTGGCGGTAGGCGCTCTCGGTTTCGCGGTCGAGCTCGAGGTCGATGGCCCTGCGGATGGCCCGTCGCACGAATTCAGCCCGGACGCGCAGCTTCGCAGGTGCGACGCGCTCCAGGTCCCGCGCCGAACGATCGTCGAGCTCGATCAGGATCTGCTTCATATGGAAGTCCATATACCACGCCCTGCATCGGGTGACGGAGGGGCAGGGCGGGGCTCCCGCGCCTTCCGGAACGCCGCCTGATCTTCGGGCGGAAGGTAGCGGACCAGGTCCTCGGCCAGCGGAACCAGCGCCTCGCCCCCCGGAGCGAGCGCCGCCACCACGACCATGAGCGGCGGCGACTCGCCATCCAGCTTGGCCAGCAGGCTCTTCGGAGGCTGACCGGCGCAGCACAGGTAGTAGAGGGCGGCGGCACGCTCGGTCAGGGGCGCGAACTCGTATGAGGCCACGGCCAGCGCCTGCGGCGGTTCGATGTCGGTGCCGCGATAGGGGCCGCGCTGGGTCGCCAGCGAGCGAATGCGGCGCAGCCAGCCCTCGAAGTCGAGGCCCCCACGGGCCAGCGCGCTGCCCGCACCGAAGGGCCGGCCTGCGAGGCGGGGCAGCTCTGCGAAGGCCGCGAAGCAGGCGTCGGGGCTGAAGTAACAGACCCGCGCCAGCACCTGCCCGCGTTGGTCCTTCAGGGCCAGGGTGTTGGCGCGCTCGACGTCGACCGACGCGATCCGCGTGAATGGCACGTAGCTGCGGCGACCCGTCAGCCAGTGGCGGACGCGCAGGCCGCCGCGATCGAACTTGCGCGAGATCCAGGGCTGGCGGCGGGCGATCTCGGAGACTCCCGTGCCGGCAGCGACCGCCAGCCAGAACCAGAGACTGAAGTCCATGCCCCCCTATCGGCGCGGGGTCCGGGCGAGTTGCTGACTTCCTCGCATACGCGTGGGGTGGGGGTTCAGGTCCCCAGCGCTGCCATCGTAGCGGCGAACGCGTGCAGGTCACCGACCTCGTCGTGCAGGGCGTCGGCGACACGCGCGTAGTCGAGACTGCCGTACTGGTGCGCGATGACGTTCCTCATTCCGCCCCACCCTTCGAGGCGCGAGGCGAGCTCGGGCTCGACCACCCCGGCCTCGGCGAGCACCCGGAAGACCTCGCGGTAGGCCGCGGGCACGGGGAGCCCGCGCTCTGCGATCACGTGCTGGCCCAGATCGATTGCGTACTTTACCGCGCGGTACAGAGCAAAAAGCACCATGTTCTGCGCGTCCACCTCGGTCAAGATGCGCTCGCGGCTCACTTCGCGGCGGTACCGCTCGAGGTCGCCCGGCGCGTCGCTGGTGAGCACGCTGCCGAACACGTAGGCCGCCTGGAGGCAATCGGTGCCGCGGCAGGCCTCCGCCCCTTTCGGCATGTCGGTGAAGGCTTTCGACGGTCGAGGGCGAGTGCCAGCTCGAGCTCACTCGAACGGCTCGAGCACGGTCACGCCCAAACCTGGCGCGTCACGCACAATCACCGCGCGACCGGAGACCCAGAGAACGTCCTTCATGCGATCCTGCCGGAGCTCGAGCTCGTCGCTGGCGTGCCAGACCTCGTGCCCGAGCTCTACCGCGGCAACCCACTCTGCTCCGAAGCTTCGGGCCAGCCGGCCGTCGTCGGTGGCGATGCGGCCGGAAGCTCCGTCCGCGGCGATGCGGGGCGCCGGCCCTTCGCCCTTCCCGAGATCACTGCCCGCCTCTCGCCGGAGCCTCGGGCTGAGCCGCTCGACGCGGTCGTTCCACGAAACCCACACGCTCTGAGACGAGACCGAGAGCCTGTCTTGGTCCGGCGCGAGGCTCCGCGCGCTGCGGATGAAGTCCTCGCGCCGTTCGTACTGCCCGCGTCGGCCGAGGGCCGGAGTCAGGCGCTCGAGCCGCGACGCCTCGAACCAAGTGGAGAGCACCAGCACGTCCCCACCGTCCACAGCCACGTCGTGGAGCGGCTCCCAGAGCGGCGGAACGACCGGCTTGGTCCCCCCAGCCGGAAGCGTGCGCTTGGCGATGGGCTCCCCCGTCGAGAGCCGGAAGGTTCGTAGCTCGGCCTTGGCCGCCAGGTACGTAACGACAGCGAGATCGCCCTCCGCCGCGACGGAGGGATGGGTGACCTCGCCCAAGTCGACGACCTTTCGGATCCGGTCGTGGTCGTCGAGGAACACCAGCTCGGTCCGCACGGCCTGGTCGACGCTGCTCCCGACGACCGCGACCATGCCGCCGGCGCCCCGCGCGATCCGCACGGTATGACTACCCTCGGCGCCTCCGATCTCGATCTCGGTGACGATCTTGTTGTCGAACAGATCCCACTCGACGATGCGCGCCTTGCCGACGGGCTGAAGCTGGGCGTCGGCGCGGAACGCGCCGAGTCGTACGGTGCCCCAGGGGTGCGCGTCGCTCGGCGCCCGCCCCGGCACGGCGTTGAAGTCGAGCGCGCGGTGCTCGAACGAGTGATGGTCGTACGCCAAGGCCGCTTTTCCAGTGCCACGCACCACCGCCGCGGCCGGCTGCGCGAAGCCGACCCCGATCAGCGCCGAGAGCGCGAGATGTGCGAGCCTCACGACTCGGCCCTCGGGCGGAACGCGCGCGTGCGCTGAACGGCGGGGACGGGCATGGTCCCCTATCGGGCACGTCGTGGCACGGGTTGCGTGGAAATCGCGACGCCCGGCGCACCACTACGTAGTTCGGGCGCGCAGCGCGGAACCCAAACTGGGCTCGGCATCTTGCCCGCCTGTTCGATGACCAGAAGCCTCACGCCGCTCGGAGATCGACGAAGTCCGCGTGGTGCTCGAGGCCATCGATCGCTTCCTCGACCCACACCGGGAGGGCACCGTAGACCTTTCGGAGCTTCCCGTCCTCGGTGCGCGCGCAGAGGCGAGCCTCCACGCCGTCAATCGAGTTGTCGTAGACGTAGACGCGATCAGCGAGCTGAATCGCCGCCGAGAGATTCGCCAGCGACTTGCCGTAGCGGCTCACTATTTTCTCGATCGGGACCGTGTGGCCGCCTTGCATGACTCTCGCTGCGACCCGCGCCGCATTGATGCGAGGATCCTCCGTTCCAACGAAGAAGACTCGAACGAAGTAGCCGTTCTGCTTCGCGCGACCCACGAAGTCGACCTTCTCGGCGGTCGAGAACACGGTCTCGATGGCCATGCCCGTCCGAGCGAGAAGCAGCTCCTCACGACGGTCGGTCGTCCAACGCGCGGCCGCGAGCGAGGCCTCTGGCGAATTCCAATCGCCGAATCGAGCCTGCGCGATGTCGTCGGGGTTCAGGTACTCGACACCATGACTCCAGTGGTCGGAGCGGAGGCGCGTGGTAATCGTGGTCTTGCCCGCGCCGTTCGGGCCAGCGATCAGCAACAACGCGGGCTTCAAGGCGTCTTGCCCGCGCGCCCGGCGTCGACGCCTTTCAAGCGCGCGAGCGCCGCCGCGCGCAACTCCGCGATGCCCATCCGGAGCCTCTCGAGCGCCGCGTGATGCTGGCGAGCCACGTGCGCGAACGCCTCTCGGGAGAGGGCCTGCAACTGCTCATCGGTCGGTTCGAAGCTCGAGTCGCCGAAGTTGGCGCGGGACGCGGGTGCTGTCGTCTCGTCGCTCACGCAAGAGAGACTACGCAAAAAGAGGGGCTTGTCCACCCGCACTCGCGCTTGCCGGTCGCGCGGCGCCGGGTCGCGGGAAGCCGAAGTCCCGGGTGCTCGATTCAGGCACGAATTGTGCTCTGTCTGTCGGCCCCGTGAGCTGCTCGATCATTCTCACCCTCCCTGAACTCAGTGCGCCGATGGCATCAGATTGGGTGCGAGCCGTCAAGTGAAGCGCTTGCGCCGCTGCGCCAGAATGTGACGCAGCGGCACGCCTTGGAGAAACCGTTGCGCGTGTCTGCCCGCTACATCACCAACCCGCCGTCCACGTCGACGCAGCGGCCGTTGAAGTAGTCGCATTCGATCACGAATTTCACGGCCAGCCAGATGTCGTTCGGCACGCCGATGCGGCCCACCGGCACCGCTGCGACCAGGGCGTCGCGGGCCTTCTGGTGCATGCCCTGGGTCATCGGCGTCTCGATCATGCCGGGGGCGATGGCGCCCACCCGGATGCCGTAGCCGGCGAACTCGCGCGCCCAGGTCACGGTGTTGGCGGCGATCGCGGCCTTGGTGGCCACGTAGTTCGACTGCCCGCGGTTGCCGTGCCGCGACACGCTCGAGATGTTCACCACCACGCCGGGGCGGGTGCTGGCTTCGACCATGGTCTTCACGAGCTCGCGGGTCATCACCGTGGCGCCGGTCAGGTTCACCGCCAAGACGCGGTTCCAGTCGTCCATGGGCAGCATGGTCAGCTTGCCGCTCTCGCGATCGCGCTTCACCAAGAGGCCATCGCGGATCACTCCGGCGTTGTTCACCAGCGCGTTCAGCCCGCCCAGCTCGCCGGCAGCCCAGCGGGTGAAGGCCACGCAGTCCTCTTCGTTCGAGACGTCCAGGCGGCGGCGCGCGATGCCCGGTGGCAGCTCGGCGAGGCCCGCCTCGTCCACGTCGCCGGCGGCGACCTTGGCGCCGGCGGCCGCCAGCTCCTTTGTGAAATACGCGCCCATGCCTCGGCCGGCGCCGGTGACGATCACCTTCAAGTCTTGCAGTTTCATCGCGGAAAGCTCCTCAGTTGGAGAGCGCCCGACCGAACCACTCGGCGAGCTTCGGGTAAAGCTGTTTCGGGGCCGAGCCACCCACCACCGCGCCGACGTGACCGCCGGGGATGACGAGCAAGCTCTTGTCCGTGGATCCGGACAGATCGTTCAGCGCTTGGGCGGCGGGCGGCGGGCAGATCACGTCCCGGTCGGTGACGACGGTCAGCACCGGGCAGTGGATCTGCCCGAGATCCACCCGGCGTCCCGCGACGTGGTGCGTGCCTTTGGCCAGGGCGTTCGCCTGGTACAGATCGCGGATGTACTTGGCGTAGGCTGCGCCGGGGAACGGGATGTTGGCGCTGGACCACTCTTCCAGGGCCTGGAACGCCTCCATCCGCTGCTCGTCGCCCAGGCGATCGAAGAAGCTGAGCCACTTGCCGATCTGCGCCGTCGGCCGCAGCGCGACGAAGCCGCTCTGCATTTGCTCGGCGCTGACGTTGCCGGCGGCGGCGATGGCCGCCGGATCGAACCAGCGCGGATCGACCATGTGGGCGAGCATGCCGCCCTCGGCGAAGTCGATGGGGCCCGCCAGGTTGACCAGCGCGGCCACCGATTCCGGCTCGAGCGCGGCGTGGATCGCGCTCAGCGTGCCGCCGATGCAGTAGCCCAGCAGGCCCACCCGGGGCGCGCCCGACTCGCGCTGCACGCGGCGCACCATGCGGCCCACGCGAGCGACGACCGCGTCCCACTCCAGGTAGCGGTCCTCGGACTCGGGAACGCCCCAGTCGAGGCAGTAGACGTCGAAGCCGGCATCCACCAGCGCCCGCGCCAGCGAAGCGCCGGGTCGCAGATCGAGCACGTACCAGCGGTTGATCAGCGACGGCACCAGCAAGAGCGGCGCGCGGCGGGGCCGCGACGCTGCGCCCGCCGCCGAGCGGAAGCGGTACAGCGCCGCGGTGCCTTCGCGAAACAGCGTGTCACGGGGGGTCGGGGCGAGCTCCACCATCTCACCCACCCGTGCGCAGGCTTTCGCTGGTCTTCTTGACCAGCTCGAGGTTCAGCTTGCGCCACTCGTTCGAGAGCGTGAGCGCGTAGCTGAGCGATTCCTTCATCAGCTTGGCGCTCTCGTCGACGGCCTGCTGGGCGCGCTCGACGCCTTGGCCCTGGGCCTTGCCGAGCTGATCGCTCAGCTGCTCGATGCGCTCGACGTGCTCTTTGGCGGCGCGGGTCCAGAGGTCGAAGAACGCGTTGGGCTGGGTGAATCCGGGCATGAACATTGGGGTTACGAGTGCCTTTCTGGCCGCGGGATGTTGCGGCGCACAAGAACGAATAGGCACCAGAACCCAACATGTCAAGATCGAAATGTTGCAACGCAACAAGATCAACGCCGGCGCGGCCTCTTTTCCAGAGCTCCTCCTGTCATGCGGCATGGTCCCGCAGGTAGTCGAGGCTGCCGGGCAGGTCGCGGATGAGCCGCAGCAGCACGTCGAGCGCTGCGGTTTGCACGTTGCGCCCCGACTCCCATCGAGAAATCGTGTTCGGCCCCAGACGAAGGAGCCGAGCAAGCTCGACCTGGGTCAGGTTGTTGCGCTCGCGAATCGCGCGGATCTGGTCGCCCGAGAGGAGCCCATACTTCTTGCGGTAGAGCGCGATGGCGTCCTCCTCGAAGCGACGTGCCTGTGTATACGTGAGAACCTGCTCGCGGCACTTCGGGCATTTGAAATGCGGAACATCCGGCACCGCGACATCCTCACCGTCGACCGGCGTGTGCAGTGTGGCTCGAGCCTCCCTCATCATCGTGCCGCAGGTCGGGCACGCATCGTCCGGAAGGATGGCGGCCCTCCGGCTCGGGGTCTTCCGTCGCGCGCTCTTGTCAGCTCTCTTCATCGGATTCGTCCCTGTGGAACGACACCACCAGGCAGTCGTTCCGAAGCACGACCTTCACGTAGAGGACCGTCTCCGCGATGGTCGGTTTGAACACGTAGAGCCACTCCGAAGACACCGTCGACCGAACACGCCCGGCCGAGACCCGCGGAGTGAGCCTGATGAGAACGTCGACGACATCCGAGACTCCGAGGCCAAGCCCCAATCCGCGGACCTCGGCGAGGGCCTTCACGGTCAGGCGCACCTTCCCCGCCTTGGCGTGCTTGTGGATGCGATCGAGAGCTCCCGCGAGCCATGTCGGCACCGTCGTAACCTTATGGTTAACTGTACACTGGCGCAAGCTGAGCGCCAAGCCCGGCACGGCGGCACCCGAGGCGCGAAACCGGACGGGCTCGGTGGACCCATGGCGCTTGGGCCCCTGCATCGGCGGATCCTACCGGGAGTCCGGCTTGGGGAGGGCCGGCATTTGTAGCTTGCCCCCGCTCGGCTTGGCGCACGTCGTTCCCATCCAGCAAGAGCCTGTGGCGCACTCGGAGTCGTCACTGCACAGCTGGCGCTGGCCATCCGCGCACGAGCCTTCGACGCATGCTGCGAGCCTTGCGCCCTTGCAGCAATGCTGCCCCGCAGCGCAATCCGCCGTCTCGTCGCACTCATATCGGGTTGCAAAGGGAGGACAAGGCTGTTCCGGCGAGACGCACCGTGCTCCGTCGCGACTGTCGCAGCACACCTGGGTTCCGACGAGGCACGTCGTGTCCACGCAGCGAACACGGAACTTGCCGGTGGGCACGCTGCGACTCGCAGTGCTCGGCGACAGGGGGCTGCTTGGCACGCTGGGGTCGGGGCTCCTGGTCGTGCTCGCGCCTGGCGGGTTGAACCTCGCGGGTGGACGCTGATCCTCAGCGTCTCGCGTGGTGGCTTCGCCTCCGTGGTCGCGGGGCGCCAGGAGAAACCCTGCGAGTGCAGCCGCGATCAGTCCGCCGGCGACGGCAAGAGCTCGGAGCTTCAATTCAGCGAGTATCCCAGATTCTCGCCGGCGGTGCCCTGGGCCCGTGCGTCGAAGTGTTGCAACGCAACACGGTTCAACGCCGACGCGGCTTCTTTTCCAGCGAGCGCTTCAGTTCGTCCAGCTCGCGGCGCAGGCTGGCGAAGTCCTCGCTGGGCGCGCTGGGCTCGGGCTCGCGCCGCGCAGGAGGAGGCGGCGGCGGAGGCGGCGCCACGTCCCAGCTGCCCGGCTGCTGGGTGAACAGCCGCGCGAGGGCGTTGCCTGCCGAGAAGGGCATCGTTGCAAACGGGAAGTAGGGGGACACCGCTTGCGCGCCCTGCTTGGCCGTCAGGTACAGCTCGAGCGTGGCGCTGACATATCGGCCGAAGAACTCACCCAGAGCGTCGTCTTGCATCCGGACCAGCTGGGTCAAGAGCGGCACCGGCAAGAGCTTGGCGGCCGGCCCCTCCAAGATCACCTGGGTCAGCGTGGCCTGGGTCAGGTCGTCGCCGGTCTTGGCGTCCACCACGCGCACGTCCGCGCCAGCTCGGATGCGCTCGGTCAGCTCGTCCAAGGTGATGTAGCGGCTCTCTTCGGTGTCGTAGAGCCGGCGGTTCGAATACTTCTTGATCACGAGCGGCATGTCGCAGTGCGAAAGGCTAGCCCTCTAGGGGGCCGTTGGGAAGGGTGAAATTGCGGCACCGCAACATCGCGCTTGACCAGCCATTGTGCCGGAGTTATCCATGCGCAGGCCCAACATGGTGCGGTGCAACAAAATGCTGCCCTTGCTTATTCCGGTGCTCCTGGCGTTGGGGGCTTTGGGCTGCGAGGCCTCGAGCCCCGCCGACGAGTGCCACACCGGTTCCGACTGCCCGTCGGGCGCGTGCAACGACGGCCGCTGCGTGGCCGCGAGCGGCGGGGCGGCGGGCGCGGGTGGGGCTGCGGGGGGCGCCGCGGGTGCGGGAGGGGCAGCGGGCGCGGGCGCGGCCGGCGGCGTGGCAGGCGGTGGCGGGTCGGGCGGCACGGCGAGCGGCGGCTCGGGCGGCGGGTTCTGTTCGCCAAACCACGACGGCGTGCTCGACAAGGCCGAGACGCCGCTGGCTGCGGGCCTGGCGGCGAAGTTCCTGGTCTCGGGTCCGGCCCAGATCCCGAGCGCCGGCGTGGCGCAGGGCGACGGCAGCCGGCTCTGGGACTTCAGCGCGGGCCTCAGCGGCGACCACCTGGTGCTGGTCGAGACGCAGAAGCTCGACGGCAAGTGGTTCGCCAGCAAGTTCCCCGGCGCCACCTACGCGGCGCGGCTGTCCGAGTCGAGCGATCTGCTCGGCGTGTTCGAGGTCGGGGCGACGGCGCTGGTGTTGCGGGGCGTGGTCTCGCCCGCGGACGGCGTGACCAAGACCGAGCTCACCTATGCCCCGCCGGTGGTGGTCCTCGATTTCCCGGTGAAAGAGGGCAAAACCTGGTCGACCGCCAGCACCGTGACCGGCTTCGCCCAGGGCGTGCTGGCCAACTACAGCGAGAGCTACCAGAGCCAGGTCGACGCCCACGGCACGCTGAAGGCGCCCTTCGGTGAGTTCCCGGTGCTGCGCACGCGCGTGGTGCTCACGCGCAAGATCGGGCTCGTGACCACCGTCGTCCGCAGCTACCTGTTCGGCGCCGAGTGTTTCGGCACGGTGGCCTCGTTCGTGGCGAAGGACAACGCCACCACCGCCGAGGTGAGCGAGGCCGCCGAGCTGCGGAGGCTGGCCCCGTGAAACGCGCGTCGCTCGGCTTGGCTGCCCTGGCCCTGGCCTGCGCGCCGGCGTTCCATGCCGGGCCGATGCCCGGGGAGCCGAAGGGCAGCTACGCGAGCGTCGCCGGCGCGCGGGTGCGCTTCGTCGACGAGGGCAAGGGCCCGGCGGTGGTGTTGCTGCACGGGTTCGCGTCGTCGCTCGAGACCTGGGAGACGGTGCGCCCCGCGCTGGTGCGCGACCACCGGGTGATCGCCCTGGATTTGAAGGGTTTCGGCTGGAGCGATCGACCCGAGGGCGACTACTCGCCGCGGGCCCAGGCCCAGCTGGTGCTGGCGCTGATGGACGCACGTGGCGTGAAGAGCGCCGCGGTGGTCGCGCACTCGTGGGGAGCATCGGTGGCGCTGCAGATGGCGCTCTTGGCGCCGGCTCGGGTCGAGCGGCTCGCGCTCTACGACGCCTGGGTCTACGAAGAGCAGCTCCCGACCACGTTCCACTGGGCGCGGAGCGAGGGCCTGGGCGAGGTGCTGTTCGGCGCGTTCTACGCCGAGCGCTCGGAGGAGAAGATCTCGCAGGCGTTCTACGACGAGCGCAACCTCAGCGAGCGCCTGATCGAAGACGTCGAACGCGCCCTGGAGCGACCCGGGACGGTGGCCGCGGCGCTGGCGGCCACGCGCGGCCAACGCTACGCCGAGGTCGAGGCGCGCTATCGCGAGATCGGGCAACCGACGCTGCTGCTCTGGGGGCGCGAAGACCGCGTCACGCCGCTGCCGATCGGCGAGCGCCTGAGCCGCGAGTTGAAGCGCGCGGAGCTTCGGATCTACCCGCGCACCGGCCACTTCCCCATGCTCGAGGCCTCCGCCGAGTCGACGCGCGATCTGGCTGAATTCCTGCGGAGCTCGCGATGAAGCGGGTCGCGGTCGCGCTGCTCTGCTTGGCGTCGCAGGCCCGCGCCACGGGCTTCGCCGATCACGGTCGCGATCTGGGTGCCAAGCCCGAAGAACAGGTGCGGCTGGACGGTTACTTCCGCGTGCGCGCCGACGCGCTCTACAACCTGGATCTGGACCGCGGCCCCACGCCCTCGGGGGAGCTGCTCTATCCGGTGCCGCTCGGCAGCTCGAAGGGGCAGACCCTGACCGGCGCCGACATGCGCCTGCGCACCGATCTGTCGATCTATGCCCCGGGTGGGATGATGGCGGTGAAGGCGCGGCTGGACGCGCTGGACAACGTGGTCCTGGGCAGCGCGCCCGAGGGCATTCCCTCCGCCAGCAGCACGCAGCGCACCGACGGGGAGACGGTCAGCGTGAAGCGGGTGTGGGGCGAGGCGCTGACGCCGTTCGGCGCCCTGGCCATCGGTCGCATGGGCAGCCACTGGGGCCTGGGCGTGCTGGCCAACGCCGGCGATTGCCTGGATTGCGACAGCGGCGACGCGGCCGATCGGATCGCCTTCGTGACGCCGCTTTTGGGGCATTTCTGGGCCATTGCTTACGATTTCTCGGCCACGGGCCCGTTCGTTCCGGACCGCTCCGGCAGCCGCTCGATCGACATCGCGCCGAGCGCCGCGGTGCACAGCGTGACCTTCGCGGTGCTCGCCTCCCGCACCGACGCGGCGCGGGCGCGACGCGCTGCTGCGGGCAAGCACACGCTGGAGTACGGCGCCTACGCGGCGCATCGCTGGCAAGACAAGGACGTGCCCGCCACCTACCTGCCCGTGGCCCAGCCGGTGGCGCTGAACGATCAACAGGTCATGGCGCGCGGCTACCGTGCCACCGCGGCCGACCTCTGGACGCGCGTCAGCGGGCGCGGCTATCGCGTCGAGGGCGAGCTGGCGTTCATGACGGCGCGGGTCGAGCAGCCGTCGCTGATCCCCGGCGTGCTGTTTCGCGACGCGGCCACCAGCCGGCAGCTGGGCGGCGCGCTCGAGAGCGAGGTCGGCGACGCTGCCGGCAGCTATCGTCTGGGGATGGACGCGGGCTACGCCAGCGGCGACTCCGCCCCCGGTTTCGGGGCATTTCCCGGGGTGAATCGCCGCGCGCCGGTGCCCGGCGATCTGGACGGCCCGCAGGCGCGCCCCCCCTACGATCTGACCGTGAACAACTTCCGCTTCCACCCTGACTATCGCGTCGACCGCATCTTGTTTCGCGAGATCATCGGCACCGTCACCGACGCGGTGTACGTGAAGCCGCACCTGCGCGGCGACCTGTTCCGCTTCGCCAGCGGCCGGCTCGAAGCGTCGATGTTCGCGGTGATGTCCTGGGCGGTGAACGCCGAGTCGGCCCCGGGGCAGAAGCGTTCGCTGGGCGTCGAGCTCGATCCGAGCCTGAGCTACCAGAGCCGCGACGGCTTCGTGCTCGCGCTCGAACAGGCCACGTTTCTGCCCGGCGCGGGACTGGACAACCCCGAGCTCGGGCTCCGAGCCAAGACCGCGCAGCTCTGGCGCGTCAGTGCCGCCTTCACGTTCTGAGGACCCGCATGCGCCGTTTCACCGTCTTCGCCTTCGCCGTGCTCGCCGCCTGCAGCGACAACAAGACCCAGCCCCCGGGTCACGCGGGCTATCAGGGCGCGAGCCCCGAGCCCCTGGCCTGCGTGCCGAACCTGGACGGGCGCATCGACGCGAGCGAAGCGCGGCCCGCCATCGGCGTTCCGATCTCGTATCTGGTTTCACCCGCCGGCAGCGAAAGACCGGTGGATCTGGCCGGGATCGACCTGGGCGACGGCCGCCTGAGCTGGGATTTCGGCACCGACTTCGCGGACGATCAAGAAGCCAAGATCGTGCCCGCCAAGGTCGCGGGGAAGTGGTACCAGGCCTCGTTCCCGCCGGACGCGTTCGTCACGCCGTTCGACGCGGCCGGCACCGTCGAGAACGTGCTGCGCCAGGACGACAGCGCGCTCTGGCTGCTCGGTGTCGCGTCGCGCGACGAGGCGCCGCTCGAGGGCAAGACGCTGCTGGTCTATGGCAAGCCGGTCGAGCTCTTGCGCTTCCCCATCGAGCCGGGCGTAAGCTTCGTGTCGAGCGGGACGATCCAGAACGGCACGCTGCGCGGCCTGCCCTTCGCGGGCAAGGACACCTACGAGGTGAGCGTGGACGGCAAGGGTGAGGCGCTCTTGCCGTCGCTCGCGTTCACGCAGGTGCACCGCGTGCGTACGCGCGTCACCGTGGCGCCTGCCGTCGGCGCCAGCACCACGCGCCGCCAGACCTCGCTGTTCTTCGAGTGCTTCGCCGAGGTGGTCCGCGCGACCAGCAAACCCGACGAGCCCGAGGCGAACTTCACCACCGCCGCCGAGCTTCGGCGCATCGGTTTCTGACACGAGAGAGGACGAGCGATGAACCCCTGGGATATCTACAAGAAGGCCTTCAATGCCTGGGAAAACGCCACGGCGACCTACATGGAGCAGGTGCTGAAGAGCCCGCTCTTGCTCGAGCCCGCCGGCGCCTGGCTCAGCACCATGATGAAGGCCAAGGCCAAGGGCGACGAGCTGGCCGCCGGCTGGTGGGGCGGTCTGGGGCTACCGACCAAGCGCGACCAGGAGCGCACGCTGCACAAGCTGAACCAGCTCGAGAGCAAGCTGCTCGATCTCGAAGAACGGCTCGCCGCCGACAAGTGAGTGCCATGTTCGACATCACGCCCTACCTCGAGCTGAAGATCGCTCCTCGCGCGGTGTTCGACGCTTTGGACGAGCGCCGCGCCCGCCCGCGCTTCATGCTGCCCACCCCGAGCGGGGACTGGCAGGCGGTCACCTGGGGCGCCTACGCCGACGCGATCCGCAAGCTCGGGTGTGCGTTGGCGGCGATGGGCCTTTCACCGGGCGATCGGGCCGCGATCTATGCGCCGAATCGCGTGGAGTGGATCGAGGCCGCGCTGGCCATCCAGGCCGCCGGGGGCGTGATGGTGCCGGTCTACCCGGCCTGCACCGCCGAGCAGACCGCGTACATCGTGGGGCACAGCGACGCCAAGGTGCTGTTCGTGGACACGGCGCCGCTGCTCTCGCGGGTGCTCGAGCGTTTCGGTGAGATGACCGCCCTCGAGCGCGTGATCGTGCTCGACGACGCCCTCGACGTGAGCCAGGTCCTGGCCGAGCTGCGCGCGCAGGGCAAGGCCGTGCCGAGGGTGGCCGAGGTGGAAGAGCGCTTCCTGAGCTTCGGACGTGCGCTCAGCCTGGGCGCGGCGCGCGACGCCGAGGCGCCCGAGGCGTTCATGGCGCGCATGGACGACATCGAGCTCACGCAGACCGCGCTGATGCTCTACACCAGCGGCACCACCGGCAACCCCAAGGGCGTGCCGCTGAGCCACGCCAACGTGGCCGAGAACGGCCTCGACTGGCTGAAGTGCAACGCGCCGCTGATCGAAGAGGGCTTCGTCGATCTGCTCTGGCTGCCGATGAGCCACATCTTCGGCCTGGGCGAGGCGTGCCTGGGCAACACCCTGGGGTTCACCACCTATCTCTCGGACCCAATGAAGGTGCTGGCGCACCTGCCCGAGGTGAAGCCCAACGTGTTCATGAGCGTGCCGGCCTACTGGGAGAAGCTCGCCACCGCGGCGATGAGCGAGACCGATCCCGACGCGCGGCGCGAGAAGCTGGCCAGCCTCACCGGCGGCCGGCTGAAGTTCTGCCTCTCGGGCGGCGCCGGCTTGAAGCGCGAGATCAAGCAGCTGTTCTACGAATGCGGCCTCTTGATCATCGAGGGCTACGGCCTGACCGAGTGCTCGCCCACGCTGACCTTGAATCGCCCCGAGGCGTTCCGCTTCGATTCGGTGGGCAAGCCCCTGCCGTCGGTGGAGCTCAGGCTGGCGGAAGACGGCGAGATCCTCGCCCGGGGGCCCAACGTGTTCGCCGGCTATCACAAAGATCCGGTGGCGACCCGCGAGGCCTTCACCGACGACGGCTGGTTCAAGACCGGCGACGTCGGCCGCTTCACCGAGGACGGCTTCTTGCAGATCGTCGATCGCAAGAAAGAGATCCTGGTGACCGCCGGCGGCAAGAACGTGCCGCCCGCGAACATCGAGCTTCGCTTCGCCGACGATCCGATCGTGAGCCACGCCATCGTGTACGGTGACGGCAAGAAGTACCTGGTCGCCGGGATCTGGCTCAACCCCGAGGCCACGGACGCCAGGCTCGCGGCCCTGGGCGTGGGGCCCGATGGGCGCGCCGCCGCCATCGACGAGCTGGTGAAGGCGAGCGTGGCGCGGGTGAACGAGCACCTGGCGAGCTTCGAGCAGATCAAACGCCATCGCGTGATGGATACCCCGCTCACCGTGGCGGGCGGCCTGCTCACCTCGACGTTGAAGCCGCGCCGCAAGCAGATCTACGCGGCGTTTTCCCGGGACTTCGAGGCGCTCTACGCATGATCCCGCTGGCGTCGCTGTTCGGTCGCCCGCCGCCGGCGGTGGGGCAGACGCCGTCGGACGTGGTGTTCGCCGAGAACAAGTGGCGCCTGCTCCGCTACCGCGCGTGGCACGAGGGCACGGCCTGGGCCACGCCGGTCTTGCTGGTGCCGTCGCTGATCAACCGCCACTACGTGCTCGACCTGCTGCCGGGCAAGAGCTTCGTCGAGTGGTTCGTAGCGCGCGGGCACGACGTGTTCTGCATCGACTGGGGCACGCCCGGCGACGAAGACCGATACCTGACCTTCGACGACGTGTGCGATCGGTACCTCGGGCGCGCGCTCGAGCGCACCCGGCGCATCGCAGGCGCCCCGAAGGCCCACGTGCTCGGCTACTGCCTGGGCGGCACGCTGGCGGCGATCCACGCCAGCGTTCATCCTGAGCGCTTCGCCTCGCTCACCGCGCTGGCCGCGCCCATCGGTTTTCACGACGGGGGCCTCTTGAGCGCGTGGACGCGTTCGAAGGGCTTCGACGTCCAGGCGGTGGTGGCGGCCACCGGCAACGTGCCGTGGCAGCTGATGCAGTCGGCGTTTCACCTGCTCAGGCCGACGCTCACCCTGTCCAAGGCCGTGCACATGGCCGACAAGCTCTGGGACGACGAATTCATGAACGGCTTCCTGGCGCTCGAGACCTGGGGCAGCGACAACGTGTCGTTCCCCGGCGCGTGCTACCAGCGCTACGTGGACGAGCTTTACCGGAACAACGCGCTCGTGGCCGGGACGTTCACCCTCTCGGGCAAGCCGGCGCGGCTCGAGGCCATCACCTGCCCCACCCTGGCGGTCACCTTCCAGCACGACAACATCGTGCCGCCCGAGAGCGCTGCGGTGCTGCTCGAGCGCATCGGGTCGGCGGACAAGCACCGCATCCACCTCCCCGGCGGTCACGTCGGCGCGGTGGTCTCGAAGAAGGCCGCCCAGGGGCTCTGGCCGGCGATCGCTAAATTCTGGGCGGATCGCGACTGACCGTGTGCGTAAATGGGAGTCAGTTCCCATTTACACGTGAGCAAATTGGAGTACGCTCCCAAACGTGCCCCAGGCGCGCTACCTGCGAACGACCCTCTCGAAGGTCCTCTCGGACCGCAAGATGGCCTTCATCGGGGGCCCGCGGCAGGTGGGCAAGACAACGCTGGCGCTCGGCTTCCTCGGCCCCCGCGCTAACGCGAAGCACCCCGCGTACTTCAACTGGGACGACCCCCGGGCAGCGGCGCGGCTTCGTCGGGTCGAGCTCCCCGCGAGCGAGCCGGTGCTGGTCTTCGACGAGATCCACAAGTACGCGCGGTGGCGCGGCCTTGTGAAGGGGATCTACGACGTCGAGAAGTCGGAGCGACAGATCGTGGTCACGGGCTCCGCACGTCTGGACTACTACCGCAAAGGCGGTGACTCGCTGGTCGGCCGGTATCGGTACTTCCGGCTGCACCCGTTCTCGCTGCGGGAGCTCGGACCCAGAGCGTCCGCGGCCGACCTGGCGGCGTTGCTCCGCTTCGGGGGCTTTCCGGAGCCCTTGTTTCGCCAGGACGCGGCCGAGCACCGGATCTGGCAGCGCGACCGACTCTCCCGGGTCCTGCGAGAGGACCTGCGCGATCTCGAGCACGTCCGCGAGGTGTCGCTGGTGGAGCAGCTGGTGGACCTCTTGCCGCAGCGGGTGGGGTCGCCGCTGTCGGTGGCGAACCTGGCCGGCGATCTCCAGGTGGATCACAAGACGGTGGAGCGCTGGCTTCAGATCCTGGAGAATCTGTATGTCTGCTTCCGCGCAGCCCCGCTGGGCTTTTCTCGCGTCCGTGCGGTCAAGAAGGAGCGAAAGCTCTACCTCTGGGACTGGTCGGCGGTCCCCGAGCCGTGCCCGCGCTTCGAGAACCTGGTCGCGTGCCAGCTCCTCAAGTACTGCCACTTCGTCGAAGACACCCAAGGGCATCGCATGGAGCTTCGGTTTCTGCGTGACACCAATCGCCGCGAGGTCGACTTCGTGGTGCTTCGCGACGAGCGGCCCCTGTTCGCCGTGGAGTGCAAGGTCAGCGGCAAGCAGTCCGATCCGGCGCTGGCCTACTTCGCCGAGCGGGTCGGCGTGCCTCGGTTCTATCAGACCCACCTGGGCGACGAGCACCACGAACGCGGGCGCGTCACCGTGATCCCGTTCGCTCGCCTGTGTCAGGAGTTGGAATTGCCATGATCCGCCGTGCCGCCTTGCTCATCGCGCTCTCGACCGTGGCCTGCGCGGGCGACGACGCGGCCGAGCCTCCGGACACCAACGCCCCCTGCAGTCGCCCCGCGCGGAAGGGCAGCCCCTTGGGTGAGCACTGCGGTCAGCTGATCGACGAGGCCGGGCGCGTGGTGCTGCTGCGCGGCGTGAACGCCCGGGTAGAGGGCCTGTTCGACGTGACCTTCGACGACGGGCGGAAGGCACTGGAAGAGATCCCGTCGTACAGCGCCGAGGACGCCCAGGCGATGCGCGACTGGGGCTTCGATTCGCTGCGCCTGCCCATCAACTGGAGCGGCATCGAGCCGACGAAAGACGGGGGCTTCGACCAGAAGTACCTGGATCGCGTCGAGCAGGTGCTGGACCTGTCGCACGCTGCGGGGCTGCGCGTGCTGCTCGACCTCCATCAAGACGCGTACAGCAAGGAGATCGGCGAAGACGGCGCGCCGCTCTGGGCCATTGTCCCGCCCCCGACGAAGCTGCTCGAAGGGCCGCTGACGGATCTGGAAGACCGGCGGCTCAGCAAGCAGGTGCTGGACGCGTTCGACACCTTCTTCGGGGACAGCGCCGACGGCACGTTCTTGCGCGAGCGGTTCACCCAGATGGCCGTCCACGTGATGCAGCGCTTCGGCGATCATCCGGCGGTGATTGGGCTCGAGATCTTCAACGAGCCCATCGCCACCATCGAGGGCATCGACCGGCTGAACGCCGCCGCCTACGCGGCGATCCGCGGCGCGGCCCCGAAGAAGCTGTACTTGTTCGAGCCGTCGTCCACGCGCAACGTGCTCGACACCGCGCCTCTGCCCGAAGCGCCGCTCGGGCCGATGACCGGGTACGCGCCGCACGTGTACACGTTGGCCTTCGTCAGCACCAACGCGCAGAAGCAGGCCATGACCAAGGCGACGCTGCGCACCTCGAACGAGAACGCGCGACTCGAGGCCGACGCCTGGCAAGCGCCGCTGGTGATCACCGAGTGGGGCTTCGATCCGAACGCCATCAAGGCCGGCGAGTACTTCACCTGGCAGAGCGAGTTGCAAGACGAGTACGGGGCATCGTCGTTCTTCTGGGTGTGGAAGGAGCGGTCGCAAGGCAACTGGGGCTGCTTCGATTTCGATCCCGCCACGCAGAAGTTCAGCGAGCGCACGCCGCTGAAGCAAGCGCTCGGGCGCGTGCGGCCGATGGCGGTGGCGGGCTGGCCGACCCGGAGCGCTTTCGATCGCAAGACCGGGGTGTTCGAGCTCGAGCTCGACGGCAACCCCAGCGTGCGCGAGCCGCATCGCATCGCGGTGGCGCCCGCCCTCGGCGCGCCCAGCGCCGCGGAGTGCGACGATCAGCCCATCGAGTGGGACAGCGCCGAACACGGAGAAATCAGGCTGCGCTGTGGGCAAGGCGACAGCGGGCACCACCGCTTGCGCGTGCGGGTGCCGCCGGCGCCGTGATTTCAGCTAAGCTAGGCGGCTCGGGATGAATCGCCACGGCTACCTCGCACTCGGCGTCGCTGCGTTGTGGCTGCAGTGGACCAGTTGTACGGTGGACGACGTCGACCTCTCGGGCAAAGAGTGCCCGTGCGCCGACGGCTGGGTCTGCGATCCGGACACGGACCGCTGCGTGAAGCCTTCAGTGGACAGCGGCAGCGGCGGCAGCAGCGGTGGGGGTGGCAGCGGCGACGCCCAGGCCGACGGGGACGCCCAGGCCCCGGTGGTGCTCGGTCGAGCGTGCATCGGCTCGCAGCGCTCGCAGGGCATGGGCGCGAACCGCAAGCGGGTCAGCAAGTTCTCGCTCTTCGAACCGGGAACCTACGACGCCGTCATGCTGTACGTCGAGCCTGCGGGCGCCGCCGGGACTCAGGCGCTGCGCGGGATCATCTACACGGCCGATGGCAACGGGCAGCCCGATGCACTGGTCGCGACGACCGTGGAGGCCTCGGTCCCTGGCACCCTTCCGCAGGGCTGGTTGACGCTGGCCTTTGCGCAGCCGCTGAAGCTCACACCCGGTGAGTACTGGGTCGGCATCCACTCCGGGCCGTCAGGGTCGGTGCTCAAGTACGCGTTCGAGCTTGCGCCAGCCGCCATGCGCTACGCCGACGAGCCGTATGCCGACGGATCGAGCGCGAAGTTCGGACCCACCACCAACGGGGACAACCTGATGAGCGTGTACGTGCGTCCGAACGGCGCCGTGATCGACGACTCGCAGCCTTGCCCGGTGGGAACCGGTGGCACGGGCGGTGCGGGTGGCACCGGTGCGACCGGGGGCGGCGGCGGAACGGGCGCAAAGGGT
Organism: Polyangiaceae bacterium; assembly: GCA_023150915.1. Classification (GTDB taxonomy): domain Bacteria; phylum Myxococcota_A; class Polyangia; order Polyangiales; family Polyangiaceae; genus JADJKB01. Next base: position 49,020 of record JAKLKA010000005.1, read on the forward strand.
GGTACGGGCGGCACGGTGGGCGGTGGCGGCGCCGGAGGCGCGGGCGGTGGTGGTGGCACCGGAGCGAAGGGTGGTACGGGCGGCACCGTGGGCGGCGGCGGCACCGTGGGCGGCGGCGGCACCATCGGTGGCGGCGGCACCGTGGGCGGCGGCGGCACCGTCGGCGGCGGTGGAACGGGCGGGAAGGGCGGCACCGGCGGCACCGTGGGCGGCGGCGGAGCGCCGGGCGGCGGCGGTGGCAGTGGCAGCGGCGGCGTCACCGGTGGCGGTGGCACCGGCGGAATTCAAGACGCGGGCTTCGGCTGAGCTCGGCGCCCCGCGATCAGCCTTGCCTCAGGCAGCCCAGCGCTCGCGGCGCTCGGCCTGGAAGCGGTTCCACGAAGCCTCGACCTCGGCGAAGCACATGCCGCGGCGAAGAAAGCTGTCGCTGGTCAAGTCCAGAATGGTCGAGGCCAGCTTGTCGCTCGACGAGTACGGCGCGCGGCCGTAGTCGAACACGACGTCCGCCGCCGCACGCATGCACTCGGGCACCTCTTCGAGCGAGTAGTTGTTGCCCGTGCCCGCCAGGTTGGCGCTCGACCCGACGATCAGCTGCCCCTCTGCTCGCGCCAGCTCGGCGGCCCGCGCGATCAGATCTCCCACGCCGTAGAAGGTCGCGATGGTTCCTGCCTTGGTGCACTGTCCGAACAAGTACGGATCGAAGCTCGAGAGCAGGCGAGACGCGGGGTTGATGCGTGCGACCACGGCCATGGGCCAGGTCGCGGACGCGTGCGCCAACCAAGCGCGCGTGGCGGGATCGATCTCCATTGCCACGTCGTCCAGCACCGGCATCGAGCCGACGGTCACGCACGGCTTCTCGGCGGGGCGACCCTTCAGCTCGTAGATCCGACGCACGGCCTCGGGGCGTAGCGCGACCAGACCGTACCCGGTCTGTGTGCGCGCAAGTGCGAGCCCGCCGTGCAGTAGAGTCTCGTACATGCGGGCCGCGTCCAGATCGATGTCGTAGTTGTTCATTGCTCGTTGCTCCCTCGTTCCCCGCCCCGATGTGGGACAGAGGGCTACAACGGTGTTAATGCGCGTCAAATTCGGCCTGGATGATCCGTTCAGTACCCATTCCCTGAACGCAGGCGATCTGGCGGGAATCAAAGCCCGGGACGACTCACCGCCCGCGCACTACACTTCGGCGATTCCCACCGACCCGAGCGAGCTGTCGGCTGTGCGGCCACCCGATGCCCCGGGCTGGGGCGCGCTGGGGTCTGCCCTGGCGGAGCACTGCAGCGACTTCATCGGGTTGATGAACGCCGACGGCGTAGCGCTCTTCCTGAACCGAAGCGTGCGGGGCGCACCCAAGGAGCAGGTCGAAGGCAGGCTACTGGAAGAGTTCCTGGCGCCCGAGCGCGCGCGGGCCGTCCGCGCGCTCCTCGACGAAGCCAAGCGGACGGGAAAGCCCGCACTCAACCCCGACGCCCACGTGATCGCCCTGGACGGCAGCGACCGGTGGTTCACCGAGAAATGCGTCCCGATCGAGGGCGGCGAGACCTTCATGCTGGTGCGCACCGAGACCACGCACCAACGGCAGACGCGCGACGCGCTCTTGGCAGCCGAGGAGCGCTATCGGGTGCTGTTCGAGTCGAACCCCGACCCGGTGCTGGTCTACGCACCCGGTTCGCTGGAGCTGTTGGCGGCGAACGCCGCGGCCGAGCGGCTGTACGGGTGGAGCCGCGACGAGCTGGCGGGGCAGACGATGCTCGATTTCTATCCGCTCGAGGCGCGGGAAGCAGCCCGACTCGAGCTGGAGGCGATGAGCGGAACGCCGATCCGCGATCGCCGCAGCGTGATCACCCAGCTCCGTTCCGACGGCCAGAGTTTGCGTTGCGAGGTCGTCGACAATCCCATCGAGTTTCACGGGAAGGCGGCGCGGATCTGCGTGGTGCGCGACGTGACGGAGCGCGAGCAGCTGGAGGACCAGCTCCGGCACTCCCAGAAGATGGAAGCGATCGGCGTGTTCGCCGGCGGCGTGGCGCACGACTTCAACAACCTGCTCAGCGTGATCATGGCCGTGAGCGGTGCCGCAGTCGAGGCCGCCCCGAAGGGCAGCGAGCTGGCCGATGATCTGGCCCTGGTGGTGAATGCTGCCCGGCGCGGTGCCGAGCTGACGCAGAAGCTGCTTCTCTTCTCGCGGAAGCAAATCGTCAGCAAAGAGACCGTCGACCTGGCCGAGGTCGTGGTCGACTTCGCAGGGCTGCTCCGGCGTCTGGTCGAGCCCAACGTGGTGCTCGAGATCGTGCAGGCGCACGCACCGCTTCCGCTGTTCGCCGACCGCACCCTGCTCGAGCAGGTCATCCTGAATCTGGTGATGAATGCTCACCAGGCCATGACGGACGGCGGGCGCATCACCGTCTCGGTCCGTCGTCGCGAGATCGGGTCAGCAGAAGGCTTGCATTCCCGGGTGGGCCCCGGAAGCTACGCCGAGCTCTGCGTCACCGACGACGGAGTCGGCATGGACGCCGCCATCACCCGCCGGATCTTCGACCCATTCTTCACCACCAAGCGCGAGGGCACCGGGCTCGGCCTTGCGGTGGTTCACGGCATCGTGCAGCAACATGGCGGCGTGATCACGGTCGACTCGGCGCCGGGCATCGGCAGCAGCTTCCACGCGCTGTTCCCGCTGAGCGCGAAGCTGTACGAGGTGGACACCGCGCAGCTTCGCCTGCGCGCGCCGCGGGGCACCGAGCGGCTGCTGGTGGCCGAAGACGAGCCGCAGCTCAGGTACCTGGCCGAACGCAGCTTGAGCCGCCTGGGGTATCACGTGGTGGCGGCACGCAACGGGCAGGAAGCGGTGACCGAGTTCGAGCAGACCCCCGACGCGTTCGACCTGGTGGTGCTCGACGTGGTGATGCCGAGTCTGGGTGGGCGCGAGGCCTGGGATCGGATGCGTGCGCGGCGCCCGAACCTGCGCGCGCTGTTCGTCACAGGCTATGCGCCAGAGTCGAGCGGAGTGGTCGAGGTCCTGGATCAGCCGGGGGCCGCGCTGCTCAGGAAGCCGTTCACCACCATCGAGCTTGCCGCGCGCGTGCGCCAGCTGCTCGACGCCTGAGCGTCACGTGCCCCGGCGCCCGTCCCAGCGCTCGACATGCAAGCGCGGCGAGACGCCGACGCCGCGCGCCCGGGCGGCGCTCTCCACGAACGGAGCCCGGAGCGCGAGCTCGCGCCGCGTTCGCGCCTGGGGCATGAACAGCACGCGGGCCTTCGGCCAGGCCAGCTCACCGATCAGCTGCTCGGCCTCGAGCACGTCGCTCTCGTCGGCGACCACCAGCTTGAGCCACGCTCGGCCCGTGGCCGCCAGCGCCGCCAGCGCCCGCGGGCGAATGCGCAGTCCCGGGCGGTTGCCGCTGCCCGATAGCTTCGGCGACACGTTCCACTGATCCACGCGGCGCGAGAGCTCGGGCTTCGGCTCGAGCGTGCCGTTGGTCTCGACCTCGACGAAATGGTCGGTCGAGAGCTGATGAATGAGCTGCGCCAATCCGGCTTGCTGCAGCAGCGGCTCACCGCCCGTCACCACCAAGCGCCGGGCCGTTGCGGCCTTTATCTGTCGCCAGACGTCGTCGACCAGGCGTGTGGTGACCTCGGCTTCGTAGGCATGGTTGTTGAAGTCCCAGGTGTACTTCGTGTCGCACCACGAGCAGTGCAGGTTGCAGGTCGCGAGCCGCAAGAACACCGCCGGCTCGCCGGCGCTTGCACCTTCGCCCTGGATGCTCTCGAACACCTCGGACACTTTCAGCGATCGGGTCACGGCCAGGCGGAAGGATTGAGCAAGGCCGTTTCGGCGTCCACCCGGGCCGTGGTAGGTGCAGTGCCATGGCCGACAAACGCCAAGGCTTGCCCCTGCGCTCGATCCGCCCGGTCGAGGTGCTCCCCGGTTTTCACCGCTTCGCGGAGGGGTCAGTGCTGTACCGCGCGGGCGGAACGCGGCTGCTCCTCACGGCCAGCATCGACGACGGCGTGCCAGACTTCATGAAGGGTCGCGGCAAGGGCTGGATCACCGCCGAGTACCAGATGCACCCGCGCGCCAACCCGAAGCGGCGCGAGAACCGTGATGGCCGCGACAAGCCGCTGTCGGGCCGCTCGCGCGAGATCCAGCGGCTGATCGGCCGCGCGCTGCGCGCTGCCGTGGATCTCGACCGGCTGGGCGAGCGCAGCATCGTGATCGACGCGGACGTGATCGAGGCGGATGGTGGCACGCGAACCGCGGCCATCACCGGGGGCTTCATCGCCCTGGCCATGGCCATCGAGAAGCTGCGCCTGGATCGCAAGGTGTTGCGTGATCAGGTGGCGGCCGTGAGCGTGGGCCACGTGGACGGGCAGTACGCCCTGGATCTTTGCTATGCCGAAGACAGCACCGCGCGAGTCGATCTGAACGTGGTGGCCACGGCCAAGGGCTGCATGGTCGAGCTTCAAGGCACCGCCGAGGGCGAGCCCGTGCCGCGCTCGGACGTCGACGCCATGGTCGACCTGGCGCTGATCGGCGTCGCCGAGCTGTGCGTGGTCCAACGCAAGGCCCTGGAAACCGTGGGCGTCGATCTCACGCGCCTGATGCCGGGGTGAGCCATGGGACGCATCCGAGAGGTGGCTGATGCGCTCTGGTCCGGAAGCCAGAGCACCGACGGCCTGCAACCGGTTTCGCTCATCCTTGGCCTGGAAGAAATGCAGCCGGGCCTGGCCTTCGTCTCGAGCTTCGGCAACGTGATCGCGTTTCGCTCGTCCGAGGGCATGGCGCTGATCGACACCGGCGGCTTTTTCATGGCCGGCCAGAACCACGCCACGCTCCGCGAGTGGTGCGACGCGCCGCTCAGCACCGCCATCTACACCCACGGTCACGTGGACCACGCCTTCGGCGTGCCGCCCTTCGAGGCGGAAGGGCGCGGGCGGGTCGAGGTGATCGCCCACGAGGCGGTGAAAGACCGCTTCGATCGTTACCAGCTCACCGCAGGCTACAACCGCGTGATCAACGGCCGGCAGTTCGGCGTGGCGGCCTGGCCCAGCGAGTACCGCTACCCGGATCGCACCTATCGCGATCGGCTGGATTTGCAGGTGGGCGGCGAGGCGGTCGAGCTTCATCACGCGCGGGGCGAGACCGACGACCACACCTGGGTGTGGTTGCCGCAGCGCAAGGTGCTGTGCACTGGCGACCTGTTCATCTGGGCCTCGCCCAACTGTGGCAACCCGCAGAAGGTGCAGCGCTTCCCCCGCGAGTGGGCGGCCGCGCTCAGAACCATGTCGGCGCTGGGCGCCGAGTTGCTGTTGCCCGGGCACGGCCCGCCCATCGAGGGCAAAGACCGGGTCGAGCAGGCGCTGTCCGAAACCGCCGAGCTCCTGGAATTCCTGGTCGATGCCACCCTTCAGCGCATGAACGCCGGCAAGCGTCTGAACGCCATCTTGGCCGAGGTGAAGGCGCCGGCGCACCTCTTGGCGCGGCCCTACTTGCGACCGGTCTACGACGAGCCCGAGTTCATCGTGCGGAACCTGTGGCGGCTGTACGGTGGGTGGTGGGACGGCAACCCAGCCCAGCTGAAGCCCGCCCCCGAGGCGGCCGTGGCCGGCGAGATCGCCGCGCTGGCCGGCGGCGCCCACGCATTGGTTTCGCGGGCCGCGGCACTGGCCGATGGCGGAGAGCTGGCCCTTGCCACGCACCTGATCGAGCTCGCGTTCGCCGCCGCCCCCGACGACCCCGAGGCCCGCCGGGTGCGCGCGCGCATCTATTCGGCTCGCTCCGAGGCCGAGTCGAGCTTGATGGCCAAGAACATCTTTCGCGCCGCCGCCGACGAGAGCTGAGCTGGCGCCGAGCGCCGTGGGCCTTAACTTGGCCAGGCCATGACCTCGACCCTCGGACCGAGCCACGTGCGCGGGCGCTGGCAGCACCCGGTCGGCGACGGTCGCATCCAGTGCGACCTGTGCCCGCGATTCTGTCGCTTGCACGACGGGCAGCGGGCGTTCTGCTTCGTCCGCGAGCGGGTCGGCGACGCCATCTACCTGTCGAGCTACGGTCGGGCCACTGGCTTCTGCATCGACCCCATCGAGAAGAAGCCGCTCCACCACTTCTACCCCGGCACCAGCGTCCTGAGCTTTGGCACCGCCGGGTGCAACCTGGGCTGCAAGTTCTGCCAGAACTGGGACATCTCGAAGGCGAAAGAGATCGAGAAGCTCTCGGACCGCGCCAGCCCCGCCCAGGTCGCCGAGACCGCGGAGCGCCAGGGCTGCAAGAGCGTGGCGTTCACCTACAACGACCCGGTCATCTTCGCGGAATACGCCATCGATTGCGCCCTCGAGTGCCGCGCGCGCGGCATCGAGACCGTGGCCGTGACGGCCGGGTACATCGCGCCCGAGGCGCGCCGCGACTTCTTCGCGGTGATGAGCGCGGCCAACGTCGACCTCAAGGCGTTCGAGCCCGACTTCTATCGCAAGCTGTGCAACGCCGAGCTCGAGCCGGTGCTCGACACGCTGAAGTGGCTGCGGCAAGAGACCAACGTCTGGGTCGAGGTCACGACGTTGCTCATTCCGGGCCACAACGACTCGGCGGAAGAGGTCGACCGGCTGTGCGCCTGGTTCGTGAAGGAGCTGGGGGCCGACGTCCCCCTGCACTTCAGCGCGTTCCACCCCGACTTCAAGATGCTCGACCTGCCACCGACGCCCCCCGCCACCTGCCAGCGCGCCCGCGAGCAAGCCATGGCGCACGGCATTCGCTACGTGTACTCGGGCAACATCCACGACGTCGCCGGGGGGTCCACGTGCTGCCCGGCGTGTCATGCGCTGTTGATCGAGCGCGACTGGTACGAGCTTGGCGCCTATCGACTGAAGGGCAGTCGCTGCGGCGCCTGCGGCGTCGAAATCGCCGGGCGATTCTCGGCCGAAGGCGTCCAGAGCGCCTGGGGGCGACGGCGGCAGCGGGTGGTGATCGGCTGAGCTTGCATCGGCCCGGGCTCTCTGGCGTCATGGTTGGGTGAGCGGCGGGGGCGGTGCTGAGAGCGGCGAGTCGAGCGGGGGCGATACACTCCCGCGGCTGCAGCTGGCGGCACTGGACGCCGTGGCCAACGCCATCGTGTTCACCGATAGCCGCGGCGTCATCTTGTGGGTGAACGCGGCCTGGGGGACAATGACCGGATACTCGCGCGCCGAGGTGTTGGGTCAGAACCCGCGCATCCTGAAGTCCGGAGCGCAGAGCAGGGCATTCTACGGCGAGCTGTGGCGCACCATCCTTTCGGGCCGGGTGTGGCGGGGTGAGCTGGTCAACAAGCGCAAAGACGGCAGCCTGTACACCGAAGAAGAGACGATCACGCCGCTCTGCGACCCCGATGGGAAGGTCACGCACTTCATCGCCATCAAGCAAGACATCTCGGACCGCAAGCTGGCCGAGCTGGCTTTGCGTGAGAGTGAGGAACGCGCCCGCAAAGCGGCCAGCGAGCTGGCGATCGCGAAAGAGCGCGCCGAGTCGGCCGACCGCTTGAAGAGCGCGTTTCTGGCGACCATGTCCCACGAGCTTCGCACTCCGCTCAATTCGATCATCGGCTTCACGGGCATTCTGCTGCAAGAGCTGCCGGGGCCCATCAACGCCGAGCAGAGGAAGCAGCTCGAGATGGTGCGAGGCAGCTCGCGCCACCTCTTGGCGCTGATCAACGACGTGCTGGACATCTCGAAGATCGAGGCGGGGCAGCTCGAGGTGCGGCGCGAGCCGTTCGACCTCGAGGCCTGCATCGAGCGTGCCGTGGGCGCGGTGCGGCCGCTGGCGGAGAAGAAGGGCCTGGCCCTCGCATCGAGCGTGCCCGCGGGGGTTGGCCAGGTGGTCGGCGACCCACGGCGCGTCGAGCAGGTGCTTCTGAACCTGCTCACCAACGCCGTGAAGTTCACCGACCGCGGGCGCGTGAGCCTCGAGGTTGCCAGCGACGACGACCGCGTCCGGATGACGGTCCGCGACACCGGGGTCGGGATCCAGAGCGCAGATCTGGCGGCGCTGTTCCAGCCGTTCCGGCAGGTCGGTTCGGGGCTGGCGCGCAGCCACGAGGGCACCGGGCTCGGGCTGGCGATCTGTCGTCGCCTCGCCGGGCTGATGGGGGGCGACGTGAGTGTCGAGAGTGAGTGGGGCAGTGGCAGCGCGTTCACGTTCGCGCTGCCCCGACGGTGGGGAAATCGATGACACGCCACGTGCTCTTGATCGAAGACAACGAGCAGAACCGCTACCTCACCACATTCTTGCTCGAGAAGAGCGGTTACCGAGTGACTTCCGCGGTCACCGGCCCCGACGGCATCGAGCTGGCCCGAGGTGGTGCGTTCGATCTGATTCTGCTCGACATCCAGCTGCCGGCGATGGACGGCTATGCGGTGGCTGCATCGCTCAAGGCCGACCCGCGGACGCGCGGTGTTCCAATCGTAGCCGTCACCTCCCACGCGATGGTCGGCGACCGCGAGAAGGCTCTGGCGTCCGGGTCCCAGGGCTACATCGAGAAACCCATCGACCCCGAGACCTTCGTCAGCGAGATCGAGCGGTTTCTCCCGTCGCGAGGCGTGCCATGACCCGCGTGCTGGTGGTCGACGACCTGGAGCCGAATCGCTACCTGCTGCGCGCGCTTCTCGGCGCGTCGGGCTTCGAGGTCGAGGAGGCAGCGAACGGCCACGAGGCGCTGGCGAAGGCCCGGGCGAACCCGCCCGAGCTTTGCATCTCGGATCTCTTGATGCCGGTCAAAGACGGCTTCGAGCTCTTGCGAGAGTGGAAGGGCGACCCGGCACTCTGCAGGGTGCCATTCGTGGTGTACACCGCCACTTACACCGACGAGGCCGATGAACGAGTGGTTCGGGACCTGGGCGCGGATGCATTCATCATCAAGCCCGCAGAGCCCGAGCAGTTCATCGCGCGACTGAAAGAAGTGCTGGCCGCCGTGCCCTCGGCGCAGCCCGCCCGCGCCGCCACCCTGGGGGATGAGAGCGCGCGCGAGGCCCACCGGCTGGTCTTGGCTCGCAAGCTGGAGCAGAAGGTGACGGCGCTCGAGTCGGCAAACCTCGAGCTCTCGATCCGGAACGCGCAGCTCGAGACGGTGCTGCGCACCGATCCGGAGGCCGTGCTGGTGCTGTCGGGTGAGGGCCGCATCATCCAGATCAACGACGCGGGGCTGCGGCTGCTCGAGGCCTCGGACATCCAGACGCTGTCCGGGCGCGAGCTGGCCGCGCTGGTGGTCGAGGACGACCGCGATCGCTTTCGAGAGACGTTGAGCGCGGTGCTGGCGGGCGAGCCCAGGCGGATCGAGCACCGGGTGACCGGCCTGGGGGGGTCGCTGCGCTGGCTCGAGACCCACGCCAACCTGCTCAGCGACGGGCAGCAGGCATCGGTGCTGTGCGTGGCGCGAGACATGACCGAGCGCTTGCTGGTCACCGAAGCTCGAGAGCGCGAGCGGGCGCTGTCCACCGCCATTCTCCGGGGGCTACCCGGGATCTTCTACATGTTCGACGACAGCGGGCGCTTCGTGCGCTGGAACGAGCGCTTCGAGGTCGTCACCGGCTACAGCGGGGACGAGATCTACCGACTGCATCCGGTGGAGCTCTTCGAGGGCGCCGACCGTGAGTACATCGCCGGGCGGATCGCCGAGGGGTTCACCCGCGGCGAGAGCGACGCCGAGGCGACGCTGGTGTCCAAGACCGGTACGCGCACGCCCTTCTACTTCACCGGTGTGCGTACCGAGATCGGCGGCAAGGTCTACTTGGCGGGCACGGGCGTGGATCTCTCGGCGCGCCGCAAGGCAGAGGGCGAGCTTGCCCGCGTGGTCGCGTGGCAGCGCGCCATCCTGGATGCGACCGACCTGGCTGTCATCTCCACCGACGTCGCGGGCGTGGTGCAGTCGTTCAATCGGGCGTCGGAGCGGACCTTCGGCTACCGCGCCGAGGAATTCGTCGGCAAGCTGAGCCCTGCGGTCTTGCACCTGCCGGAAGAGATCGCGGCGCGCGCCGCCGAGCTGAGCCGCGCCACGGGGCAAGTGGTCCAGCCGGGGTTCGAGGTGTTCGTCCACGAGGCGCGGTCGGGCAAGCCTGCGGAGCACGAGTGGACCTGCGTCCGCAAGGACGGCACCCGCTTTCCCGCGCGGGTTTCGGTCAGCGCCATGGTCGACGCGCAGGGCGCCTGCATCGGGTTTCTGGGCATTGCCACCGATCTGACCGAGGTGCGCGCCCAAGAAGCCACCCGACGCCTGCAATCGGCTGCCCTCGACGCCGCCGCGAACGCCATGGTGATCACCGATCGCCACGGCACCATCCAGTGGGTGAACCCGGCATTTTGCGCGCTCACGGGCTATTCGGCAAGCGAAGCCATCGGCAAGAAGCCGAGCATTCTCAAGTCGGGGCTGCACCCCGCCGCGTTCTATTCTGCGCTCTGGGAGACCGTTCTCGACGGGCGCGTGTGGCGGGCCGAGCTGGTCAATCGTCGCAAGGACGGCACGCTGTACCACGAAGAAGAGACCATCACGCCCCTGCTCGACGCGGACCGAAACGTCACTCACTTCGTCGCCATCAAGCAAGACATCTCGGAGCGCAAGCGGGCCGAGATGGAACAGTGGAAGCTGGAAGAGCAGCTACGCGTGTCCGAGAAGCTCAGGGCCGTGGGCAGCCTGGCCGGGGGCATCGCACACGACTTCAACAACCTGCTCGCGGTCATCTTGACCTATGCCGAGGTCGCGATGGACGCCTTGCCGCAGGGCGAGCCGGCGCGCGACGACATTCTCGAGATCAAGAACGCGGGGGAGCGCGCGGCCGAGCTGACCCGGCAGCTTCTGGCCTTCAGCCGGCGTCAGGTGATGCGCGTCGAGCCCGTCAACCTGAACGCCATCGCTGGCGGCCTCGCGAAGATGCTGCGGCGCCTCTTGGGCGAGCACATCGAGCTCGAGCTCACGCTCTCGCCGTCGCTGGGCCTGACGCGGGCCGACCCCGGCCAGATCGAGCAGGTGATCGTGAACCTGGCGGTCAACGCGCGCGACGCGATGCCCGAAGGTGGCAAGCTGACCATCGAGACCGCCGAGATCACCCTCGACTCCGACTACGTCGCGATGCACCCGGGCGTGGAGCCGGGCCAGTACGTGGTGCTGGCCGTGACCGACTCGGGCATCGGGATGGACGATTCGGTGCGGCAGCGGATCTTCGAGCCGTTCTTCACCACCAAGCCCCAGGGCAAGGGCACGGGCCTCGGGCTGGCGACGGTCCACGGGATCGTCGAGCAGAGCGGCGGGCGGGTATGGGTCTACAGCGAGCTGGGCGTGGGGACCACGTTCAAGATCTATCTGCCGCGGCTGCACGAGGGGCAAGAGGCTGCGCGCGACCCGGCTGCTGCGACGGCGCGGGTCGGCGGGACCGAGACCGTCCTGGTGGTCGAGGACGAGCAGCCGGTGCGCAACATCGTGGAGCGCGTGCTCCGGGCCGTCGGCTACAAGGTGCTGACGGCGCAGAACGGCCAGGTGGCGCTCGGGGTGGCCGAGCGCTACGCCGGCCAGATCCACCTGGTGCTGACCGACGTGGCCATGCCCAAGCTGGGCGGTCGCGGGCTGGTCGAACAGCTGACGCAGGCCCGGCCGGGCATCAAGGCGCTGTTCATGTCCGGCTACGCCGACGACGCCATCGTGAACCACGGCGTGCTCGACGCCGGCCTTCAGTTCATCGGCAAGCCCTTCGGCGTCGGCGAGCTGCTCGAGAAGGTGCGCGAGGTGCTGGACGCTCAATCGTCGCCGAAGGCGTAGCGATAGAACATGTCGGCCAGGGCCGCGCGGATGGCCTGCGCCTCGCGCGGCAAGGGGACCGGGCCGCGTAGCCCCGCGGTGACCAGCGCCACGTCCTGCGCCGCCACCGAGATGACGCGCGCGGCGGCGTCTGCGTCGGGGATGCGCCCGGCCGGCACGTTCGCGCGGATCAGCGCGGCGATGGCCTGGCGGCCTCGCTCTTCGTACTCGTCGCGCAGATGCGCAAGCTCGGCGTCGCGCATGGCCACGGCCAAAAACTCACGCGTGAGCTGCGGGTTTTCGGCGGTGCTCTCGAACAAGATGTCGATGACCTGGTCGATGGTGGCGCGGCGCTCGCGGCGCGTGCGGGTCGACGCGAAGGCGTCGGGCGTGAGCCGCGAGACCACGCTCTGATAGGACTGCTCGAGGTGCTGCGCGCTGAGCTCCAAGAACGCCTGACGCTTGTCGGTGAAGTAGCGATAGAAGGTGCCGACCGCCACACCGGCTCGCTCGGCGATGTCCGGGGTCTGGGTGTCGTCGTAGCCGCGCTCGGCGAACAGCTTGGCCGCCGCCTCGAGCAGGCGCTGGTGGGTGTCCCGAGCTCGCTGCTGGACGAAGCTGCGGGCCGGTGGCCCTGCTTCGGGATCCGGCACGTTTCGTCGGAGGGATCGGGGTTCAGCCACTGGCCGAAGCATAGCGAAATCTCATGAAAAGTGAAGCCAACTTCAGTTTCGGCTTGACGGGCGTCAAGCCAAACATGAAACTGAGTTCACTTTCCGAGGAGGCCTGCCATGACCGCGAACGCCACCCGCCCCATCGACGTCGAGCACATCGAGGCAAAGCTCGATATCAGCTTCAACTGGGGCTACGAGAAGACCCGCGAAGACCTGCGCGAGCTGTACCGGAAGTCGAAGCTGGCGCAGTGGGACGGCGAGACGCGCCTGGACTGGTCGATCGACGTCGACATCGAGAAGGCGCAGATCCCCGAGTTCATGCACCCGCTCTACGGGTCCGAGATCTACGCCAAGCTCGACCCGAAGAAGCACCTGGAGCTCCGGCGCGAGATGCCCGCCTGGACGCAGTCGCAGTTCTTGCACGGCGAGCAGGGCGCGATGCTGGTCGCGGCCCAGCTGGTGAACGCCGTCCCGGACATGGAGTCGAAGCTGTATGCGTCGACCCAGGTGATGGACGAGGCGCGCCACGTGGAGGTCTTCGATCGCTACCTGCACGAGAAGGTCGGCAACACGTATCCGATCAGCCCGCACCTCAGGTCGCTGCTCGATCGCATCCTGAAGGACTCGCGCTGGGACATGAAGCTGCTCGGCATGCAGATCATGGTCGAAGGCCTGGCACTCGCCGCGTTCGGCGTCACTCGCGATTTCGTCGAAGAGCCGCTGCTGCGCGACCTGACCACCTATGTGATTCAGGACGAGGCGCGTCACGTGGCCTATGGCGTGCTCTCGCTTCGGGACTTCTACAAGGACCAGAAAGAGTCCGAGGTGCGCGAGCGCGAGGACTTCGTGTACGAGGCCGCCGTGCTGATGCGCGATCGCTTCTTGTTCCAAGAGGTCTGGGAGAAGACGGGCCTGCCGGTGAAAGAGTGCATGGAGATCACGCTGAACAACGTGGGCCAGCAAGAGTTCCGGAAGATCCTGTTCTCGAAGATCGTGCCAGCGGTGAAGCGCGCCGGCCTGCTCTCGGAGCGGCAGCGCGAGCGGTTCGCCCAGCTGGGCATCTTGGAGTACGAGACCTGGCAGGATCCGTTCGAGGCGCTGCAGCAGGCCGAGGCCGAGCAGGCCGCCGAGCGCGCGGCCTGAAGGTGAAAAAACCGCTCATACGCACCGTTCGCGGTGCGAAGCGCGAGCGTGAGCCCAGCGCCCGTCGGGTGTGAGTAAAACCCCACACAATAGTGGTTGAACCACTACACCCGGGGAGGAAACGGCGGAAAACCTGCCGGCACGCGGCTTGCTGAAGCCCCGAGCGTGAACCGGGCTGACTCGCAAACTCGCCGCATGCTGGGCAGGGCAGCGCTCGTCGCGCTGTGCCTGTGCGGCGCGCCGGCGACCGCTCTAGGTCAGGCGTCGGAAATCTCGGGAGTCGCAGCGACCGAAGGGGTCGTGGTGGCTCTGGAGAACGATGACATCGTCGTGGACCTCGCCGCCAAGCGCGGCGCGGCCGGCGGCGACCTCGTCGAGATCTGGCGCCCGCTGAGGCTGAAGCACCCCGTGACCGGCAAGGTCGTGACGGACCGCTTCCGCATCGGCTCACTCAAGCTCACGCAGGTGCAAGGGACGCTGTCGCTCTCTCGCGCCGACGGACGGCTGGCTCGCCCGGCCCAGGTCGGAGACGTGGTCATCCTGCGCAAGGCGAAGCTGGACCCGGCCCCGAAGAAGCTGGCGCCGGCGCCCAAGCTGCCGGCCGCGGCGCCGGATCGGCCGGTGGCCGCGCCGCTTCCGCCCAGCGATGCTGTGCCCAGCGCCGAGCCGGTGGACCCAGAAGCCCAGGCCGTCAGCACGCTGTTCGACGGGCTCAAGGGGGCCAACGTCACCCAGCGCATCATCGCGTACGAGGACTACGTTCGGAAGAACCCCGAAGGTCGCTACGCCGTGGTGCTGTGGGAAGAGGCCGCGCAGCTTCGCCGGCTCTTGGCCCACGACGCGATGGGGAAGGCCGCCGGCAAGCCGGCCTTGCTGAACTTCACCGCGCCCAAAGAGGCGCTGGGCGGCGTGCCGATCACGCTGGGCGTGGAGGTGGAAGGGCCGGCCACGGGCGCCGTGCTGCACGCGCGGCGCGCGGGCGAGGTGGCGTATCGCCCGACGCCGATGACCGCGTCGGGGCCCGGATACTTCAGCGCGACCCTCCCCGCCGAGCGCATGCGAACGCCGGCGGTGCAGTTCTTCGTCGAGGCGACCACCAGCGACGGCAAGACCCATTCGCTGGTCGGGTCACCGGGCGCCCCGGAGGAGATCGAGGTGACGCCGATCCCCCAGCCCACGCCGCCGCTCCGCAAGGAAGCCACGGCCAGCATCTGGACCGACTATGCCGACTACAACCGCATGAAGGGCAACGACCGCGTGTGGCAGACGGAGGGGTTCGTCGGCATGCGCTTCGAGGAAGAGGGCCTGCGGGCGCTGCGCACCGGTTTCGGTGTGTTCCGCGGCGTGGGCGGCTCGCTGGAAGAGCTGGACGAGCAGCACCTGAGCGGGCGCAAGGTGGGGCTCACCTACGGCTATCTGGAGGCCGAAGGGGCGTTCTCGTCGTTCACTTCGGTGATCGGTCGAGCGGTCATCGGTCTGCACGACGACGGCGTGTCCGGCGGCGCCCTGGGGCTGGTGCGCATCGGCAACGACAAGAAGACCAACCTGCAGATCGGCGGCGAGATCCTGGGTGGTGTGGGCCTGCGCGGAATCACGCAGCTCGAGCTGAACACCTTCGAGCGCGTTCCGATGTTGTTCCGCACCGAGGTCACGAACCAGCCGGCGGGCTCGGCCGTGAGCCGCGACAAGGTCAGACCGAACGACTCGGGCGCAACGCCGGATACGACCTCGGTCGAGCGCGGAGAGGTCGGCGGTAGAGCCATCGTGCAGATTGGATACCGCGTCACGCCGGGCCTCGTGGTGGCTGGGCGCGGCTCGTATCAAGGGCGAACCATCAAACACGCCGGACCGGGGTTCGGCGGGGCGGTGACGTACACATGGTGACGCGAAGCACCTGGGCCTCGGGCCTTTCGCTGGCGCTGATGACTGTCTCGTTCGGCGCCGCTGCCGAACCCCTTCCGCCCACGCCGGCGGGCACGGCGCCAGCGGCAGAAGCGCCCGCCCCGGCTCCCGCCGCGCGGCCGAAGATCCACCACGCCCCCGTGGTCACGACGCCGGCGCATCAAGCCCTCACGGTGCGCGCCGACATCGAGCATCCGCACCTGGTGAAGCGCGCGCTCCTGGTCTATCGCACCGCGAAGAACCCGGCGTTCCGCGAGGTCGAGCTCCTGCGCGCCTCGAGCGGGCCGTACGCGGCCGAGGTTCCCGAAGACGACGTCGAGTGGCCGAGCCTGTCGTACACCCTCGAGCTCGAGCTGCTGTCGGGTCAGCGCGTGGCGGCCTTTGCCTCGCGCGGCATGCCGCACTCGGTTCAAGTTCCCGAAGACCTGATGGACATCCGCGAGCGGGCGCTGAGCGAGCGCCTGGGCGGACGCCGTTCGGTGTTCAGCGCCACCGGCGAGTATGTGTCGTTCGGCAAGAGCGACGCCGCGAGCCTGAACCAGACCGGGACCGAGAGCGTGCGCGATCAATACTTCCGCCTCGAAGGCGGGTACACCTACCGTCCGCTGCGCGTGGTGACCGAGTTCAGCGTCCGAATCGGTGTGGTGCGCGGGCAGGCGCCCGTGCCGGTGCGCGATCCGGTGCCCGGGCAGAGCGAGTCCGAGCGCTTCGACGTCGGCCTCAACTACGGGGCGCCCACCGTGCGCTTCCGCCTGCACGACCAGATCCACCTGGAAACCGAGCTCTTGAGCAGCGTGACCGAGGTCGGATTCTCGTGGGGCACGGGCGGTGCGCTCTTGCTCGGCGACCCTTACGGAAGCAAGCTCACGCTTGGCTTCGAATCGATCCAGACCTTCGGCAGCCGCTTCTTCACCCGCATGGACGTGGTGGCGACCGATCGCGTGATCGTGGCGCCGATCGTCGAGATCACCAACATGCCCAGCGCCGAGAAGTACGGCGTGCGCCTCTTGGGCGAGGTCGCCCTCGACCTGGGCAGCGGGTTCGGGGCCGCGCTGCGCGGCGGGTACCAGGCGCGGCTGGCCACCAGCGGCGGACCCAGCGCTGGGGCGACGATGTCGTATTCGTTCTGATGAGCGCCATCGCGAAGCTGAGGGCATGCTCGCGGGGCTCACGCGTCGCTCGACAAGCGGTAGCATCTGCTTCTGGACCCTTGCCCCTCACCCCCTCCCCGACTGAGTTGCGGGCAACGCCCGCGCCATGAAACCCGGTGATCACCCTCTACATCGCCACATCGATCGACGGCCGCGTGGCGGGCGAAGGCGACGACCTGTCGTGGCTGGAGCTGGCGGGCTCGGGCGGCCGCGGGGGCGACTATGGCTACACGGCGTTCTACCAGACGGTGGACGTGACCGTGATGGGCAGCGGCACCTGGCGGGTGTGCAAGGGCTTCGACCCGTGGCCCTACTCGGACCGAGAGTGCGTGGTGATTACGCGACAAACGGGCCTGACGCCGGTGCAGAACGAGACCTTCGCGCGGTTCGACGCCGACCTGTGGCGCGAGCGCGCCCGGCGCGAGCACGTGTACCTCTGCGGCGGCGGCGGGGTGACCAAGCTGTTCCTGGACGCCGATCTGGTCGACCGGATCGAGCTCGCGGTCATCCCCGTGGTGCTTGGCGCGGGGCCGTCGCTCTTCTTGGACGGCGTGCCGACCCGCCGATGGAGGCTCGAATCGAGCGAGGCGCACCCGAGTGGGGTGGTGCAGTCGGTGTACGTTCGCGGGTGAGGTGCCTAAGCTTCCGCCATGGCCACCCCCCACCCGCTCGAAGCCGTGATTGCGCGCTACAACGATGCCTGGAACCGGCACGACGTCGAGGCGATTGTCGCGCTGCACACCGACGACTCGGTGTTCGAGAACCACACCAGCGGCGGGCTGGCGGTCGGAAAAGATGCGATCCGCGCGCTGATCACCGGCGTGTTCTCGACCTTTCCGGATCTCCACTTCGAAACACGCCGCGCCCACGTGCGTGACGACCTGGTGGTGCAAGAGTGGACGGCCACTGCGACCCACGACCGCCCGGTGATGCGGGCCGGCAAGCCGCTGCCGCCCTCGGGGCGCACGCTCAGCTGGAAGGGAATGGACATCATTCCGATGCGGGGCGGGCTGGTCGCGCGCAAAGACGTGTACGCCGACTCGATCTCTTACCTTCGCCAGCTCGGTGTCGAGATCCCCTGACGGCGCAGCCGGCCCACCCCACGGTCAGGCCAGATCGAGCAGTTTCTCGGGCGGGCGCCCGATGACCGCCTTGTTCCCCTTCACGCCGATCGGGCGCTGGAGCAGCGTGGGGTGCTTCGCCAGTGCGGCCACCAGCTTGGCGTCCGGCTCGTCACCGGTGAGCCCGAGCTCGGCATAGGCCTTGTCGTTCTTGCGGAGCACCGCCTTCGGGCGCAGGCCCAGCGCCTTCAAGATCTTGCCGATCTCGGCGCTGGACAGCGGCTCTTCCGTGTACTCGCGATAGCGGAACTTCACACCGTGTTCTTCCAGCAAGGCGACCGCCTTGCGACAGGTGCTTCAGGTCTTCTTGCAGATCAGCTCGAGCATGGGGAAAGTGTAGTCCGGGTTCGATCATGTACAATCATCGGATGCGCTGGTTTGCCTTGCTGGCGTTCGGCTGTGTGGCCTGCGGCGGTGACGACGCCGCGTCGGGCGGCGCTGGCCCCAGCTTCGGCCAGCGCGATCTGGCGAGCCTGACCGAGAGCTGCGAGGGGGTCGCGGCCCTGACCGGACAAGCGCTGCTCGACCAGAAGACCACCCAGATCTCCGCGACGCTGGCCTATGTCACCGCGGCGGGGGGCAAGGTCTCGCCCACCGACCTCACCATCGATCTGACCTGGCCGGCGGCGCCGGTGGCGACCTGCTACCCCACGTACGAGCACGGCGGTGTGGTGACCGGCCCCAGGTTGGGGGTCGCCGGGGTCGACATGCGTTTCGCGACGGCGGACGGAAAGTTCGACGAGACCTCGAGCGCCACCGCGTGGCTGCCCTCGGTGAACGGCGCGGCGGGGCTGCCGGTGGTGGTCGGCGTGACCCACCGCAGCAGCCTGAAGGGCAGCTGGCAGCCATTTCCCGATTACGGCGCGGCCGGCACCACGCTCACCTTCGTGAACCGCCTGAGCGGGGCGCAGTCATCGCAGACCGGCGGCAACGTGGGGATGAGCACCGGCACCGTGGCCGAGCTCGAGGCCGGCGTGTTCGCCAGCGGATTCGCCATGGCGATCTGGCCGGCGCCGCCATGACCCAGCGTGACTCTCGGCGGGCGCACTGCCTGGCGCTGATCGCGGGGCTGGCGGGGTGCACCCCTGCCGGCTCGCGCGGCGCCGCGCCGGGTGTCGTGGTGCCCGGCGCGCCCGCAGAGCCGAGCGCCCGAGCCGCGACGAAGGCGATGGTTCGCAGCTGTGCGGCCGACGACCCGGCGGAGGCGATCTCATGGCATAGCGCCCTCTGGGTCGGCCACTATGGCGGCAAGAGCTTCGTTCAGGCGCGGCAGGGGGACACCGTCGAGCTTCTGCACCTGGGTCGGAGCGGCGCCGTCGAGTCCGTGGCCCTGCCCGTGCTCGCGGGGGAGAGCGCGCGCGAGAGCTCGCGGCGCGTGCGCTTCTTGGACCAGAGCGGAGGGCGCTGGTGGACGCTGGACCTCGGCGACGTCGACGCTCCGCGGGTCGATGCGGCGACCCCCATTGCCGATCTGCCGAAGGGCGGCACCGCCAAGGCGTTTGCGTCCGACGGGCAGCGCGCGCTGATCGGGCTGTACTACGTCGACCATGACCAGACCCCGACGCGCTACCACGGCAAGACCGCGCTCTACTCCGTGCCCGAGGGCAAGCGCATCGGCCCCGAGGCCCCAACGACCGCCTGGCGTGCGGCGTGCGTGGGCGGTCGCTGCGTGGCGGTCGCCTCGCCCGATGATCGCTTCGACGCCATGGAGCTGACGGTGTTCGACGACCGCGGCTCGCGGGTGCTCGCCCGGCTGGACGGGGATTGCAGCGGCTGGGGGAGCTGGCAGGCGGGGGATCGCTGGGTCGTGGTCCGTCCCACGGCGTCAGGGCTCGAGCTCTTCTCGATCGAGATCAGCACCGGGCGCATGTCGAAGAAGTCGGTGCCCACCGGACTGCGCTGCGCGTCGGTCTGGGAGGGGGAGCTCGAGGGTCGGACCGGGGTCTTCGTTCAGAGTGGCGCGGCCACCGCCGGCCAAACGCCGTCGTTTCTGCCGATCGACGCCCAGCTGGCGACCGGGGATCCCGAGCCGTTTCCGCTGAGCGTTTCCTACTATCGGCCGCCGCTGGACCTGCCCGATGGAACGCTGGTGCTCGACGAGCATTCGGGTGGGGGAATGCGCCACTCCCCCACGGACTCGCGGGGCGTGCGCCGGTACTTCCGCACCTGGAGCTACTCGGGGCGCGCGGTGTTCGTGCAGCGCGCCGCTCGCGGCGCCTGGAGAGAGAGCCACGAGAAGGCGCTGCCCCACAGCGGAGAGCACGGCGAGCACAGTGGCGGCTATCGGGCGACGGCCCTCACCCGGCCCGGCTGGGCGCGGGTGCTGGTCACCGGTGACGCGGGGCTCGCGGGCTCGATGATCACCGTGCGGAAGCCCTGCAAGCCGCCGACTTGACCGGTCGATCACCCCGCGCCCAGCGCATCGGCCCGCTGCATTGCGCCCCGCACGCCGTACAGGGTCGAGTCGTCGGGCGGGAGCACCGGCCCGAGCGCTGCGCTGGCAGCGACGGCGCAGAGCTGGTGCAGGGCGTGCTCGGTTGCGCCGGCCTCGGGCTCGATCTCCCACACCGTAGCGCAACGCGCAGCCAGATCGGACATCCCGGCGGCACGCCCCGCGAGCTCGGCCCGCCGCGCCCGGGCCACGTCGGGCGCCGTGGCCGCGCGCGCACGCAGGCCGAAGCTGGAGCCAGCGAGGCGCACGCACGCGCTCGTGTCGTGTGCCCCCAGCACCTCGAGGTCCAGGCCGAAGTGCCGGGTGGCGTTCCTCACCAGCGCGGCGAGATCGACACGCGGCTCGGCCGTTTGCGCAAACACCAGGATCGGCACCGGGCCCTAGTGTAAGGTCGGCGCGTGTCCGGCGGCAGGCTGAACCTGGTGCTCGAGGGCGAGCGGCGCTACGCGGTCGAGATCTCGACGGGCGACCAGACCTGGCACGCCACCCTCGAGATCGACCCAGCAGGGCACGTGGGCTTCGGCGCGTGGCAGCCGCCCGATCCCCCCGCATGGCTGTGCCAGGCGGCCACGGCCGTGATGCGGGCCGAATGGCGGGCGCGGCAGGTCCCGGACGCGCCGCCCTGGCCGCGACGCATCACGCGGTGGCGCCGCGGCCCCGACGACGTATGACCACTGGCGCCGGCGGACCGACCCAACCCCCACCCTCTGCACTAGTCTAACGGGAACTAGAACCATGCGCGCTCGGCTCTCGATTCTGGCTTTCATCGCTGTCCCGCTGATCGCGTGCGCCCCCGCGGCCGCCAAGCCCGCCGCGGCGCCGCCGCCGGCCCCCGGCGCGAAAAAGGTCGCGCCCGCGGTCGCCGACCGCGCGAAGGCCGGGCGCGAGGCGCTGGACGCCAGCAAGTACGGTGAGGCCGAGGCGCACTTTCGTGCCGCGCTGGGCGGGGCCAAGCGCGGCGAAGCGGCCTTGGGCTTGGCCGAGACGTTGCTCGTGACCGGGCGCTACGACGAGGCCGTCAAGACCGCGCGCACGGCTGCGGCCAGCAAGGCCACCAAGCTCGAGGCGGCCTGGGTCGAGGGCGAGGCGCTGCGGCGCCAGGGCAAGCTGGCCGAGTCCGAGGCGGCGCTGCGCAAGGTCGAGAAAGAGCCCGAGGCGCGCCGCGCGCGGCTGCTTTTGGGCGAGGTGCTGCTCGAGCGAGGCGCAGAGCAAGACGCCGAGCCCGTGCTGATGACCCTGGTCAGCGACTACAACGACGACAAGATCACCAAGACCGACGGCCGCGGGCTGTCGTGGGTGGGGCGCGCCGCACACCTCTTGCGAGCGCCTCGAGACGCCAACGACGCATTCAACGAGTCCGAGCGCGTACTGAAGAGCGACGTTCCGACGCTGCTCTGGCGCGCCGAGCTGTTCCTGGAGAAGTACGACCCCGGCCACGCGGAAGAGGTCACCAAGGAAGTGCTGGCCAAGGCGCCCAATCACCCGGATGCGCTGGTGACCCTGGCGTTCGTGAAGCTGGAGCAGGCGTTCGACTTCGACGAGGCCGAGCGCCTGGCGCGGAAGG
Source organism: Polyangiaceae bacterium (assembly GCA_023150915.1). GTDB lineage: Bacteria > Myxococcota_A > Polyangia > Polyangiales > Polyangiaceae > JADJKB01. The sequence continues at coordinate 70,768 of JAKLKA010000005.1, forward strand.
CGCTGGCCATCAATCCCAAGCTGGGCCGACCCTACGTGGTCCTGGCCGGCATCGCGCTGCGCGACATGGAGCTTTCGGACGCCGAGAAGCACGTGGCCGAAGGCCTGAAGCACAACCCGCGGGACCTGGAGCTGCTCAGCATGCGCGCCGCCGCGCACTTCTTGGCCGACGACACCGCCGGCTTCGAGGCCGCGAAGAAGGCGGTGCTCGACCTGAACCCGCGCTACACCAAGATGTTCCAGATCATCGGCGACTTTGCCGACTGGGAGCACCGCTACGACGAGATCGTGGCGATGATGCGCGAGGCCGTGCGCATCGACAAGCGTGACGCCAAGGCCCACGCGCAGCTGGGGCTGAACCTGATTCGCTCGGGCAACGACGACGACGGCGTCAAGTCGCTGAAGACCGCCTTCGACAAAGACCCGTTCAACGTGCGCGTGTACAACACGCTGAACCTGTACGACCGCGACATCCCCCAAAACTACGTGACGGTGAAGCACAAGCTGTTCACCTTCCGCTATCACAAGGACGAAAAGCCCATCCTCGAGCGCTACGTGCCCGGCTTGATGGAGACGGCGTGGAAGAAGATGGTGAAGGACTACGGCTTCACCCCCAGCACGCCGGTGGGCATCGAGCTGTATGCCGAGCGGCCGAACTTCGCGATCCGAACCAGTGGCCTGCCTTCCACCGCGATTCAGGGGGTGTGCTTCGGCAAGACGCTGGCCAGCATGAGCACCATGCACGAGAAGTTCAATCTGGGCATGACGCTGTGGCACGAGCTGGCCCACGTGTTCCACATTCAGCTGTCGAAGAGCCACGTGCCGCGCTGGTTCACCGAGGGGCTGGCCGAGCACGAGACCCTGGTGGAGCGCGCCGAGTGGGCCCGCGAGCACGACCCCGACTTGTACCAGGCGCTGCGCAGCGATCGCTTGCCCAAGGTCGGGGCGATGACCAAGGCCTTCACGCGCGCCGAAGAGATGAGTGACGTGGCGACGGCCTATTACGCCTCGAGCCAGATCATGGTGATGCTGGTCAAGAAGCACGGCATGGCGAAGATGGCCGAGATGCTTCGGCTGTGGGGCCAGGGCAAGACCACGCCCGACGCGGTGCAGAAGGCGCTGGGGCAGAGCGCCGACGCGCTGGACCAGGAGTTTCGCGGCTGGGCCGAGCAGCGCCTGTCACGCTTCAAGCAGCAGTTCGTGCCGATTTCGCGCACCGGCCCCTACGACAAGGCCAAGGCCGAGGCCGAGAAGGCGCCGAACGACGCGCTCAAGCAGACGGTGTACGCCCTGGCCGCGCTGAAGAGCGGCAAGAAGGACGAGGCCACCTCGGCCCTCGAGGCGGCGCTCAAGGCCGATCCGAAATTCCCCGACGCGATCTGGATCAAGGCGCGGGTGGCCCTGGGCAAGAAGCAGGTGCCCGAGGCCGAGGCACTGCTCACCAGCCTGGTGACCGGCGGCAGCGACGGCTATTCCGTGCAGATGGCCCTGGCCGACATCGCCGAGGCCAAGGGCGACACTCCGAAGATGGCCGCCGCGCTGGAACGCGCGCACCAGCACGATCCGACCGCGGCCGAGCCCATCTCGGCCCTGGTGGATCTGGCGAAGAAGCAGGGGCGCGCCGACAAAGAGCTAGAGGGCCTGCGCAAGCTGGCGCTGATCGAAGAGCACGACGGTCGGGTGCATCGGCGGCTGATGCGCGCGCTGCTCGACAAGAAGCTGTACAAAGAGGCCAAAGACGCCGGCGAGCGAGCGCTGTGGGTCGAGATCAGCGGCCTCGAGACCCACGCCCTCTTCGCCGAGGTGCTGGTGGCGAACAAGATGATCCCGCGGGCGGTCTACGAGCTCGAGAGTGCCGTGCTCTGCCCCGCCAGGCCCGAGAAGAAGGCCGACGCGCACGCCCAGCTGGCCGAGACTTATCTGCTGGTGCCGAACCGCCCGGCGGCCCAGAAGAACGCGGCCCTTGCCAGGAAGCTCGATCCGAACAACCCGCGGCTCAAGAAGCTGAAGATCTGAGGGGCGCTACTCGCAGGTTGCGCCCAGGCACGCCGCGAGCTCGGCGCCGCAGAACTTCTGCGCGCACGACATGACGCTGCTCGGGCCGTCGGCGCAGTCGGCGATTTTCTCGACGTTCTGGAACGCGCAGCTCAGGGTCTGATCGACGAAGAACTGCACGTCGGCGCAGCCCTTCGACACGCAGTTCGCGACGCACGACACGCTGAAGTTCGGCGGATCTTCGTCCAGCTCGACGCAGCCGAGCGCGCAGGTGACGATCATGAAGCACGACAAGAGCTCGCACTCGCCGCAGTCTTGATGGCAGTTCGAGCAGGTCTCGAACTGCGACGCCTCGCACTTGCCGTTGCCGCACACGCTGCACACGCCGCAGTCTTGGGTGCACGACGCGCAGTTCTCGCTTCCGGCGCAGGCGCCGTCGCCACACCCCGCGCACTTGCCGCAATCTTCTTGGCAGGTGAAGCACGACTCGCCGTCGGCGGCCGAACAGCTGCCGTCCCCGCAGGTCTCGCACTTGCCGCAGTCTGGCGCGCACGACTGACAGGTCTCAGCGCCCTTGCAGTACCCGTCCCCGCAGGTGGGGCAGGCCCCGCAGTCTTGGCTGCACGACAGGCAGCTCTCGGCGGCGTTGCAGGTGCCGTTGCCGCAGCTGTCACACAGCCCGCAATCTTCGGGGCACGAGCTACAGCTTTCGCTCGGGTCGCACACGCCGTCGTTGCAGGTTTCGCACAGGCCACAGTCGAGGGGGCAGGTGGTGCACGACTCGCCCGGCTTGCACTTGCCGTCGCCGCACGACGCCCCGCCGCCAGACCCACCCGCCCCGGGCGCGTCGTCGAGCTCGAGCCCGCTGCGGCCGCAGCCCGGGCCTGCCAGAAGCGCGACGACGCAGAGGGTGATCGACGCGAGTGCGACGCGGGCGGCTTTCACCCCGGTACTCTAGCGTTGCCCGAGGGGCAGGTCACTCTTCCGGCTCGTCTTTGCCGCGCAGGCCCAAGGCTTTCGCCTTCTTGTACAAGTGGCTGCGCTCCAGGCCCAGCGCCCGCGCCGTGGCGGCCATCTGCCCGCCGTGGTGGACCATGGCCTCTTCCAAGATGGTGCGCTCTGCTTCGTCCACCAGCACGCGAAACGGCACCCCCGAGCGAAACAGGCCGGTGTGTGCCACGGTGGCCGAGAGCCCCAGCGAGCGGGCGACGTCTTCGCCGGTGATCTTGTCGTCGGGGCTGAGGATCACGAGCCGCTCGATCAAGTTGCGAAGCTCGCGCACGTTGCCCGGAAACGAGTGGCGCGTCAGTGCCTCGAGCGCCGACGGCTCGAGCGCCACGCCGGGGCGCGCGTTGGCCTTGGCTGCCTGCGTCAAGAACTGACCCGCGAGCAGCGGAATGTCCTCGCGGCGCGCGCGCAGCGGGGGCAACTCGAGCGGCAGCACGTTGAGTCGATCGTACAGGTCGGGGCGGAAGCCGCCCTCGCGGCAGGCGGTGACCAGGTCCCGATTGGTGGCGGCCACGACCCGAACGTCGACCTTCAGCACCTCGCTGCCGCCCACGCGCTCGATCTCGCGCTCTTGCAGCACGCGCAAGAGCTTGGCTTGCATCGCCAGCGGCATGTCCCCCACCTCGTCCAAGAACAGCGAGCCCGAGTGGGCCCGCTCGAACTTGCCGCGCCGCTGCTTGGTGGCCCCGGTGAACGCGCCCGCCTCGTGGCCGAACAGCTCGCTCTCGATCAGCTCGGCGGGCACCGCCGCGCAGTTCAGCTTCTCGTACGGGCCCTTGGCTCGGGGCGAGGCGCGGTGAATGGCCCGCGCCACCAGCTCTTTGCCCGTGCCGCGCTCACCGGTGATCAGCACGCTGGCCGCGGCCTTGGCGGCCCGCGTGACCTGCTCGCGCAGGTCGCGCATCGCACGACTGTGCCCGATCAGCTCGTCGAAGAAGCCGGTCTCGGCCCGAAGCTCGGCGGCGGTTTCTTCGGCGCGCATCAGGCGCAGCGTGTTTTCGAGGACCACCAGCAGGCGATCGGTCGACACGGGCTTCTCGAGGAAGTCGAGCGCCCCGAGGCGCGTGGCCCGCACTGCGGTGTCGATGGTGGCGTGCCCGCTCATCATGATGACCGGTGTCTCGACCCCCGACTTGCGCAAGCGCTCGAGCAGCTCGACGCCGTTGCCGTCCGGAAGCGAGACGTCGAGCAAGAGCACGTCGTAGCTCCGCTTCGACAGACGCTCTTCCGCCAGCGCGACGCCCCCGGCTACGTCCACCGTGTAGCCCTCGAGCGAGAGTGCCTTCTTCAGCGTGCTCAGAATGGAGGGCTCGTCGTCCACGACGAGAATTTGGCCGCGCGGCATCGGGCCGCGACCTTGCCAAGGTCGCGGGGCGACGCCAAGCGCCGCGGCCGATGCGCCAATTTCCCCGGAAGTCCTGCACCGCTCCCGCGCCGCCCCGGCTCTGCTAGTCTCATCGGCCCATGTCCGAGGCGACTGCGACCGGCAAGCTCGAGACGACGCCGCTCTCGCAGCTGTTGGTCTATGCGCTCGACAAGGGGCTGACGGGCTCGTTCATCTTTCAGTCGCCCGACCGCCAGAAGAGCGCGCTCTATCTGCGGGGCGGCGCACCTGCCAACGCCAAGACGGGCCAGCCGGTGATTCACCTGGGCCGCCTGCTGCTCGAGCTGGGGAAGATCGACGAAGACGTCTACAACGCCACCCTGTCGCGCGTGGCGAAGGAGCGCGCGCTCCACGGAAAGCTCTTGCTCGACGCCGGCGCCATCGATCAGCCCACACTCGACGCGGCGCTCTCAGAGCAGCTCTTGCGGCAGGTCGTGTGGATGTTCTCGCTCAGCCCGAAGACCGGCTACGCCTATTACGACGGCAAGAACTTCCTCGACAAATGGGGCGGCGGGCCCGTCACGCTGGAACCCCTGGGGCTGATCTGGCGCGGCATCCGGCGCTACGAGAACGTGCAGCGGGTGGATTTGGCGCTGGCGCGGCTCGGGGCCCGGCAGCTGCGCCTGCACCCCGCGGCTCAGATCGCGCGCTTCGCTCTGGCCGACTCCGAGCGGGCGGTGCTCGACGTGATCCGCGCCAAACCGCAGACCTTGACCGAGCTGCTCGACTCGGGAGTGGCCGACGTGGTCGAGACCAAGCGCCTGGTCTTTGCGCTGATGATCACCCGCCATCTCGAGGTGGGCGCGCACCCGCTCGGAATCGGCCTGCGGCCCACGCCGCCGCGCAGCGTCACGCCGCCACCACCCTCGGTCCGGCCGCAGTCTGCCGTTGCCCCGCCGCCCCTGGCGTCGTCGCCGGTGGCGTCGTCGCCGGTGGCGTCGTCGCCCATCGCGGCCCTGATCGGCTCGTCGCCGATTGCCGCGCCGCCGCCGTCCACCCGCGCGCCAGCATCGGTTGCCCCCCAGAGCGAGCCCCCGCACGTGGCCGAGCTGCGAAAAGAGTTGCGCGAGCTCGACGAGAAGATGCCGCACCAGAACTATTACGAGATGCTGGGCGTGCCCATCAAGGCAGCCAGCGCCGAGATCTCGGCGGCGTTCTTCAACCTGGCGAAGAAGTGGCACCCCGATCGGCTCGGCCCCGAATTTGCCGCGTTGAAAGACGACGTGGTGAAGGTCTTCGCTCGGATGACCGAGGCGCACCAGGCCCTCACCGACGACGACCGGCGCCGTGACTATGACGTGCTGGTGAAGGATGGCGGCGGCACCGAGGCCGAGCAGCAAGAGGTCAACAAGATCATGAACGCCGTCGTGGCGTACCAGAAGGCGTCGGTGTACTTCCGAAAAGGCAACCTGGCCGAGGCCGAATCGCTGGCGAAGCAGGCGATCGATGGCGACCCGGAACAGGCAGAATATCGCGCTTTGTGGGTGCAGTGCGAGGCGCAGAAGCCGGCGCGGGCGGTGAAGGGCGACTACAGCGATCTGATCGCGATGATGGACGACGCGGTGAAGCGCGAGCCCGAGAACGAACGCGTTCGCATGGCTCGCGGTGACCTGCTGAAGCGTGCCGGCAAGCTCGAGCAAGCCGTGGTGGATTTTCGCTGGGTTGCCAGGCACTTTCCCAACAACACCGACGCAGCACGCGAAGTGCGCCTGTTCGCCATGCGGGGCGAGGCCAAAGAAGAGAAGGAAAAGGGCGGGCTGCTCGGCAAGTTCTTCAAGCGCTGACCGGTCAGCGGCGCCGGATCTCGAGCGCGCGCACGAAGCTCTTGCCCCCCGACGGCCCCACCGAAAGTGGCAGATGCCCGCTGCCCACCGTGCACGATTGCGTGGCCCCCTTGCGCTCGAGCGTGGCTTCGTCGGCACGCCGTCGCACGTGCACCACTTCGCCCGGCTCGGCGCTGGCCAGGTCCGGCCAGGGGCAGTCTGCCCCGCCCAGCACGGCCCCGCCCAGCTGCACCACGGGCGGCGCCCCCGAGGTCATGGTCAGCGCCAGATCCAGGTCGGCATAAGTGGTGTCGGCCACCACCGCCAGGGACTGAGAGCCGGCGAGCCCCAAGCCGCCGGCCGAGTACTCGATGCCCGACTTCGACACGCCGGACGGGAAGCGGTTCGGTGCCACGTGCTCGCGCCCGGCCAGCAAGAGCGGCGCCAGGTCCCGCGCATAGGCGCCGCGCACGTCGTGGCGGAAGCCCAAGAGCGCACCGCCGCCGGCGCGCTCGAGCCAGACGAACGCGCCGGGATCCACCGCCAGCGGCGGGGGCAGATCGGGATCCGGCCCCTGCTCGGGGATCTCGGCCGGCTCTTCGAAGCGACCCGTCCACGGGTCGAAATAGCGATAGGTGGCGCTCGACCCGACCACCGCGTGCAGCCAGGGCGCGCCGGCGCCGGCGGCGATCAGCGACGCGCTCGACGGGGTGAAGGTCAGCGCCGGCAGCACGTCGAGCGCGCCATCTTTCCTGAACCAGATCACGCTGCGCATGGCGGCGTCGCCGCTGCAGGCTTGCACGGTCTTCGGAACGCACACCCCGACGCCCAGCACACCGCCGTCGGGCATGGCGGCGAACGAGTGGCTCTCGGCGAGTACCAGGTTGCCCTGCAAGAAGGTCAGTGACCGCGCGTCGGGCGACAGCCACTCGAGCACGCCCACGGGAGACCCAGCCAGCGTGCCGCCACCGACGAAGACCCGCCCGTCGGTGAGTCGCAGAGCCCGCGGGTGCACGCGCGGGCTCTCCAGGGTCGCGAGCCCTGCGATGCGCGCCGACGAGTCCTCGGGCGAGACGATCTCGAGGGTCGAGAGCGGGACGCCATTCGGTCCGGCTCCACCCACCAGCAGGGTCTCTCCGCTCGCGAGCACCACGGCCGCGTGGCCCGATCGGGGCTGCGCCAGGGCGATCACCCGGGTGCGATCGAACCGAGCCTCGCCTTGCAGGTAGATCGAGGCCGACGCGATGGGCGGTGCCGCGCCCAGGTCGCCGCCCGAGAGCGTGGGGTCGACGCCGCCGGCGACCAACATCGCACCAGGGCCGAACGCGGTGATGGTCGCGAAGGCGCGCGCGGGCAACATGCCATCTGCGACCTCTTCTGCGACCCCGGTGGAGAGGTCCACGCGGAAGGCGCGGCCCGCGTCGGCGCTGGCCACCAGTGATCCCGCGGCCAACACCGTCCGCCGCGCGGCATCGATGCCCACCGCCACCCCCAACGGCTGACTGGGAAAGCCGGCGCCGGCGGGCGACCACAGCTCGGAAGCGCCGCCCGTGCGCCACAAGAGAACGTCGATGTCGCCTGACGGCGCGGCGGCGCCGACGCCGGCGAAGCCCTTCGCCCCGCTGCCGGCGCGGGCCGTGACCGCCCGGGTCTGCGCCGGAAACGGCAGCGACAGGCCGCGGGCGTCGCCCCCCGCGATCTTCGAGGTGGCGTTCGACCCCTCGAAGTCTCCGAGCGCGGTCAGCTCGATGGACAGGTCGTCGGCGCCGGCAGCGTGCGCGGGCGGCAGGTGAGCCGCCACGCGCAGCACCCGGTCCGGCTCTTGCTCGGGGCCGCAGCCAGAAAGCAGCAGAATGAGCCAGAGGGCGCTACCATTGTCGCGCCCGATGTACCCGCAGCTCTTTGGCAAGTACGTGCTCGAGCGAGAGATCGCTGCGGGGGGCATGGCCAAGGTCCTGGTCGCCACCTTACGCGGTGCGGTCGGGTTCGAGAAGCGCCTGGTGGTCAAGCAGATCCGCCCCGAGCTGGCCTCGGACGAGGCCTTCGTGAAGCGCTTCGTCGAAGAAGCGAAGACCGCCGTCGAGCTCGGGCACCCCAACATCGTACCGGTCTACGAGCTGGGGGTCGAACAGGGCGTCTACTACATCGCCATGGAATTCTGCGAGGGCGTGACGCTCTCGGAGGTCCTGAACGAGACCGGCACGCTCTCGCCCGAAGAGGGAGCCTATCTGGGCATCGAGATCTGCCGCGCCCTCGACTATGCGCACCGGCGCGCCAGCATCGTGCATCGCGACGTCACCCCGCGAAACGTCATGCTGGACGAAGAAGGCGCGGTCCGGATCATCGACTTCGGGATCGCCGCCCCCGTGACCTTGCCGGACGCCGGCGTTCAGCGCAGCGACCTGTTCGGCACGCCAGGGCACATGGCGCCCGAGCAGATCGCGGGCGAGGCGCTCACGCCCGCCACCGACGTGTTCGCGGTCGCTGCTCTGCTGATCGAGGCGTGGACGGGCCAGCCGCCGTTTCGTCGGAGAACGCCCGCCGAGTGCCTGAAGGCGCTCGACGAACCCCCCCCGCGCATCGGCCAGGTCGTGCCCGAGCTCGAGCCGCTCTCCGAGCTCTTGGCGACGGCCGTCGCCACCAAGCCGGCGGACCGCCCCCAGAGCGCAGAGCAGCTTGCGCGCCCGCTGCGCGAGTTCGTGAAGACCGCCGATCTGGGCGACGTCTCGCGACGCATCGGCACGCGCGTGCGCCGCGTTCGCCGCAAGCTCTTGGCCTCGAGCCCGTGGCTGCTCAGCGCGGCCGAGCCCGAGCCGCAGCCCCTCGAGAACGTCCTGGTCACGCGGCGCGCGCCGAGTATCGGCGACACGCAGACCTTCGCCGTTCGCAACGATCTGGTCGAGTGGACGCGCAAGCTCCCCAGCGTGCCGCCGCCCCCGGACGACGTGGTGGTCGAGCCTTCGCCCCCGAGCGAAGCGATGTCCACCCGCCCGATCGCCAGCCCGACGCAGGAAGAGCCCGCCCCCGCCACCGCCCGCGAAGAGCGCCACTCCGAGCCCAATCGCGCCGCACGGCCCCTGGTCACGCTGGCCGTGGTCGGGGCCGTGGCCGCGGCGGTGTGGTGGGGCGGCCGCTCGCCCGTGCCCGCCGATCGGCCTGGTCCTGTGCTCGGGGGGCCCTCGGCCACGCTCAGCGTCTCGGCCGTCCCGCTCTCACCCTCGACGCCCCCGTCGGCGCCGCCCAGCACGTCGGCTGTTCCTGACCGCCCGCCGGTCCGCCCTTCGGCTCACGCTACCAGCGCCGTGAGCGGCGCGGTCGAGCCCGGTGCACGCGCGCTGCTCACGCTGTCCGCCGAGCCGCCCAGCGCGGTGAGCGTCGGCGGCAAGTCGTACGGCACCACGCCGGTCTCGGGTCTGCAGCTCCAGCCGGGCAGCTACTTCGTCAGCTTCGAGAACGCGACGCTCGGGCTCCGGACCGGTGCGCAGGTGACGCTCAGCCCGGGTGCGAAACGCAGCGTGCACGCCGACTTCACCGATCAGTCCCCGCGGGTGATCGTGCGCTGACCGCCAGGAGCCCGTTCTGTCGCAGCGCTTCGTAGAGCGCGATGGCCACGGCGTTCCCCAGGTTGTGCGAGCGCACCTCGCCCAGCGTGGGAATGCCGACCACCGAGTCGCGCCGGGCCGCGATCAGCTCGGGCGCCAGCCCCACGCTCTCTTTGCCGAACACCAGGGCGTCGCCCAGCCGGTAGTCGACCTCGAGGTAGCTCCGCTCGGCCTTGCCGCTGAACAGCCAGGTCCTTGGCGGCCGGATGGCCCGCTCGGCCGCCTCGAGGTCTGGATGCTGGTGGACCTCGACCAGATGCCAATAATCCAGGCCCGCCCGGCGGACCGCGTGCTCGTCGATGCTGAACCCGAGGCGCCCCACCAGGTGGAGGGGGCAGCGGGTGGCGGCGCAGGTCCGGGCCACGTTCCCGGTATTCGGCGGGATCTCGGGCTCTACCAGCACGATGTGGAACGGCCGGTCGTGGGTCTGGCCTCGGAGGCGGGGCTCGTCGCCGGGCATGGGCGGCGAGCTTAGGCCGGGTGCCGCTTCTCGGCCATAAGGCCGGCCGTCAGCCCCCGAGCTTGACGATGATCCCAGCCGGCAAGTAGCCTCGCCCGGCGGAGAGTGCGGTGGGAATCAAGGCTCACTATGCAGCGGTAGCTGCTGGAATTTTCGTAAGCGTGGCTGCTTCGGTCGCGGCCGCGGAGCCCATGGACCCTGCGCTCGAGCGCCTGGTCACGGACGCGCGTTGCCGAACGGACGCCGGCGAGTGGGTCGACGACCCCACGACGATGGCGCAGCTGACGCAAGACACCGGCCGGGCGTGGTGCAGTCCCGACCACAAGGCGTTCAAGCAGCTGATCAACCAGTTCGGCTTTGCCCTGGCGCCCACGGCGATGCACTCGGCGCGAACCACGGGTTTCGGCGGCTTCCACCTGTCGTTCGAGGCGGACTACACCAAGATCGACTCGGGGGCCGACTACTGGAAGCGCGGCACCCAGGGCAAGATCGACCCCAACACCAAGAAGGCGTCGATCAAGAACAAGAGCCCGTCCGACATCTTGTCGCTCTACTCGCTCAAGATCCGGAAGAGCTTCGGCTTCGGTCTCGAGGTCACCGGCCAGGTGGGCTTCATGCCCAACACCAGCATCGTGTCGGGCGGCGCCGACGTGCGCCTGTCGCTGCTGGAAGGGTTCCGCAGCGGCCTGCCCGGCATCTTGCCCGACCTGGCGGTCGGCGGCGGGGTTCGCACCATCACCGGCACGCCGCAGTTCCAGCTCACCGTCGCGGGTCTCGACGCGCAGATCTCCAAGCCGCTGCCCATCGCCGACTCGTCGGTCATCACCCCGTACTTCGGCTACCAGTACCTCTGGATCTTCGGCGACTCGGGGCTGGTCGACCTCACCCCGGCGACCGACGCCGTCGGTTACTGCAACTACGGCGGCGCGAACCTGCCGGGCAATGCCGACCCGACCAAGCCGGGGCTGTACGATGGGCAACCGATCTGCGCCGGCGGGTCGCCGCTCGACTTCAACAACAACGTCGTGTTCAAGAAGGTGCGCCTCGAGCGGCAGCGCCTGCTGCTCGGCCTGAACTACCGCTACGAGATGGTCATGGTCGGTGGTCAGTTCATCACCGACATCGTCGATCCGGCAGACGCGCAGAACTCCGACGGCGACAAAGAAGACCTCGACGGCACGCCGCGCCAGTGGACGATTGCCCTCGAAGTCGGCGCGATGTTCTAGAGCAGGGCCAGCGCGACCATCGCCGCGCCGAACGCGCCGCAGGCAACCAGCGCCAGCGCGCTTGCGACCCACATTGCGCGGCGCGACGCCTGCGTCGACCCCTCGTCGTCCAGTTGATAGGCGCCGCGCAAGAACGCGCGGGTCGCGAGCCGCGGAACCGTCAGCGACATCGGGACGGCCCGCCGCGCCGCGCCGAAGCCGTCGGTGATGGCCAGCATGCCGATGCCCGCGGGCAAGGTCACCAGGTCCCAGCCGCACGAATAGAGCCCGAACCGCAGGCTACGGCGGGTTCGCGAGCGAGCGCCGGCGCGCCGCGCGCCGAAATCGAGCCCCAGGCCGTGCAGCGCGTGCAGCACGACCATCAGCAGCGCCAGGCCCGGCATGCCGAAGCCGAGCAACCGCCCCAGCCAGGCTCGCAGCCACGGGTCACGCCCGATCGAGTCGAGCAGCCAGGGTGCGAAGGCGAGCACCAGCGGAACGGCGACCACCGCCATGCCCGCCACCGCCAGCCCTTCGGCCAGCAGGGCGAAGCGCAGCGGGGGGCCAAGGTCGCCGTCGGGCAGGGCGCCGAAGAACTGCTCGGAAGACAGGGTCGAGAGCTTGGCCGTGCCCCACAGCCGACCGGGGGCCGAGCCGGGCCGTTCCCAGGGCACGATGGCGACGATCTTGGAGGTCTGGGTGGTCTCTTCGAGCTGGCACCCGCCCAGGCACGAGGGATCACCGCACCATGCACAGACCACCGCTGCGGGCACGTCGATCAGCTCGAGCGCGGGATCGCTGTCCCCGTCGACCGTCGACTCATGCTGCTCCGCGGACCCCCACGGAGCGCTACGTGCTCCAGCCTTCCGCACCCCCGAGCGCTAGCACGTTTCCGCGACCCCGGCGAGCGGCCGAGTCAGTGCAGGGTTTCGCCGGCGCTCGACTCGCGCTGGCGTCGGCCCCGGTCATCGCGCCAGGGAACTGCCGGCAAGTCATCCAGCCTGCCGCCGAACCGGGCCGCGAACGCCATGGCGACCAGCGACACCGCGGCGCTCGCGTAGATGCCGAACCCCCAGGCGAGCTCTACCGGGCGCAAGCGGCTGCTTTGCGGCGGAAGCGAGAGCATCATTCCGACCTCGATGAGCGTCAGCGCTGCGAAGGCCACGCTGACGATGCGCACGCCCCGCATCTTGGCGATGGTGCGCCGAGTCCACACCAGCGGGATCAGGATGAACCACCCCACCGCGCCGCCCCAGAGCCAACCCGCGCGCCCGCGCGCCAGGTCGAAGCCCGACAGGGTCATGTCGCTGGGGGCCGATACGACCACCCAGGGCAGGAAGAAGGCCACCAGGCCCAGCACTGCAAGGACGAGCAGGGCCCCCCGCCCGCGACCGAAATAGGACCAGGCCAGAGGGCGGTGCTCGGGCGGAACGACCTGACCCTCTTCGACCTCGACCGAAAGAACGTCCAGGCTGGGGGGCAGCTTGGACATCGACTCGAGAGAAACCCCGCATTCGGGGCAGTCGTTCGCCTCCCCGTGGGGGAACAGCTGCCGGCAGAAGGGGCAAGCCATCAAGCGGGCCACGGCCAGAGCATATCCCATCGCCCTGGACCGACACCGGCGGGGGCGCTCCGGTTCCCGGAGTGACATTTGGCGCGGTTTGGCTACACCTTGGGCCCCCCGGTCACCATGCTCACTCGGATCGCAACACAGTTCGGGCTGCCGGCCGAGGCGCCGCACCTGAAACAGGCGCTGACCCACCCCAGCTTCGCCAACGAGCAGCGCGGCGAGCCGGACAACCAGCGCCTCGAGTTTCTGGGCGACGCGGTGCTCGGGCTCTGCGCCAGCCAGCTCTTGTACGAGCGCTTCCCCGAAGCGGACGAAGGCTCGCTCACCCGTCTGCGAGCGCGGCTGGTGAACGCCGACGCGCTGGCCGCATGGGGCCGCGAGAGCGCCGTGGCCGAGGCCCTGCTGCTGGGCAAAGGCGCAGAGTCGAGCGGGCTGCGCGGCAGCACCAACGTCCTGGCCGACGCCGTCGAGGCCCTGGTCGCGGCCACCTATCTCGACTCGGGGCTCGAGGCCGCACGCAGCGCCTGCGAGCGGATCTTGATTCCGCAGCTCGAGCAGCTGGACGCGGGCGCGACCCGTGATCCGAAGAGCGAGCTGCAAGAGCGCGTTCAGGCCTTGCGCGGCGACACCCCGCGCTACGAGGTGGTCGAGACCGGCGGCCCCGCCCACGACCGCTGGTTCGAGGTGAGCGCGCTGGTGGGCGCCAGGGAGCTCGGCCGGGGTCGCGGCCGGTCGAAGCGCGCCGCCGAGTTCGCCGCGGCCCGGGCGGCCCTGGCCAGCCCCAGCTGGACCGAGAAGGAGGAGGCATGACAAGGCGAAACCTGCTCGCGCTGGGCGTTGCGCTGCTCTTGGTGGCGACCCCCGCCCTGGCCGGCAGCTACCTCGACCGGCTCTCGCTGCTGATCACCGGCGCCAGCACCGACTCGGAGTACCTGCGCGCGCGCCTCACGGATCGAGAGCTCGCGCGCGTGGTCCATACCTCTGCCGAGGCGCGCGTGAAGGCCGCCAGTGTGATGACGGTGCCGAAAGAGATCGCGCAGGCGCACCCACACCTGCTGCTCGTGCTCGAGAATCACGAGCGCGCTGCCGAGGCCGCCAAGGACGGCAACCCGCAGCGCTTCCTGGTGTATCACCAGCGCGCCCGCGACGAAGAGCGCGTGCTCCGCGGTGTGCTCAAGCAGCTCGGGTTTCCGCTGCCCGGCAAATGACGTTCAGCGCAGCCCGCGCTCGTCGCGCTGCGGGGCGCCCGGGTTCTTCGCCCGGTGGCGCGGGATCACCCCGGGCCGCTGGCGTGCGCCCACGTCGCCCGAAGGGTCCACGTTGACGTAGCTCAAGAGCTCGTAGCTCACGTTCTTGACCATCTCGCCCTCGAGCTTCTTCGCGAGCTCACTGGACTGGCTGGCGACCTTGTCTCGCGACAGCACCTGGCGGATCGCCGGGGCCTCTTGCGCCAGCGTGCGATTGACGGCCTCGAGGCTGCCGCGGCGCCAGACCACGGCCCAGTTTTCACCCTCTTTCACCGGCTCGGGCACCAGCTCGCCGTCTTTCACCTTGTCGGCCGCCGCGAACAGACCGGGGTCGACCCGCAGCTGCGGCATCTCGGTCTGGCCGTCGGGTGACACGAAGCCCAGGTCGCCGTCGCGCATGGACGTGGACTTGTCGACGGAAGCCTCGCGCGCGGACTTGTTCCAGCGCTCGGCGGCTGTGACCTCGTTCGCTTTGACCTCGCTCAAGATCTTCTTCGCCGTGGCCTCGTCGCGCACCAAGATGCGCCACAGCTTCACGCGACGCGGCGTGTTGAAGCGGTGCCGGTTCTGATCGTAATAGGACTTGATTTCGTCCGGCGTGACGCTGTTGGCCGCCTCGCGCAGCTCGCCCTCCATCGCCTGGCGCAGCGTGTCCCGGATGCGGTCGCGCGTGGCGGGCTGCTTCTCGAGCTCGCGTCGGCGTGCTTCTTCCACCTGAAGCAGCTCCGGAACCAGGACCGTCTCGACGAACTTCTTCTTGATCTCGTCCGGCGCCTTGCCGAACTGCGCCAGCTGGAAGACGGGGATGGCGCCCAGGCGACGCTCGACCTCTGCCACCGTCAGCGTGCTCGACCCCACGGTCACCGCCACGTCGGACTTGCCCGCCGGCTCGGAGGGGCTCTGAGCGACGGCGGTGCTGGCGAGCAGGGCCAGCGCCAGGGCAATCGGGTGGCGCATGGGACCCGACCTTCTTAGAAGACCCCTCGAGGCTCGGCAAGCCGCGGCTCACGTTTCCGCGCGGCGCCGCTTTGCCGGTGGCCCGACCACACCCGCGCGCTTCAGCACTTCTTCCGTGATTCCGAGGAAGGCATACGCCTCTTTCGGAAAGCCGTAGGCCCGGTGCAGGCGCCCCAACGTCTCGAGCAGGCGCGCGTCGGCGCTCGGCGCCGGCCGCGGGCGGCAGACTTTGCGAATGCTGGCCGCGCTCTCGCCCAGCTCGAGCAGCTCGGTCACGTGCGAAAGCACGTCCACCGGCTTGAGCGGACGCCCCGAGCCTCGGGTCTTGCCCGACTCGAGCTCGGCCAGCAGGCGTCGACGGCGCTGCTCGGTACGCCCGTCCAGGCGTGACGAGCCGGCAGGATCGAGCAGCTCGTTGAAGGCCCGCGCCGAGCGGCGCTTCGCGATGGCCTCGGGACTGCCGCGCTTGTTGATCGGGACCGGTGCCTCGACCTTCTTTGCCACGAGCTCACGCTAGCGCGACTCGGCCAGGGCGGCGAGCAGCGTGGCCAGCGCGACGATCACCCACACCAGCCAGGTGCGGGCGAAGAACCCCCGGACCTCGGCCGCCACGCCCCGGGCCGCGCGCCGCTGGATCTCGTGCTTGCCCACCCGTCGCGCGGCCTCGCGCTGGATCTCGGCGTGCTCTTGCTCGTCGAGCGGATCGTCGCCGGACAGGAACCCCAGGTGGTGCTCGATCTCGTGGCGAAGCGTCTCGCGCACCTCGGCCTCCACGTCGTACGGCCCCTCGTCGCGAGCGATGTTGGCGAACGTCCGGTAGAAGATCCGAATCTCTGCCGGCCGTGGCACCAGCCCCTCGGGGTCGGGCGGGCGATAGCAGCCCAAGAGCGGCTCGCCGGCGTCGTCCACCTCGGCCGGCCCCTCGATCACTGCCAGATCGATCGCGCGGACGCCGAGCTCGCCGTACGCACGCTGCGCCTCTTGCCGAACCACGGCCTCGAACTCGTCCACGCTGATGAAGCCCGTGTCATCGGGCGCCGGCGGCGAGTGCAGGTGCTCGCCACGCAGCTCGCGCGAGAGCGGCGCGGGCACCCACTCGGTGACGCCGCAGCTCGGACAGACGTGGGGCACGTCCAAGCGTGGGGGGTAGTGCGCGTCCTCGAACAGCGTCGCGATGGCGTCGAACGCCTGGTCCGAGCACCGGGCCAGCGCTCGGGCGATTCGTTTCGGGTTGGTCTCGCCGTCCAGCTCGACCACACCCATCCCCCGCACCACCTTCGAGGTGATGCGCAGGGGGCGCGACGCCGACACGGCCGCCCAGAGCGGCAGCGCCTCGCCGACTGTGCGAGCGGCGAGGCGCAGCGTGCTTTCTTCAGCGTCGCCCAGCGGGGGCACGGCATGCGCGCGGAGATGGTCGAAGGGCGCGTCGAGCTCTTCATCGTCCAGCTCTCCGTCCGAGAAGGGCCCCAGCTCCAGCGTGGAACATGCCCGCACGCCGAGCTCACGCTGGCAGTTGCTGCAGCGGATTGTCGCCTCGGGCTCGTCCACCAGCTCGAGGCGCATGGCCAGCGCGCGTATCACGTGGAGGTCCGACAGCGGCAGCTCGAGCAGCGGGACGCTGGTCCGCACGCGCAGCCCCCGAAGCTCGTCGCCGAGCAGCCCGGGCAGCTCGACGGGGCTGCCCGCGCCCAGCTCGACCCAGGCACCGCTCGGCAGGTGGAAGCGCACGCGCCCGAGTCTACTCAGCCCGCCAGGGCCGTCGCTCGCGATCCCGGCTTGGTCTTGACCGGGCCGGGAGCGTCCAGCACCACCCGCTCTTCATAGGCACGAACGCCCTGCGCGCGCAGGCGCCGCCGCGCCACGCGCAGCGCCTCTTCACCCACGTCGATCCCCACCGCGCGGCGGCCCAGCCGGGCGGCCACGGCCAGGGTGGTGCCGCTCCCGGCATAGGGGTCCAGCACCAGATCGTCCGGATCCGTGCACGCCTGGATCAGTCGCTCGAGCAGCTCTTCGGGCTTCTGAGTGGGGTAGCCGGTACGCTCCTTGGCGATCGGCGCCACGATGCCGATCTCCCACACGTCGCCCATCGGCGCGCCCGGCGTGGCCTCTTCCGTCCGGCTCGAGCGGGTGCGCCGCCCGTCGCGGCCCACCACCGCCCGCTGTTTCTTGTCGCCCCAGGTCTTCAGGGTCGACGCCGCCAGCGGCTCGTAAAGCTGTCGGAACTTGGGCTCCACGTCCGGGCTCTTCACGTAGCGAAGCAAGACGTCGTGCACTCGCTGAAAGTTCTTCGTCTTGGCCGGCCACCGGCGATAGCGCCAGACGATCTCGCTGGCGAAGCACTCCGGTCCGAAGACCTCGTCGCACATCACCTTGGCATAGTGGCTGGTCTTCGGATCCACGTGCACCACCAGGGACCCGTCGGGCGCCAAGAGCTCGCGCGCGGCCTCGATCCGCGCTCCCAGCTCGCCCAGATAGTGATGCAGGCTGTCCCAGCGATCGTCGAACGCCGGCCGCATCAACCGAACCACGTTTCCGGTCTCGGGGTCGCGTCGCCGGTCCACCCGCTCGTGCTGCCTGCCGGTGAAGAACGGCGGGTCCAGGTAGACCAGCGAGAACGGCGCGCCCGCGCGCTGGCCCAGCGCGCGCATTGCGAGCAAGTTGTCGCCGTGCACCAGCATGCATCCCGGGTGTCCGCCGCGAGCAGCCTCGAGTCGCGCCGGGGGCGGCGCAGTCCGAGTGCTCTTGCCGGGCCACTCCAGGCGTATCGTCCGAGTCGGGCCGCGCATTCTCGAACGAAATCGTAACGAGTGACCGACACCTCGGGCCAAATTCGGGGCGTGAGGGACTTGCCCGCGCTGCCCTGGAAGGCTACCTGACGCCAGGCGACCATGACCTCTGCACCTCGCATCTTCTCTGGCATGCAGCCCACTGGCAGCGGCGAGCTTCACATCGGCAACTATCTCGGCGCGCTCAAGAACTGGGTCTCGCTCAGCCGCGAGGGGACCTACGACGCGCTGTTCTGCGTGGTGGACGCACATGCGGCAACCACCGAATATCGTGCGGCCGAGATGCCGACGCGCATCTTCGGCACCGCGCTGTCTTACATGGCGGCGGGCCTCGACCCGGCTCAGTGCACGCTGTTCGTGCAGAGTGACGTGCCTCAGCACATGGAGCTCGCGTGGTACCTCTCCACCGTCACGCCGATGGGTGACCTGCACCGGATGACGCAGTTCAAAGAGAAGAGCGACGAGCACAAGCAGAACGTCAACGCCGGGCTGTTCACCTACCCCATCCTGATGGCTGCCGACATCTTGCTCTATCGCGCCACGGTGGTGCCGGTGGGCAACGATCAGGTCCAGCATCTGGAGCTCTCGCGGGAGATTTGCCGCAAGTTCAACGCGCGTTTCGGCGACACCTTCCCCGAGCCGAAGCCGAAGCTGACCCCGACCCCGCGCATCATGGGGCTGGACGGCAAGCGCAAGATGAGCAAGTCGCTGGGCAACGCCATCGACCTCTTCGACCCGCCGAAGGTCGTCGAGAAGAAGCTGAAGGGCGCCTTCACCGACGAGCTCAAGCTGCAGCTGGGCGACCCCGGAAGGCCCGAGGTGTGCAACATCTTCACGCTGCACACCGCCCTGACGCCCGAGGGCGAGGTGAAGCAGATCGACGCCGACTGCCGGTCCGGCGCCCTGGGCTGCGGCAACTGCAAGAAGCGGCTGACCGAGACCATGAACGCCGAGCTGGCGCCGATTCAGGCGCGGGCCGCCGAGCTTCGGGCCGAGCCCCAGCGCGTGCTCGGGGCGCTCGAGGCCGGCGCCGAGCGCGCGCGGTCCATCGCCACCCGCACCATGGCGGACGTGCGCGAGGCGATGGGCATGAACGTGCGAGCGCCGAAATCGTGACGGCCGCGCGGGTGGCCGCGGCGCTCTGTCTGCTGCTCGGCGGCTGCGAGCGCGAAGCGCCCGACGCCGAGCCCGAGCGCGTGGTGCGCGAGTTCGTCGAGCGCATGCAGCGCGTGCACGGCAACCCGACCTCGGCGCGTGCGGCCTACGACCTGCTCTGGTCGGACGCGAAGCAAAACCTGGCAGAGCGCGCCAAGCGCGCCAGCGCGCTCTCGGGCCGGAAGGTCGCGCCGGAAGAGATGCTGGTCCCGTCGCGCTTCTCGCTGCGGTTCACGCCGCGGCGCTACCAGGCCGAAGTCCACGGCGATTGGGCCATGGTCACGGTCAGCGGCGAGGCGCCCGAGACCCAGCGCGAGCAGATGAAGTGCGTGCGCGAGGACGGCACCTGGCGCGTGGTGCTCGAGGTGCCGCCGGTGCCGCCCATTCAACAGCGGGACGACGCGGGGATCTGAGCCACAAACGCGCGCGAGGCGCGCTGCCTTGCGGCGGCGCGCCCCGGCCTGGGTCGCACGAGCTCAGTTCGAGAAGAAGATCGCTTCGATCTCGTTCCGGACCTGCTCTTCGGTCTGCGCACGGGCGATCGCGATCTCTTTCACGATCAACGAGCGCGCGGTGTCGAGCATGCGGCGCTCGCCGAACGAGAGCTGCTTGTTGGCCTTGAGGCGGTACAGATCGCGCAGCACCTCGGCCACGTCGTAGATCGAGCCGGTCTTGATCTTGTCCATGAAGCCGCGATAGCGGCGGTTCCACGTCTGCGTGTCGAAACCGATGGTGCGCTCTTGCAAGATGTCGAAGATCTCGCGGATCTCTTGCTCGCTGATCACCTGACGCAGACCAACGGCGTTCGCGTTGCTCACCGGCACCATGATCTTGCGATCCGTGTCGAGGATGCGGAGCACGTAGAAGCGCTGCCGCGAGCCGGCGATGTCCTTCTCGTCGATGCTGATGACCTCCGCCACGCCCTGTGCGGGGTAGACAGCCTTGTCGCCGACCTTGAACTCAACTTCGGAACTTGCGGGCATGTGGACTCCTTGCGGAAAATGGCTTCATCTCGCGAAGCCGTGAGCGCACGTGGCTCACTGCACCGAGTGCTGAACAGATTCCTATACGTTCACCCGAGCTCTTTTTCGCTCGCACACCACTCAACGGCGTGTAACGAACAGCTCGGATAAGTGATTCATTCCAATGTGCTTCGGGCGACCGACGGCAACCGGAGGTTAGGGGTCGCCAGGCGCGGCACTCTAGTCAGACCGATCTATTCTGTCAACTCTTTGTTGCTGCGCTTCGATGCTACGGGCACACCAAAGCTTGGGCCGCGGGGGCGCACGGCGCAAGTCGCCGGGAAATGGCAGGAGATTCCGGCTAGCTCGCCAGCCGCCGCTCGATCAGCCCCCAGCGCACGCCGCGCTCCGAAATGGTGAGGGCCGCGGCGCCGGACCAGGTCAGGACCTCGCTGACGATGGCCGCGCCCACCGGGATCACGTCGGCACGCGCCGGATCCAGGTTGGCCAGGCCGATCCGCAGCGCCAGCGGCAGCCGCGCCAGCCGCTCGGCCTGGGCTTCGACCAGCGCGCGATCCAGGCGCGCACCGTGCAGGCGCTCGGCGGGGCGGGCAAGCATCGCCAGGGTGGTCACCGTTCCGGCGACGCCGATCAGCTGGAAGGCGCCGCGCGGCGGCGTGACGCTGGCCAGCGCGTCGCGCACCCGAGCGCGCACGGCGGACAGCTCGGCGGGCGCCAGCGGATCGCTGCGCACGTGCCGCTCGAACAACCGCACGCTGCCGATGTCCAGGCTGTGCGCGTGCTCGATTGCCCCTTCGGCAGTGCCCGACACGACCTCGGTGCTGCCGCCGCCCACGTCGAACACCAGCACCGGGCCGCTGGCGCCCAGGCCGCTGAGCGAGCCGTAAAAGGTGAGCGTGGCCTCTTCTGCACCGCTGACGACCCGCGGGCGCACGCCCAGCGCGCGCTCGGCCTGATCCAAGAAGCTCGGATCCGCGCTCGCGTCGCGCAGCGCACTGGTGCCCACCGCGTCGACCTCTGCCACGTCGTGACGCGCGATCAGCGCGCCGTACTCGTCCAAGCAGGCCAAAGTGCGCGCACGCGCGTCCGGTGCGATGCGACGGGTGCGGTCGACCCCCGCACCGAGCCGCGTCACGCGGGCGCGCTCACACAGCGGCAACACCAGGTCGCCGCGCCGCTCGGCGATCGTCAAGAGCACCGTGTTGGTGCCAATGTCGACGGCAGCGGCGCGGGTCACTGAGCCCGGCTCACTGCGCCAGGCTGTTCAGATTCAGCATCTCTTCGACGTTCGGCAGCACCACCAGCTCGACGCGGCGGTTCTTGGTGCGACCCTCATCCGTGTCGTTGCCGGCAACCGGATCGGTCTCGGCATAGCCGGCCGCGCTCCAGTTCTTCGGCTCGAGCCCGCCCTGGCCGGTGCTGGTCAGATAGATCAGCACCGAGCGCGCGCGCATCGCCGACAGCCCCCAGTTGTCTTTGAACTCGCCGCCCTTGAGCGGCTTGCTGTCGGTGTGGCCGGCCACCTGGAACTCGCGGTTCTTCAGGTCCGAGTCGTTCTTCACCACCTCGGCCACCTGCTTCAGGATGTCTTCGCCTTCCTTCTTCAACTTGTCTTTGCCCGAGTCGAAGAGCACGTCACCGGGCAGCTGGATCACCATGCGGTTGTCGCGCACGGCAACCTTGAGCCCCAGCTGGGTCAGCTTCTGCAACTTGCTGCGCAAGAGGTCGAAGCGCTTGCGGATCTGGTCCAACTGCTCGGCGCGGCGCCGGTACTCTTCCAGCGCCTTGCGCTCTTCGTCGAGCTTGGCACTCAGGTTCTCGATGTTGATCCCGCGCTCCTTGAGCTTCTTCTTGAGGTCTTCGATCTCTTGCAGCGAGTCGGCGTAGTCGGACTCGCACTTCTTGTGCGCCTGACGCTGGGCCGCCAGCTGGTTGCGAAGGCTCTCGTTCTCGCGGACCTTCTGGTCCCACTCTTCTTGCGAGTAGCCGCACCCGACGAGCAGAGCGGGGAGGGTGGCAGCGAGAAAAACGGTCAGGTGACGGATGCGCATGGTGTGGTCTCGGGGAGGGGCCGATCGGGGCCCGAAGGGCTCAGCCGTAGCGTGCCTTCACTCTGCGCGTCAAGGTGTGAATTCCATCGCAGTTTCAAAGGCTTCCGCGTCATGTCGCGGGGCCCTTCTAGGGCACTGACCAGGTGATCGGTCTGCACTGCTTGCGTGCGTTTCAGCAGGGCGTTCGAGCGATCGCGAAATGCAAGCTGAACTTTTTTCGTTGACACATCACAATAGGTGGCAATATACGTCGTGCAACATACCTCGGGATGAGCTTCATTGCCTTTATCCCCAAGCTCGTAGGAGGCATCAAAAATGGCCGCAAAGAAGACCCGCACCAAGTCCGCTCGTAAGCCCGCTGCCAAGAAGGCGCCGAAGGTCGCGAAGCGCAAGACCAAGCGCAAGGCGAAGAAGGCTGCTGCCAAGGCGCCGGCGAAGCGCAAGGCCCGCCGCAAGAAGGCCGCCAAGAAGGCCTGATTGAGGCGGTAGACGCGGCAGATGCCTGCCCAGCCCCGGGTCGCCTCTCACGAGGCGACTTCGGGGTGATGAATCGGGACGAGGCTCTGACGTGTCGACAAGAGGGAGGTGGCCCCGCGATGGCGCGGTGGCCACACGAAGCAGCACTGCTGGTTCGTGAGCCTTCCGCCGGATGGGCAGCTCCGCTGCGCGATTCGTCGCGAGTGCGGGGGGGCTCCAGGAGCTGGCGAGCGCGGCACAGGTCGCGCTCGAACAGCCCATCTCTGGCTTCCAGGAAGCGGGAGGACAGGTCGGTAGACAACTACCGGCTCGTCTTCCCGCTTCCTGTTTTGTCTCAGTCGCTGATGTACAGCTTCAGCGCGCCGGCGGCGGCGCGGCGATCGAAGGGGACGCCGACGAGCACGTCGCGCCGTGAGATGTCGTCGAACAGCTGAAGCAAGAAGGTGTGGAACGCGACGCACTCGTCGATTGCTGCTTCGAGGCGAGACGGGTCGACCAGGTCGGTGTCCTCCAGCCGCTCCATCGCGTGCAAGAAAGCGTCGAAGCGCGGGTAGTCGGTGCTGCGGAGCAGCGGATAGCCCATCGTGCGGAAGTACGAGAGGAACTCCCGCACGTACTGGAAGTTGTGGACGAAGGCCCAGCGATCTTCGCTGGGCGTGTGCTCGGCCTTGGCGGCGAAGGCGCGGACGATCTGGGCAAACATCCACACGTCGCGCCGCAAGCGATCGCTGGTCTCGCGCAGCGCGGCGTGGTCGTCGAACACCCCAGTCTCGTCCAGGCTGGTGCCCAGCGCCTTTCCGAGGAACAAGATGGCGTTGCGCAGGGCCGGGCGCAGATCGCCGCTGACGCGATTCAGGTGAGCGCGCAGCTCTGCCTCACCCACGTTCTGACCGATGGGCGGCAGATCGTGGTGGAACGCGCGCCGCGTCTCGAGCCTCAGGCTGCCGGCGACGCCCTCGAGCGCGCTCTTGATGCCGATCAGGCGGTGCCCGTTGGCGCGCAGCTCGTCGCGGCGGCTGGGCAGATCTCGCATGTTCACCCGCAAGAGATCGCGCTCGAAGCTGCCGGCGAGCAGGCTGCCGGTCCGCTGGCGCAGGTGGTTGCCCAGGGCGCGGGCGTCCGAGCGAAACACGCTGAGCACCAGATACGCCCGGCCCGCCAGGCGCCGCCGGCGCCCCCCCGGCTCGTTGGCGATGCGGCTCAAGAGCCGCAGATATCGCAGCAGCCGGAACAACGAGAGGAACGAGAGCGCCACCAGCCGATGGGCCTCGTCGCCGGGCACGCCACGGATCAGGTCGAGCACGTGACTGGACTTGATGCGGTCGAACTCGGGCCGAAACTCCAGAGCCGAGAGCGGGTTGAAATACGAGCTCGACGCGACCTCGCGCTGGATGGTCGAGAGCACGGCATAGAACAGGCGATAGGGAACCCGCGGGCCGCGCAACACGCCCTCGAGCACCTCGACCCAGCGCGAGAGCCCGTGCCGCAGCGCGACCAGGCTCTCTTCCGGCGAGCCCTGGTCGGCGCCCTCGCCCACCAGCTGGCTGCGCAGCCGATCCTCGGGCAACACCGTCTCGAGATAGCGGTGGAAGACCAGCGCGCGGTCCCGGCTGCCCAGCAAGTGCCGCGTCTGCTCGAGTGCGTGCTGCATGCCGTCGCGGAACAGCAGCGTGGCCCCCCGGAAGTCCTGAGCGACCACCGGCGCACGCTTGGGGTGCCCGGGGTGATTGCGCGGGTTGACGAAGCACGCGCTGGCCTTGAGCAAGACCTCGAGCTCGAACAAGACGTCGTCTTTGCCCTCGATGGGCAGCGCGTTGAACCACGCGTCGCGCTGCGACCGCTGGCTCTTTCGCATGCCGCGGGTGCGCGCCAGAAGCTCGCTGTACGGATCGCCGCCCGGAGCCACGGACGGCATGTAGCTCCGCTTGGCGGGCGCTTCGGTCATCACCCGGCCCAGCTCACGGATTGAACGTGAACGGATAATTGATGGTCGACTCCATGCCGCGGGAAGAGGCGGGGAACTTGATCTTCTTGATCACCTCTACGGCGCACTTCACCACGTCGGGGGACTTCACCTCGCTCTTCTCGACGTTGAGCACCGCCTCTTTGACCTTGCCCTCGGGGTCGAGCACGAAGTGAATCGTCATGGTGCCCTTCAGATCGGGGATCTGCTTCCGGGCCTTTTCGTAGCACTCGCGCACCGGCTTGCGGTTGTCTTGCACCAGCTTCTGGATGACCTCGGTGGTGCGCGTCTCGGCGTCGCCCCCGTCGGCCGCATCACCGCCCGCGCCCTCGGCTGCCTTCGGCTCGTCGCCGCCGGCCTTCTTCGGCTCGTCGGCCTTCGGTGCCTCGCTGCCCGGCTCGGCGCTGGCCGTGGGCGCGGTGCTGGGCGGCGGCGGGTTGCCGCCGCAACCGGCGTAGCTGACCAGGGTGACGAGCACGATCGAGGCGGCGACGTTCAGGGCGGTGCAGGACTGCATGCGCGCATCATAGGCGCCTGCCGCCCGTCGCTCCAGTCAACCCGTCAACAGGTACGGTTCCCACTCGCTGAACGGCTCGCGCTCGGCGAGCAGGATCTGGGCCGGGGTGGTCCAGCGCGGCTTCTGCGGCCGGCGCATCAAGGCCATGCCGGCCTCGTCGGGGGTCCGACGCCCCTTCTTCAGGTTGCAGAGCCGACACGAGACCACCAGGTTGTCCCAGCTGTCGGCGCCGCCGCGTGACCGGGGCAAGACGTGGTCCAGGTTCAGCTCGCGCAGGTGGGGGCGCTTTCCGCAGTATTGACACTGGTGGTCGTCGCGCAGCATCAGGTTGCGCCGGGTGAGGCGAACCACCACCCGCGGCGCCCGGTCGTAGCGCACCAGGTGGAGCACGCGCGGCACTCGCAGCTCGCCGCCGACCATCGGGATGCGGTCGTCGCGGGACCGGACCGGCAGCGAACGCCAGCGGGTGAAGTCGTGCATCATGCCGTCGTCGTCCACCGCCAGGGCGGCGCCCCCGAACAGCAGAACCACCGCGCGGCGCGCCGGTGTGACGCTGACCGGGCTGAAGTAGCGATTGAGCAAGAGCACCGGCACCGACAGCACGTCGCGGCGTGCGTCGGGGCGTTTCCTTGGGCCGCTGACGGTGCTGCTCACGGCGCTGAGCTTAGCACGCGGCCGCAAAAGCCCATTTTCCGGGTCGCCCCCGGGGGCCGACGACCCTCGACCCACGCCCGGCAATGGGCTATCTCGTCGCAGCCGGGCATGGCTCTCGGCGCGAGGTGACCTTGAAACGAGTCCTGATTCCGGCGGCTGTGGCGCTCTCCGTGCTGGCCGTGGGCTGCGGTCCGGCGGTGAACGCCTCCGAGGCCGCTTGGCCCGAGAACGCGAAGAAGTGGTTCGACCGCGCGCAGGCCAGCTATCGCACGGGCGACGTGGACGACGCCGAGTCCGCGGTGGAGAACGCGCTTCGGGTGATGCCCGACGAGCCGGCGGTGCGCTTGCTTGCAGCGCGCATCGCGTTGGCGCACCTGCAGTACGACCGCACCACCCAGCTCTTGAACGGGGTCGACAGCTCCGACGCCAGCGCGATCCGCAGCCGCGCCTATTGGTACTCGGGTCAGGTCGACAAGGCCGCCGACGAGCTCGAGAAGCTGGTGGCCGACCCCGAGGTGCGCGACGCCTGGGCGGCCGAGGTGGCCAAGCTCGCGCGGCGCGGCACCGGTCGCAAACCCTTCCGGCTCAGCGGCGGCATGGTCGCCGTCACCGAGATGCCTCAGGTGGCGTCCACGTCGCTGGTGGTCCCGGTCGAGGTGAACGGCGAGCCGGCGCTCGGCCTGATCGCCACCGGCACCGCCGAGGCCGTGGTCGACAGCGGCGGGCCCGCCGGCGACCCGAAGTGGATCTCGCTGCGCTTCGGCGAGCGCATCGAGGTGAAGGACGTCCCCGCGCTGTCCAAAGATCTCTCGGGGATCTCGAAGCAGCTGAACGCGCCGATCAAGGTGCTGATCGGCGTCAACTTGTTGCGCCACCTGCACCCGACCATCGATTTTGCCGGTAGCCAGTTCGTTGTGCGCACCTTCGAGCCGCCGCCTCCGCCCCAGGCCACCACCGTTCGCGTGAGCTATGTGCGTGGCGGCGGCATGATGATGCGCGGTGCCTTTGGCTCGGATCAGAACGCGCCCAGCGCCTCGCTGTTGATCGACACTTCCATGACCTTCCCCCTGGCGCTCGACGAGGGCGGCTGGAAGAAGGCGGGGGTTCCGACCTCGGGTCTGCGCTCGATCCCCAACGCCGGCTCGCTGCGCGCGGGCGTGTTGCCCCAGCTGCGGCTGGGTGCGTTCACCGTGCCGCAGGTGCCCGGGGTGCTCGGGGCCCCGGTGGCCGAGCTCGAGAAGGGCCTGGACGTCGATCTCGACGGCCTGGTGGGCTCGGGCCTCTTGGCCACGTTCCGCGTCACGCTGGTCGACGGCGGGCGAACCATGTGGCTCGAAGATCTCCCGCGCGAAGCCCTGATCGGCGGGCCGAAGCTGCCGGCGTTGCCCGACGTGAGCGACGTCCCCGACTCGGAGCTGGAAGAAGAGCCCGAGGCCCCGCCCACCAAGCCCGGCACCAAGAAGCCACTGCCCAAGGCGCCCGCGCCCGCGCCCAAGGCGCCTGCCCCCGCACCGGCGCCTGCCCCCGCGCCCGCACCGAAGGCGCCCGCGCCGGCTCTTGCGCCCACGCCTGCACTGAAGGCGCCCGCGCCCGCGCCGAAGGCGCCCGCGCCCGCACCGAAGGCGCCCGCGCCCGGAGGCAACGCTCCGGCCGGAGCCAAGCCGTGAGCCATCCGCAGCTCGCGATCTACGCCGGCAGCTTCGACCCGCCGACCTACGGTCACCTCGATCTGGTCGAGCGCGCGTCGAAGCTGTTCCCGCGGGTGGTGGTCGCGGTGGGCGTGCACCCGATCAAGAAGCCCTTGCTCAGCGCGGAAGAGCGCATGTCGCTGTTGCGCGAGATCGTCGCGCCCTACGGCAACGTCGAGGTGGACTCGTTTCAGGGGCTCTTGATCGACTACGGTCAGAAGATGGGCGCCCGCGTGATCGTGCGTGGGCTGCGCGCCGCCACGGACTTCGAGTACGAGCTTCAGATCGCCCACGCGAACTCCGATCTGCGCCCCGAGATCGACACCGTGTTCTTGCCCACGCGCACCAACTACGGCTTCATCTCGGCCTCGCTGGTCCGCGAGATCGCCAGCCACGGCGGCGACATTGCGCGTTATGCGCCGCCCAACGTGGTGGCGGCCCTGAAGCGGCGCTACGGCCAGAGCACCTAGAAGACGGCCCACGGCGTGGGCATGAACAAGAGCACGAACAGCGCCAGGGTGGCGATGGCCACGATGCGGCGTTTGGGCGAGAGCACCGGGTCGTCGACGGGGGGGTGATCCGAACCTGCGAAGCGGCGCAAGAGCCGCAGCAGCAGGTACACGAACACCCAAACCGAAGCGGTGCTGAGCGGTTCCCAGTGCTGCTTCTCGTACCCTTCTCGCAGCGCTCGCAGCCCAATCGGCGCCACGTAGATCAGGGTGTTGTAGGCGACCATGAGCAACGGGAAGCTGACGATGTAGCGCGCCGCGCGGTTCTGCCGCTCCCCGAAGAGGGCATAAGCCACATGCCCGCCGTCGAGCTGGCCGAACGGCAAGAGATTCAGGAACGTGACCAGGAAGCCGGCCCAGGCCGCCAGCGCCGTGGGGTGCAAGAAGACGTCCTGGTCCGGGGCGATGGGCCCGTGGATCAGGCGCTTCAGCACCCAGTAGAGGATCCCCGTGCCTTCTTGGATGAAACCCGTCTCGCTGCGCGGTCCGAGCTCGGAGAGCGCGAGCCCGATCACCATCATCGGCAGCGCGACCGCCATGCCCGCGAGCGGCCCGGCGGCCCCGATGTCGAGCAGCGCGTTCGCAGAGCGGATGCGCTTCGGCATGACGATCACCGCGCCGAACGTGCCGAACGGGCTCAGCTTGGGGAACGGAATGAAGTACGGCAGTGACGCCGGCACGCGATGGATGCGCGCCGCGATGTAGTGGCCGAATTCATGGAACAGCAAGATGGCGAGCAGCGGCACGGCGAAAGGCCAACCGGCCAGCCAGGCTCTGAAGCCGTTCTGGCCGTCGTGGCCCGTCCAGAACTTCCCAACGTCGAAGACGCTCCACACCGTGGCCGCGAAGAACAGCAAGTTGAGCGGCCAGCGCGCTCGCTTCGGCGCGGCCGGCGCGTCGCTGGGCGCCACCGAGATCGGCTGCGACACCGGACCCGGTCCCTCCGGCGGCGGCGGAAAGCGCCAGTCCTGCGGCGGAGTGCTCATCGCTCGAGCGACTCGCGAAGCTTCTGGGTGAGCCGATCGAGCTGAGGCGCGAGCGCGGCGTCCAGCACGCCGATCTCGGTCTCGAAGCGAAGATCGCCGGAAGGGCGCCCAGGGTCCGCCACGATCTCCAGCGCGTCGAGGCCGACGGCCAGCGACTCGCGTTCGGCGTCGAGCCGGGCCGCGTCGCTCGGGTGCGCCACCACGCGCACGCGGCGCGCCCCACGCGCCTCACTGAGCGCACGCCGCGCGATGGCGGTCAGTCGCGTGGGGTCGAGCTGCAATGCCTCGCCCAGCAGGCGCTCGGCGAGGACCCGCGCAAGCTCGATGCTGCGATCGAGCGCGCGCTCGTCGGCCCGGGCTTCCAGCGCGGCCAGGGCCACGGCCCGGGCTGCCACCGCAGCGATGCCGTCGGCGCGCCCCTCGGCTTCGGCGGCCAGGCGCGCGTCTCCGGCGGCCCGCGCGGCGCTTTCCAGCATCCGGTGCGCGCGCTCTTCGGCTGCGGCGACGATGGCGCGGGCCTGCGCTTCGGCGTCGACCACTGGCCGGGGCACCCGCCGCCCCACCGGCGCAAGGGCGGTGGTCGCGAAGCCGATGGGCCGCGCGGCGCTGGCGCTCTCGGCCTTCAGCAATCTGCCGCGGGTCACGCTCACGTCAGCCTCCGTGCGTCCAGCGCCTGCGCAATGCGTGCCACCTCGCGCGCCAGCACCACGGCGCGCGCGCTGCGCTCGGGGTGACCCAGCGCCGCCGCGAGCCGGCGAGCGGGCGCGGCGCCGCCGCCCAGGGCGCGCGTCAGATCTTCTCCGCGGCGATCGAGCAGATAGCTCGTGGCCACGAACGCGCGCTCGAAGTCTTCGGTGTTTCGCATCAGCTGATCCAGTATTTGTCGCCGTCGGTTCGGGCGCGGCCCTCGGCGACCAGCTTGACCAAGTGTGCGCGAACGCTCAAGAGGGCGAGCGGCCAGGCAGCCCGCGCCGTATCGGCATAGGCGCTGGGCACGATGAACAAATCCGTGGTTCCGGCCGGTCCGGCGCCCTCGAGCGCGGACACGACCTTCTGCTCGCGCTCCAGCCGGTGGGCCACGTAATGGGCGAACAGCTGGCTCGGATCGGCGATCGGATCGCCGTGGGCAGGCAGGGCGAGCTTGGCCCCGAGCCCCTCGAGCCGGCGAAGCTGCCCCAGGTACTCGGCCATGTCGCCGTCCGTGGGCTCGATCAAGATGGTGCCCTGGCTGGCCACCATGTCGCCCACGATCACCGCGCCGAGCTGGGGCTCGAACAGGCACACGTGACCCGCGGCGTGACCCGGCGTGTGCAGCACCTGCCAGTGCTGGTCGCCCAGCGTGATCGACTCGCCGTCTTCCAGCTGTCGCGCGATGCCGAGCTCGGGCAGCCGCGCCGCGGTCTCGCGATGTGCCCAGAGCGGCACGCCAAGCTCGCGCGAGAGCACCTCGGCACCGCCCACGTGATCCACGTGGTGGTGCGTGAGCACGATGGCCACGATCTCGCGACCCAGGCCCCGCGCCCACTCGATGAAGGCACGCTGCTCGTCGGCGTAGGGGGTGGCCGGTTCGACCAAGAGCACTTGCCCCGTGCCCAGGGCGTAGCTCTGCGTGTGCGTCGCCGGCGGAAGGGTCGGGGTTCGAGTGGGAAACGCCGATACCCCGTCGGCGACGTCACGCGGACGAAGCATGCTCAGACGCGCTCGACCACCACGGCCACGGCTTCACCGCCGCCGATGCACAGGGTGGCCAGGCCGCGGCTGACCTTGTGATCGCGCATCGAGAACAGAAGCGTGGTCAGGATGCGCGCGCCCGAGGCGCCGATCGGGTGACCCATGGCCACGGCGCCACCGCGCACGTTCACCTTGGCCGGGTCGAGGCCGGTGAGCTTCGAGCAGGCCATGGTGACGCAAGAGAAGGCCTCGTTGATCTCCCAGAGATCGATCTGCTCTTTCTTCATGCCCAGCTTGGTCAAAGTTGCGTCGATGGCCTTCGACGGCGCGGTGGTGAACCAGTCGGGCGCCTGGGCGGCGCCGCCGTAGCCCACGATGCGCGCCAGCGGCGTCAGGTTGTGCTCTTTCACCGCCTTCTCACTGGCCAGCACCAAGGCCGAGGCCCCGTCGTTGATGCTCGAGGCGTTGGCCGCGGTGATGGTGCCGTCCTTGGCAAACGCCGGGCGCAGCTTGTCGAACTTGCTTGGATCGCCGCGACCCGGCTCTTCGTCGGTGGTGACCTTCAGCGGGTCGCCCTTCTTCTGCGGGATCTCGACCGCCACGATCTCCGCGTCGAACAACCCTTCCTTCTGCGCGGCGAGCGCGCGCCGGTAGCTCTCGCGCGCAAAGTCGTCCTGCGCTTCGCGACTGAGCGAGTACTCCTTCGAGCACTTCTCGCCGGCTTCGCCCATGTGGAAGTTGCCGTAGGGGTCCCACAGGCCGTCGGCGATCATGCCGTCGACCAGCTTGCCGTCGCCCATGCGATAGCCGCTGCGCGCCTCTTTCAGGTAATAGGGCACGTTCGACATCGACTCCATACCGCCGGCCACGACCACGTCGGCGTCGCCCAGCATCACGGTCTTGGTGCCGAAGATCACCGCCTGCAGACCCGAACCGCAGACCTTGCTCACGGTGGTGGCGGGCACGCTGTCGGGAACGCCCGCGAAGATGGCAGCTTGGCGGGCAGGGGCCTGGCCGATGCCGGCGCTGAGCACGTTGCCCATGAACACCTCTTGAACCCGCGCCGGATCGAGCTTGGCGCGCTCGATGGCGGCCTTGATCGCCACCGCGCCGAGGCGCGGCGCCGGCAGCGAGGCCAGAGCGCCGAGGTAGGAACCGATGGGAGTGCGCGTCGCGCTGACGACGTAAACCGGAGAAACGTGGTGGGTCATGGCTGAGCTCCCTTTCGCTGGGATGCCGGTCATCTAACGCGGTTTCAGGGGGCCGGCCAGCCCTGCTAAAGATCGGGCATGCGCCCCGGGAATCGCAGCCGCACCAGTGACTGGGTCGCCGCACTCCGCGCGCTCTACAGCGAGGCTCCGCCCGACCTGGCCATCTTCGACGACGCGGTGGCGCTGCGCCTGCTACCGCCCGGGCTCGGCGCGCTGGTGCGCGGCGCGGCCCGCGCGCCGTTTGGCACGCGCCTGGCGCATCGGCTGATCGGCTCGGCCACACGCGGGCTCAGCTATGGCGTGCCGCTGCGCACCGCCGCCATCGACGACGCGGTGACCCGCGCGGCCGAGTCGGGCGTGCGTCAGCTGGTGGTGCTCGGCGCCGGACTGGACGCTCGGGCCTGGCGCATGCCCAGCCTGCGCGAGGTGACGGTGTTCGAGCTCGACCACCCCGACACGCAGGGCTTCAAACGCGAGGGCACTCGCGAGCTTCCGCCGCTGGCCCAAGAGGTACGCTTCTGCTCCATCGACTTCGAGCGCCAGACCATCCCCGAGGTGCTGGGGCAGCACGCGTTCGACCCGAGCGCGCGCAGCGTTTGGGTGTGGGAGGGCGTGACCATGTACCTCACCGCCGAGGCCATCGACGCCACGCTCGACGCCGTGGCCGAGCTCTCGAAAGCCGGCAGCACGCTGGCCATGACGTATCTGCCGCGCGAGTACGCGAGCCCCTGGCTGCGCACGGTGAGCGAGGTCGGAGCGATGTGGATCGGCGAAGCGCTGCGCTTTCAGGAAGATCCCCACGAGATCGCCGCGCGCCTGAAACAGCGCAGCTTCGAGGTGGAGCAGGACGACTCGGCCACCGAGTGGGCCGAGCGCTGGCCCCCGCGCGAGGCGCGTCGCGTGCGTCCATTCGAGCGGCTCACGGTGGCGCGACGGGCGGGCGGATGAAGGACTCGGAGGCACTCGCCAGCACCATCGCCGCGGTGGCCGGAGAGCCCGGATCGGAGGAACCTCCGCCGCCTGCCGCTCACGGGGCAATGCGCTTCGACGTGATTCGCGAGATCGGGCGCGGCGGCATGGGTCGCGTGCTCGAAGCCACGGACGCTCAGTTCGGCCGGCGCGTGGCGGTCAAAGAGCTCGCGCGCGACAGCAGTGACATCGGCGCGGTGCGCCGCTTCGTGGTCGAGTCGCTGGTCACTGGCAACCTCGAGCATCCGGGAATTCCGGCGGTCTACGAGCGCGGCGTGCGCGACGGAGTCCCGTACTACGCCATGCGCCACGTGCGCGGCCGACCGTTCTCGGAGGTCCTGGCCGAGCGCCGTACGCTGGCGGAACGCCTGACGCTGCTGGCGCCCATCGTGCAGGTCGCCAACACCCTGGGCTTCGCCCACGACCGGGGCGTGGTGCACCGCGACGTCAAACCCGAGAACATCATGCTGGCACCCCACGGTGAGGTGGTGTTGCTCGACTGGGGCATCGCCAAGGTGCGTGGCACGGGCGGCGGTGAACTGGGGCCGATCATCCCCGAGAGCCATCCGGTGGCCGCCGAGGCCACACGCGAAGGCGCGGTGGTGGGCACGCCGGCGTACCTGTCGCCCGAGCAAGCCAGCGGCAAGACCGAGCGCATCGACGAACGCACCGACGTATTCGCGCTGGGCGCGCTGCTCTACCACGTGATCGCCGGCAGGCCGCCCTACGCGGGCACCAACATGGCGACGTTGATCGCGGCAGCCTCGGAGGCGAGCTTCGAGCCGCTGTCCCGGGCTGCACCCGAGGCTCCCGCAGAGCTGGTTGCGCTGGTCGAGAAGTCGATGGCGCGCCTGCCCGACGACCGTTTTCAGTCCGCAGGCGAGCTGGCCGACGCGCTCGAGGCGTTCCTGTCCGGCTCGGTGCTCAGGCGCCCTTCCAAGTTCGTCTCAGCCCTCACCTATGGCAGCGCGGGCCTCGGCGTGATGATGCTGCTGCTGATCTCGGTTCAGCTCTGGAGCCTGATGCCGACCTTGCGCGAGCAGGGGATGGCCATTCTCGGAGTGCTCGTGGTCTTCGTGGTTCACCTCGTTCTGTCGGTCGTGGAGTGGCGCACCCGGGGGCGCTATCGCTTGCGAAGCTTCCTGCTGGCGCTGGCCGGCGCGAGCTTCCTCCTCGGGTTGGCCATCGTCGCGGCAGGTGCGACCCTGACCCTCGGCGCCGCTACGCAGCGCGCCGACTACTCCGCTATCGTCGTCTCCGGTGTGTACGAGTCGTTGGGCGGGCTGATCACCACCGGGGTGGTCACCGCCATCGAGCTCCTGATCTGGGGCCTTCTGACACGGATGGTGCCGGTTCGGGCAGAAGCCGGCGGACTGGCGACCACCCTCAGGCGGTCCCGGCGATGAAGGGCGCGCTGGCCTTCGCGTCACTCTTGCTCGCGTGCAGCACGCCGCCGCGCACCACGATGCCTCCTCCACGCTTCACGCTCGAGATCCACTCCCAGCCCGTGGGCGTCATCTATCAGACTCCGGATCTGGAGCAGCGACTGCGGCAGGGCGGAGGCGGTCCGGTCGCCCTCACCCTCGGCTCGAGCGACGTATCACGAGCCGTGATCGGGCCCGCGCCCAGCGACCTGATCGAGCTCCACCTGACCGAGCCCGCGTCCGCGCGCTTCCGCCAAGTCGTTCCGCGCTTCTCCGAGACCCTCCCCTTCCGCGTGCGCGTCGATGGGCGCGAGCTGTTCGCCGGCGTGCTCTACACCGCGATCGGTGCTGCGGCGATCCAGTCCCCGGTCTTGCATGCGGCCGACGAGAGCCCAACGCGGGTGGTGCTGGTGATCGGCGCGCGCCAGGGCGCAGCCTATGGCATGGGCTCGGACGAGGCCGCGCGCCGCGTCGACCGGCCGGAGCTGCGCGCGGCGCTGGGACCGAAGCTCGAGCAGCAGAGCACGCGCGTGACGTGGCAGTGGCAGTCGGGCAGGTAGGACGATGCGCAGCAGGGACCTCGCTTCCATCGCCGCCGTCGCGATACTTCTCGGCGGTGGCGGTTGCGGTCAAACGACCAACGACCCAGTGCGCTGGTCGTGCGCCGTGCGCGCTGACCTACCTGTGTGCGAGTGCTCGCTTGCCGATGCGGCGGCCACCTCGGATGCCTCTCCAGTGGACACGTGCGCGGCGTGGTCCTGCTGTTTCGCCTACCCAGACCGCTGCGCTTGCTACGGCAGCGTCGGCAACCTGCTCACCGACTGTTCGTTGATCCAAGCTCCGGGCGCGACTCCGGTTTCGAGCTGTCCACGAACGTGAGCGCCGGACGCGCGGCACTGCCGACCGCCGCGTCGCCGTCTTCCGTTCGGGGCGGCCTGTAAACACGCCGTGCTGTCTGGTACGATGCTGCTCGCGCTCACGAGGTCACCGCGCCCAACCATTCGAACACCGGCGCACTCCACGCCATGCACCCCGTTCGGGCCGGCAGTCCTCACCGGCGGACGACCGTCCGACTGGCCTCGGTCGTTTCTTCCGCCATCGCGCTCCAGTGCGTTGGTTGCTCGCTCGTCTTCACCTCGGGACCTCCGCCTCGAGACGAACGGCCGCCCCCGCCGCAGCCGATCGACTGCTCCACGTCGCGTGTCCCGCCTCTGCTCGACACGGCATGCGCTGGCTTCCAGGTGTTTCGCTCCGCCATGGCAGCGACTGCAAGCAACAGCGACTACGCCAACGCTCCGATCAGCCGCAACGCTGACATTGCGGCCGGCGCGATTCTGTTTGGTCTGTTCGCGGTGTCGGCAACTCATGGCTACATCGCGACTGCGGATTGCGACGACGCGAAGGACGACCGCGCTCGAGAAATCCGTCGACCCCAGAACCCCGTGCCGGGTCAGGTTCCAGCTGCCACGCACCCCGCGCCCCAAGTGGTCCCGGCCGTACCGCTTCCGACCGTAGCGCCAACTTCGGCTCCACAGCCCGTGCCGCCGCTCCCGAACGAACCCTCGGCGCCCGCGGCGGACGGAGGAGCCGACCTGAGCAGACAGACTCCGTTTTGATCGCCGAAGTCGGAGACGGCGGTCCAACGGGACGTTCCACCCGCCGAACGCCGACGCAACCACTTGAAGCGACGCCGATGCTGCCGCCTGATTCGGCCCTGCCGCGCCGGCGGGCGACCACTCTGTCTGCGGCACGCGCCCGCGTCTGCGGCGCCACGCGCTCTGCTAGCATGGTCTCCGGCGTTCGCGGGTGAACGCCGTTCGTTGGGCGGACAGAGTGGCGGACGGCAATGCCGGACCCCTATAGTACGAGCGCACTCGCCAGAGGATCACCGCGCCTCGCGGTCTGATAAGATGACGCTCGGCGTTCGCGGGTGAGCGCCGTTCGCTATTCGGCCATCCGACACGCTGCCAGGAGTGTGAGGCTTTGGACTTCGTGCGCACATTGGCGACACCGTCCTGACCGTCGCGCTGCTCTCACACCCGGACGAGTCTTGGGCGCAGACCCAACAACAGATGCAGGCGCAGCAACACCACCTCATGATGTCGTCGCGCCCGCCCGACGAGCACTTCGGCGTTCGCGGCCAGTACTACGACCTCTCCGTGGGCGGGCTCCGCGACTACGTGGACACCTTGCGAGGCGATCCCGAGATGTATCGCGCCCTCGACGAAAAGGTGTCCGGACTCGAGTCGCAGCGTACCTGGGCATGGGTGGTTGGCGCTGGGTCGGTCGTTGGTGGTCTCACGATGATGCTCGTCGGCTTCCCAACTCCCGAGCGCGAAACAAACGAGACGCTCGAGATCGGGGGGGCGGCGCTCATTGTTGGTGGATACTGCCTGGCGAGCTTCGTGATCGCACCCGGACGGTCGGACCTGTTGGAGGTTGTGAATGAGCACAACCGCTTGAACGATCTTGCCCCAATCGAGGTGTCGATGCGCCTCCATCGCCGCGTGGGAGGCAAGCTCGCGCTTCGTTTCTAGCCGCCGAAGATCACGCAGCGAATCGGCCGTGCCGCATGACGCGACGCTCCACCCGCCGAGCGCCCGTCGTGGCGAGTTTCACTGTCCGTTCCGCGACGGCGGGCGACTACTCTGTCTTCGGCACTCGCCCGCGTCTGCGGCGCCACGCGCTCTGCTAGAATGATCTCCGGCGTTCGCGGGTGAACGCGCGCCCCGTTAGCCTGACCTAGCGTCCGCCCACCCAGTTCTCGACGACCAGCCCTTTGAACGACTTGAAGTCGGCCGGGTTCGCCGTGACCAGTGGAATGCCACAGGTCACGGCGATTGCTGCGATCTGTCCGTCGACGAACGGGGGCTTCCTTCCTGAGCGCTCGAGCCGCGCGCGCTCTTCGCCGTGCCACTCCGCCGCGCGCTCGTCGTAGGGGAAGATCGGCAGTGTCGCACGCACGACTTCCTCGAGGAAACCCTCCAATGCGGTCCTGTGCTTCCCCCGAGGAAGTCGCCGGACGCCGAACTGGAGCTCATGCCAGACCGGCGCGCACGTCGCGCACTCCCCCCCATGTTCGGTCAAGCGCGCCAGCACACCCGGGTCCGGGACCTTCCACACAACCGCAGAAATCGTACTCGTGTCCAACAGGAATCGCGTCACAGTTTGACACCTCGACCCACGTCGCGATCACGAAGCCCCTTCACCCAGCCCGGCTCGACTCCGACCTGGCTCAAATCGGTATCCTCGCGAAAGGTCTCGTACGCGGTCATGAACGCCACGCGGTCGCCGCGCAGACGGGCATACCTCGTGGCCGACACCACCACGGCGACCTTTTTCCCTCGCCGCGTGATTTCGACGTCCTTCCCGGACTCGACTTCATCAACGATCTTGGCCAGCTTCGCCCGTGCAGTCGCCACGGTGTAGCTCTTCGACATGCGACGAGTGTACACCCACATGTACATCCTGTCGAGGGCAGGCTAGCTCGGGTTCGACCGCGCGGCACTCGCCAGCGTCTGCTGCGCCTTGCCGACTGACCACTTGACGCTCGGCGTTCGGGGGTGAAGCCGTTCGTCATTGAGCGGTTCGCGCGCCCCCGACTCTAGCGACGCGCGTACCACCCAATCGCGACCAAGACCGCCAGGCTGATCAGTCCTATCAAGGCCCGAACGATCGGAAACCGTGAGTGGGGCCCAGCGCTTCCGATCTGACCCGACCCAGCGCCCACCACGGGCGGGAAGTCGCCAGCGCTCTCGGCCTTCCGCTCCGAACCGCCCACGCCCCAAGGCTAGCACCGCCCCGGCTCCCGATGCTCGAACCGACGCTGTCGCGACCCGCGGCCACCGCCATTCCTGGTGATCCGACGACCGCAGCGTGGCGCCTCGCACCCGCCTCGCCGACCACGTCCACAGCGTCACTGCCGGGCGTACACGTGATCGCGCTCGAAGGCGGGCTGTGGACGCATTCGTTGTGGCGACCGCCCTACTTTTCGACGCTTCCCTGATCGCGACCGGAGACCCCTCGGACATGCGGCGGCTTGCCCTCGCCGCCGTCACTGGCTGCCCGGCCCACACGTGGTCGCGGGCGCGTGCTCGCAGGTGCTCCTCGCGCTTCGCGCTCATGCGCGCCTGCGGTCTTCCCCTTGTTCGGGCTTCGCCCGAATGGGGAAGACGGGTGATCCCCAGCCGAGAGCTTCGTCCATTCGGTCACGCGCAGCTCGTCATCGAAGTGGCCGGCGGCGCTCACCGTGGCCGCGGAGCCGCGGACGCTCGGGCGCCGGTCTTCGGGTTCTGCCTCCACGGGTGACGTGTGTGCCGCGAGCAGATCAAGGGATCCCGGGAGGTAGGCGCGCGCCGCATGGCCCTGTGCGATTCCGGATGGCGAGCGCGGGGGGACACTCGAGCGACGGGACCTGGTAGAATGCTGGCTATCCAGCCTTGTCCCATGCCGGGCTTCCCTCCGTTCTGATTGCGATGGCGGTCGCGTCCGCTTGCCGCGTGGCCAGCGCGCAATTGGCCCCCGAACCGTCTGAGCGCCGCGGCGTGGAGCTAGGTGCTGCCGCCGAATTTCTGTGGGGCCCATTTTCGACTCTGTCCGGTCCGTGGTTCGGTTTCGGACCGGCCATCGACATCCGCTGGCGTAGCGTCTTCCACGTCCGGTTGAAGCCACTAGCCGTTGCCGGTCGAACAAGTCGCGACACTGCGCGCGGGTACCCCGCGGGCCAAACTGATGCGTCCACGATGGTGGTCGGCGGCGCGTTCCTGCGCGCGATGCCTGCGCTCGATATCGGGTCGCTCCTGGTTGCCCGTGTCGGACCTGTCGCTGCCGTCCTCTCCGGGAGCTACGAATCATCTCTATGTGGTGATGTTTCGTATCGCGACGCGGCAATCGGCGGCTCGGCCGAGTTCGGCGCGCGGCTCGGCGCGAGGTCACAATACGAGTTTGGCGCTCAGTTCGACTTCATTCCACTTACACCGCCCCGTTGCAAGAATCAGCCCCCGCCGCCGAACGATCCAGTGCTGGAGCTGCCGCCTCGCAACGAGCCAGAGGACAACGTCGGCATTTTTGTTGGCGCCACTGCCACATACGTGTTTGCGCAGTGACCTAAACCACGAGCTGGATGACTCGACTTCCACCCGCCGAACGCCGGTCAGGCGAGTTTCACCGTTCGTTCCGCGTCGCGGGCGCCCTCACTGCCTGCGGCACTGCGCCCGCTCGGTTGCGCCTCGCGGTCTGATAGGATTGCGCTCGGTGTTCGCGGGTGAACGCCGTTGATTGGGCAGACGATTGCGATCGACAGCGCAGCGGCTCATTGGCGTCGCGCCGGAGCTCTTCAGGGCCGGCTGGGTCCAGTACGCGCTTTGCGTCGTCTACGTCTTCGCATCCGCCTTTGACTCGGCTGGACTTTGGGTGCCCTCATTCGCAGGGTTTTTCCTTTTCCTTGCGCTTCTGGGGCTCCTCGCATTGGAGGTCCCGCTGACGGTCTGGCGATGGAAGGCCGGCAGACGCCGCAGCTGCCTCCTCCCGCCTATTGCCCTAGCCGTAGCGCTGGCGATCGGTGGTGCCGCCGGCCGTACTGGTGGCATGCGGCTGATTCGCCATCGGTTCGAATCAAATCGAATGGCATACGATGCGATAGCGGATGACGTGATGCGCGGAACGTATCCCCGCCGGATGAAGCCAGAACACCGCCATTTGGCCTATTGGGCCATCATGCTGCAGGAATCGTCCACGGAGGGCCCAATGAAACAGCCGGTCGGCGCTTCCTTCCTAGTCGTTTCGCATGGCTTCGCCGGTCACCTGGGCTTTGTTCGCCTGGCCGACGAAGCCACGGCGAACCGCCTGCTGAGTTCGCCACCACCCGGCGGATGGACAAGATGGCTCGGCCGCCTGGGCGACAACTGGTATGTGGTCGCGAACTAGCGAGTGCCTTTTCTCGGGCATGCGGCCGCCGGCTGCTGCCTAACTGCCATGAAGTGACCCAGTCGAGCAGCGCCACGTGTTCTCCCGTTACCTTTTCGTATTCTAGCTCCTGATCCTGATGTGTGAGAGGTTCGAAGACCGAAGTAGACCAACGACGCGAGGGCGCTTCGACGACGAATCACGCTGCCATTCGCGGGTTGCGGCTGCGAAGCCGTAGAGCCGCATGATCGTTCTCCGTCGGGAGGAGCGCCTACTCACGGCGCGGGTTTGGGGCCGAAGCCCCTACCGCCGGCGACCATTCTGATGCGGCACTCGTCGTCGTCGGACGCCCGCGCTTCGGTGCGGACGGCTGTGAAGTCCATGTCTTCAGCGGAACGATCGTAACTGTCGTTCTGGTCCCATAGGCCCTTGCCACGAGCTGGACGTCCCAGCCTCCGAGCGCCGGCCAGGCGAGCCCAAACGTCGGTTTTGCGCCGCGGACGTCCTCACTGTCTGTGGCAATGCGCCCGCTCTGCCGCGCCTCGCGGTCTGATAGATGACGCTCGGCGTTCGCGGGTGAACGTGTGTCTCGTCATACGGCTTGGGGCCACGCTACAGCGGAGGCCCGGCGCCTCGACCGCCGTACCACACCGCGGCGATGGCCACCGTCTTGGAGGCCGAATCAATCTTCGCTGACCCGTGACGTCGGCGCGCGACTTCGCGTGGCAGAGGTCGAGCGCGTCGAGTCAGAGCCGCCCAGGCACCTCGTGCACCAGCTTTCGCTGGTGCCACTCGCGCCGACCCAGCGTGGAGACGACGGCCCAGACCGCGACCACGAGCATCGCGCCGCTCGGGAAGAGGAAGAAGGCGCCGTGCGCCGTCGGGTGCGGCCCGAGGGTGGTCTCGAGCGGAGTGACGTGGACGGGGACCGTCGTCCCGAGCTGAAGACGCTGGTACTTCTCGCAGGAGACCTCGTCCTCGTGGGTCTTGCCGCTGGTCTCGACGCGGTAGCGTACGCGGCACGACTGCATCTTCTTGGGCGCCGCGGGTACGAACTGACGGTCCACGATGGTGGCTTTGGCCGGGGCGCCGGCGAAGACCGCCACATAGTAGGGGAGCGCGCAGAGCTGCGCGAGCAGGGCGACGACCACCACCCAGCGCGCGCGCTGGGCCGCGCGCGCCTTGCCCTCTCGCCAGGGTCTGGCTAGCCCGCGGGTGGAGAGCAGCATGGACTGGCCGGGTGGCGGTCGGAGCACCCACGACGCGCCGCCGCGATAGGCACCCGCCGGGTCGCGCACCAGGAGCAGCTGACCCGAAGCGTAGACCCGCTCACCGACGCGGAGCTCCGACACGGCAACTCGCTCGGTCAGGTCCGTTCGGGTCCAACCCGAGAGCTCGTCGACCAGCTTGGGCGCCGGCCCCGGCTCGACTCGCACCGACGCGCCGTTCGCCAGCTCGAGCTGGAACGCCGACGTCTCGACCTGCCGCTGGACCTCGGTCCAAGTGGTGGTGTAGCTGCTCTTGCCACGCCGCTCCTTGCCGTACTGCACGATCCGGACACGCACCGCGGCGTCCCCCGCGTCGATCTCGCGTACCGTGCCGACCAGCACCCGTAGGCCGGGTTCGAGCGTTGGGTCGCCCGCCTGCTCCTCGGCCTGCTCGGCGTCGCGCTGCCTGGCTTTGCGTCGCCACCAGGTGACGCCGAGGATGAGCAAGGCCAACCCGGGAATGATCGAGTCGACGACGTAGAGATGCTGCTGGGGCTCGCCCTTGGCGCCGTAGGCGTAGGCCTCGAGATCCGAATGGTCCGGTTCCGCCGGCATCACCGCGAGAAGACTCACACCAAATTCGCTCAGGCGATAGGGGGGCTCGAGGCGCCCACGGAGCGGCTCCTCGCGCGCGGGCGGCGTGCACACCAAAGACAAGCCGAAGCTCAGAAGATGGCTGCGAGCTCGCCCGCTCGCGCCAAGTCCGCTCCATCCGCGCGGCGGCTTCGCGCGCACGCTCAGCGCATGCGCACCCAGAAGGCGCGACGCTTCTTCACGGGGTGGAGCGCGCTCCACAGCGCCTGGGGCAGGAACAGATCTGCCTCGCAGTATCCACAGGTCAAGATCCGGGTCGTCGCCGAGGTGATCTTCAGGTTGCCACCGCAGTTCGTGCAGTCGAAGAGCACCGGCTTGGCGTCCTTTTGCGCCGCTTCGGCGAGCTGCTCGCTCGACCGGGTGCCCAGGAAGATCTGCTCTGCGCCCGGGTGGAGGTTCTTCGGTGCCGGGAACGTCTCGTGGGCTGCGCCGCACGCCGCACAGTGGAAGGAGCCGTCGGTGCCCGCCGCGATGGCGTCGACGCCCTCGAGCACGGCGTCGCAGCTGGAACAGATCGGCGGTTGGTCCCTGTTTACCGCATAGTGCAGCGCGGTGACCGGCTTGCCCGTATCCGCCGCGAACTTCGTCGCGAAGTTGCGCCCCTTCGCCCCCTTCTCCAGAGCGTTCTCCACCACCTTCGGCCACCAGTACGCGATCGGGCTCTTCGATTGGCAGCTCGGGCAGCGCATGTTCGCCCACGGTCCGTTGATCATCACCGGCTGCCCGCACTCGGGGCAGTCGGCGCGGGCTTTGAGCGCGATCCAGCGGGTCATGCCCCTTTGTACGTCGCGACCAGCGGGCGAGGCAACGTGCCGCGCGCGAGACGCGAGCGGCCGACGCCAGCCTCGAGCTCGTTCGAGCCTGTCAGCGCCCCCCACCGTGCCACCTTGGCGGTGGCGCTCCGGGGCGGACCAGTTGTCGCCGGCAGCGGCGGGGAACGCGGCGCTCGTCACCGAGCCCTGATCCCGACGCGAGCGTGCAGGTCATCCCACGGTGCGCGTCGGCTGCTGGGATCACCATTGCTCAGAAGGTTCCCTTGCGCACGAGCAGCGACATGTCCTTCACGCTCGTGAAGACCGGGGCCGGCGTCCCCTTCACGCGCAGGAGCACCGGGCCGGGCGGCAGCTTCGGCAGGTCCTCGAGGTAGACCTCGCAGTTCGGCGCCATCGTACAGATCAGTCTCTGATTGGGGCGACGCCGCTGCGTCTCGACGCTCAGCGTATGCAGGAGCTTGCCGTCGTGAATCACCTCGATGTCGTACCGAACCGGCAGGATCTTCCTGAGCGCCTTGGAGCCGGGGCTGCCGGACCCTGATCCCTCCAGGCTCGCCCACAGCGCCAGGTCGCCGCCGGTGGCGACGAAGCGCGCTTCCGCGGTGCCCGCACCCTTGAGCGGCGCAGTGACGATCAGATCCCCGCGCATGCCGAAGAGCATGTAGCCGACGAAACCGAGTGGAACGAGAGCGAGCATGCCGAAGAACACCACCATGCCGAAGGTCGGACGGCGCAGTCGCCGCTGCTCTTCGATCACGCCGGGGTCGGTCTCGGGCAGTCGCTCCACGGGCACCA
Organism: Polyangiaceae bacterium; assembly: GCA_023150915.1. Classification (GTDB taxonomy): domain Bacteria; phylum Myxococcota_A; class Polyangia; order Polyangiales; family Polyangiaceae; genus JADJKB01. The sequence continues at coordinate 114,336 of JAKLKA010000005.1, forward strand.
CGCTGAGCAGCTGGCAGCTCAGCGTGCCGGGGAAGCTGAGCTTTACCTGCTCAGTGAGCTCGCGCTGCGAACGCTGCATCCCGGGTGCGAGCCTATAGCCCACCCAGTACTTACCGGCGTTCGGCGTGCCGCGCGCCACGATCTCGACGTGGACGACGCCCATGGATCTGAGCGGCGCCTCGATGGCTGCGTGGAGCATCTCGGCGCACTGGTGCATCCCGGGGGGTCGCGTGGAGGGTCATTGCTCCACCAGCATACGCCCGCGCTGATCGGCATCTTCGGCGCGCGTCAGGGAATCGCCGTCGATCGCGTCACCACGATCGAAAGTCGCATTTGCCGAGTCGACAGCCATGCCCTGGTCACACGCGATCGGCCATCGCGGTTTTCGTGGACGCAAGCGTATCGAGGACGAGCGAGTTGTTGATGGGCGTTGACAGGCAGCGTGGTGTCGGTTAATAAGGGTGAATATCCGACCTTTCCTCCGTGACACCCACAACACACGACAGCGTTGTGTGGGCCCGGCGGTGGGTCACCAGAGCGGGAGAAGCCCAGATGCCCAAGCACAGTTTCGTCGTTCTCGCGGTTCTTCCGGTCGCGCTCTCACTCGCCGCTTGCGTGTCCAGCCCCGAGGCCGGCGATTCCGGACCGCTTCCGACCCTCGGCCAGCAATCTCTCGGCGGCATTGCTCCCGCGAACGGGGGAGGCCAGCCCTGTATCGGTAAGTGCGCGCCCAACGGCGTGAGCGTGCAAGAGATCGAGGGTGGCCTCCGCCTCGTGCACGAGGGCGCGTGCCTCGTGACCGACATCCAAGGCGAGCTTTCGCGCACGGCCTCGCTGAACGCGATCGTCATCGAGGGCACGGCGACTTCGGTGAACGTGAGGCCGTGCCCCGCCCATTTCTCGACCCAGGGCGACGAGCCCGAGATCCGTCTAAAGGGCAAGGCGTGGCTCCCGTCCAACTTCGTCGTCGTGGCGTTCGAAAAGGCTCTCGACCTCACGCTCGACGGCGTCAGCCTGGTCGCGGATGCAAACTCGCGAGCGCTGGCGTGTGGCGCCGGGACGTAAGCCCCTTACAGGCGGCCTGATGGTGTGCTCGGCCGCGCGCGCGCAGACTGCTGGCCATGTCGGGCACGGTCGCGACAGCGCAAGCGCCAGGATGCGGGGCACCGAGCCTACTCGACGCGTTGCTGTCGGGCTTGCG